>JBBQJN010000348.1:0-3296 GCA_038325945.1 Burkholderiales bacterium | reverse complement strand
CCACGCCAACTACGGTTTCACGCTGGCCCGCACCGATGCCGCCAACCCGTTCCTGTACTTCCAGGGCAAAGGGCAAGCCAATCCGCCCACATTGCTGCTCAGCGCGGTGCCTGAGCCGTCAACCTACGGCTTGATGTTCGGTGGGCTGGCCTTGCTGGGTTGCAAGCTGCGCCGCCGCTCGGCCTGACAGTCACGCGGGCCTGCAGCACCACGCCACCTTCGGGTGGCGTCGTCATTTCTGATGGCGTGTGCCCGGCATACCCAGCTGGCTCACGCGTGCAGCGTGGCGCCTTTGGGGCTGACATGCACCCAGCTGTTGGCCGGCACGCTGCGCCAGCGCTCGGGCTGGCCGTCCAGCGGCTCCGATGCGACGATGGCGCCCTGGGCATGCTGGCCCAGGTACAGCGTGGGCGGCTGGCCGTCGCTGGCATGGCGGAAGGCCAGCAGCTGCCGGCCGTCTGACAGCACCGCAGCAAAGCGCAGCGGCTCGGTGATGCCCTGGCGGTCCATCAGCGCCTGCGTGGCCGCCAGCACCTCGGCCATCGCCACCTGCGGTGGCTCACCGGCGTCGATGCGCGCCAGCGCCAGCAAGAACAGCAGCTCCGAATCGGTAGCGCCGCGCCGCGCAGCGAACAGCGCGTCGGGCAACAGCGCCTCCAGCGCGCGCCGCACGCTGGCGAAGCCGCCGATCTGGCCGTTGTGCATGAATAGCCAGCGGCCATGGGCAAACGGGTGGCAGTTGTGGCGGGCGATACCGCCGCCGGTGGCCGCGCGCACATGGGCGAAGAACAGCGGCGAGCGCACCGTGGCGCACAACGCGGCCAGGTTTTCGTCGGACCAGGCCGGCATCACCTCACGGTAGAGGCCGGGCGCCTCGCGCTCGCCGTACCAGCCCAGGCCAAAGCCGTCGCCGTTGGTCACCGTGCGCGCCTGCTCGGCCTTCAGCGACTGCTGCAACAACGAATGCCGCGGCTCGCAGACCACGCTGTCGAGGTAGACCGGGTCTCCGAGGTAGGCAACAAGGCGGCACATGGGCTGGGTCAGGGCAGTGTCTGCGGTTCTTCGGCTGTTGCCGCGCCGGCTTGAGCCGCGGCCACGGCCAGCACCTTGGCAGATCGCCGCCAAGCGTGCGCAAAGACGCGACTCAGCCGCGCCCGCCGGCGCGCCGGCTCTGCTGGCCGCGGCGCGGCCGCCCGCTGCGCAACAGGGAGCGGCTTTGCGTCTGCGTGCAGTGTGGGCCGACTTGTCGATGTCGGCCGTGGTGGCCGGCTTTGTCGCCGTGCTGGTGGGCTACAGCAGCCCGGTGGCCATCGTCTTCCAAGCCGCGCAGGCGCTGGGCGCCACGCCAGCGCAGACGGCGTCATGGATGTGGGCGCTGGGCCTGGCGATGGGCATCAGCTGCAGCGCGCTGTCGCTGCGCTACCGCATGCCGGTGCTCACCGCGTGGAGCACACCCGGCGCGGCGCTGCTGGCGGCAACCCAGGGTGTCAGCCTGGGCGAAGCCACCGGCGCCTTCATGGTCTGTGCGCTGCTGATCATCGCCGCGGGCAGCAGCGGCTGGTTCGAGCGCGTGATGGACAAGCTGCCACTGGCGGTGGCGGCGGCCTTGCTGGCCGGTGTCTTGACGCGCTTTGGCCTTGACGCCGTGTTGTCGGTGCGCAGCGCGCCGCTGCTGGTGCTGGTAATGGTGGCGGCCTATCTGGCCGGCCGGCGCTGGTGGCCGCGTTATGCGGTGCCGCCGCGCTGACCTTTCTGGTCACGCTGTCGGGCGTGTCCGTGGCCGGCATCGGCTCGGCCTTCTGGGGTGTGCTGGCCGGCAGCCTGGCGCTGGCTGTGCAACACTGGCGGCCCGGCCGCTAACCCAAAGCCCGGCCGCTTAACCTCTGGCCTATGGCCTTGCCCACCATGAAGCTGCTGTTTGTTGCCGATCCGCTGGCCTCGTTCAAGACCACCAAGGACACCACTTACTCGATGATGCGCGAGGCGGCGCGCCGAGGTCATGAGATCTGGGCCTGCGAGACCGCCGATCTGGTCTGGGTGCGTGGCGGCCGCGTGGTGGCGCGCGGTGCACGCGCCATCACGCTGACGCGTGACGAATCAGCCTGGTTCAACGTGGTGGCCGAGGGCCAGTTGGTGCTGGCCGATGTCGACGCCGTGCTGATGCGCAAGGACCCACCCTTCGACAGCGAGTTTTTTTACGCCACCCATCTGCTGAGCCAGGCCGAGCGTGAGGGTGCGCGCGTCTTCAACCAGCCCGCCGCACTGCGCGACCACCCTGAGAAGCTGGCGATCCTGGAGTTTGCGCAGTTCATCACGCCGACGCTGGTGACGCGCAGCGAGGCCGCCATTCGCGCCTTTCATGCCGAGCACCAGGACATCATCCTCAAGCCGCTGGACGGCATGGGCGGCATGGGCATCTTCCGCGTCGGCCCCGACGGTCTGAACCTGGGCAGCATCAGCGAAACGCTCAACCAGGGCGGCGCGCAGACGGTGATGGTGCAGAAATACCTGACCGACATCGTCAAGGGCGACAAGCGCATCCTGGTGATCGGCGGCGAGCCGGTGCCGTTCAGTCTGGCGCGCATTCCGCAGGGCAGCGAGATCCGCGGCAACCTGGCGGTGGGCGGCAAGGGCGTGGCCCAGCCGCTGAGCGAGCGTGATCTTGAGATCGCCAGCGCGCTGGGGCCGATCCTCAACCGCCGCGGCCTGTCGCTGGTGGGCCTCGACGTGATCGGCGACTGCCTGACCGAAATCAACGTTACCAGCCCGACCGGCTTTCAGGAGATCATGAAACAGACCGGCTTCGACGTCGCCGCGATGTTCATCGACGCCATCGAGAAGCAAGCCAAGGAGCCTGCAGCATGAAAACCCGAGCCGCCGTCGCCTGGCAAGCAGGCGCCCCCCTGACGATCGAAGAAGTGGATCTGCAAGGCCCGCGCGACGGCGAGGTGCTGGTCGAGATCAAGGCCACCGGCATCTGCCACACCGACTACTACACGCTGTCGGGCGCCGACCCCGAGGGCCTGTTCCCGGCCATCCTGGGCCACGAGGGCGCCGGCGTGGTGCTCGAGGTGGGCGCGGGCGTGCCCTGGCTCAAGCCGGGCGACCATGTGATCCCGCTCTACACGCCCGAGTGCCGCAACTGCAAGTTCTGTCTGTCGCGCAAGACCAACCTCTGCCAGGCCATCCGCAGCACGCAAGGCAAGGGGCTGATGCCCGACGGCAGCAGCCGCTTCTCGATCGGCGGCAAGCCGATCCTGCACTACATGGGCACCAGCACCTTTGCCAACCACATC
>JBBQJN010000347.1:0-3314 GCA_038325945.1 Burkholderiales bacterium | reverse complement strand
GAGAGGCAATCCCATGGGCCCACGCCGGGGTGGTGAAGGGCCCTGAGCAAGGCGCAGCGCGACGCTCGGACTCACGTCCGAGCTAGCGATGCAACGCCGCGCAGGGCCCTTGACCACCCCGGCCCTACGGGTAAGCCCGCAAAAAAGCCCCACTCGTCGTTGCAAATGCTCCCTGGGTCCCAAACCCAGGTCCGCTTTGCGCCTAGATTGGAGCCGTTTTGCGGGCTTACGTGGGCCCATGGGATTGCCTCTCAACCTCTCAGTGCTGAGCGCGGCGACCGCGGTGCACTGCGAGCGCGGCAGCGACGGCCTGCCTCAGCGCTTCTACGCCATCATCGAGGACCTCGGCGCGCGCAAGCAGGCCGAGCAGCTGCTGCTGCGCCACCGCGACGAGCTTGAGCGCGAGGTACAGGAGCGCACGGTGCAACTGGTGACGGCGCGCGACGAGGCCGAGCGCGCCAACTGCGCCAAGAGCCTGTTCCTGTCGCGCATGAGCCACGAGCTGCGTACGCCGCTCAATGCCATCCTGGGCTTCAGCCAGCTGATGGCGCTCGACACCGAGCTGGCGCCCAAGCACCGCGACTTCATCGACGAGATGCTGCGCGCCGGGCGCCATCTGTTGAACCTGATCAATGAGGTGCTCGACCTGGCCAGCATCGAGTCGGGCCGGCTGACGCTGTCACCCGAACCCCTGCTGGTGGGTGAGCTGCTCGACGAGTGCGTACGCATGATGACGCCGCTGGCCAAAGCCCGCAGCGTGCAGATTGAGCGCGGCGGGCTCGGCGAGAGCGGCGAAAGCGGCGAATGCGGCGAATGCGGCGACCACGGTGCCCAAGGCACGGATGCCGAGCTGGTGCTGCTGGCCGACCGCACGCGTTTGCGCCAGGTGCTGCTCAACCTGATGTCCAACGCCGTCAAATACAACCGGGTCGGCGGCCGCATCACGCTGCAGGTGACGCGCCAGCCCGAGGGCCGGGTGCGCTTGAGCGTCACCGATACCGGCGCCGGCATCGCAGCAAATCGATTGCTCCTGCTGTTTGAGCCCTTCGAACGGCTGGGCGCCGAGTTTGGCGAGATCGAGGGCACGGGCGTGGGCTTGAACATCGCCCGCCAGCTGGTCGAGGCCATGGGCGGCAGCATCGGCGTTGACGGACGGCCGGGCCAGGGCGCTTGTTTTTGGGTCGATCTGCCCGGTGCCACGCTGGGTGCGCCGCCCAGCGCGGCAGAGCAGCGCCCGGCCAGCGCCTTGGGCAGCACGGCGCTCCGGCCACCCCGCACCGTTTTGTATGTCGAGGACAACCCGGCCAACCTGCGGCTGGTTGAGCAGATCGCCGTACGCCATGCGCACATCCGCCTGCTGCCGGCGGCCGCAGCCGGCCCAGGGCTGGCGCTGGCGCGCCAGGCGCTGCCCGACCTGATCCTGCTCGATATCCACCTGCCCGATGCCGACGGTTACGCGGTGTTGGCGCAATTGCGCGACGATCCGTCGACACGGGCGATTCCGGTGGTGGCGCTGACGGCGCAAACCCTGCCGGCCGACCTGCAGCGCATGCGCGCCGCCGGCTTTAAGGATTGCATCACCAAGCCGATCGACATCGCCCGCCTCGACGCGCTGCTGGCCCACGTCGAGCCCTGGCGCACGCCGGTCTGAAGCCGCGCCGACGTCGTCGCCCGGCGGCCTGGCGGCCTGGCGGCCCGGTGATCAGGCGGCTTTCAAGTGCCCCAACCGCGCCGACACCGCCGCCGCCGCTTGCCGCATCAGCTGCGCCAGCGTGCCGTCCCAGCGGCTGTCGAGCGCGGCGGTGGGGCCGATGGCGGTGAGTGCCAGCACGATCTGCCCGCGATGATCAAACACCGGCGCGGCCAGTGCGCTGACGCCGGCCACCACCGCACCATCGGCGCGGGCCAGGCCCTGTTGGCGCACTTCGGCCAGGCTGCTCTGGGCAAACTGGGGCCAGCTGGGCAGGGCGCCACGGCCGGCCAGGCGGCGCTCGGCCTCGTAGAAGGGCCGCGCCAGTGCCTCCGGCAGATAGGCGGCATAGAGCTGGCCCGAGGCGGTGCCGGTGATCGAGAACACCGTGCCATGGCGCATGTTCACGTGCACGGCGGCCGGTGACTCGGCCAGCCGCACGATGGTGGGCCCATGGCTGCCCCAGACCGCCATCGCCACACTGTGGCCGCTGGTCAGTGCCAGCTCTTCCATCACCGGCGTGGCCAGGCGCACCGGGTCGGCCTGCTGCAGGCTCATCAGCCCCAGTTGCAGCGCCAGCGGGCCCAGGCCGTAGCGGCCGCTGGCGCGGTCTTGCTCGACCAGGCCGATCTTGCCGAAGCTCACCAGATAGGGATGGGCCTTGGCCGCGGCCATGCCGGCGGCGGCGGCCAGGTCTTTGAGCGGCAGCGGCCGGCCGGCATGGGCCAGCGCGTGCAGCAACTGGCCGCCGACTTCGATGCTCTGGATGCCACGCTGTGAGGCTTCGGGCTTGGGGTCGTTCAAGGCGGGCTGGGCGGGTAGGCCGTTGAGGTGGCTGAGGAGATGCGCGCAGCGGCTGTCGCAGCGCTGAAGGGCATTGTCAGCCTTGGCCGTGCGGCCGCAGCAGGGCAGGCAGAATTCGTTTCTGATCGCCTGTCACAGCCTGTCACGGCCCGTCACAGCCCGTCACGCCCGTCACCGACATTCATCACCCTCCACCGGATCGTCCCATGAGCCAGCCGCTGTTTCACCTTGCTTTCCCCGTGCGCGACATCGCCGAGGCCCGCGCCTTTTACGGTGATTTGTTGGGCTGCCCCGAGGGCCGCAGCGCCGAGGGCTGGGTTGATTTCAACTTCCACGGCCATCAGGTGGTGGCTCACTTGGCGCCTGATGAGTGCAGCCAGGCCAGCACCGGCGAGGTTGACGGCGACGCCGTGCCGGTGCGGCACTTTGGCGCCATCCTGGCGATGGCCGATTGGCAGGCGCTGGCGGCGAAGCTTCAAGCCGCCGACACGCCGTTCATCATCGAGCCGCATCTGCGCTTCAAGGGCGAAGTGGGTGAGCAGGCGACGATGTTTTTTCTCGACCCATCGGGCAATGCGCTGGAGTTCAAGTCTTTTGCCGACATGAGCCAGGTGTTCGCCAAGTGAGCGCCCCCAGACCTGCCGCTTCGCGTCAGGCCCCCCGAGGGGGATGAGGAAATTTGGGGCGGCCTCTCAACCTCTCAGCCGCGTTGGCTGCGCTGCGGCCAGCGCGCCTGGCGCGCCGGGCGCCCGCTCAGCGGCTGTTCGCTGCGCCGGCCCGCGCCAGCCGATCACGCTGCCAGCGCGCCAGGCTGCTGAAC
>JBBQJN010000346.1:0-3331 GCA_038325945.1 Burkholderiales bacterium | reverse complement strand
CAGCGCCGCACCGCCCAACGCGGCCAGCGTGTCGGTGATCAACGCGGTGGGGATCAAAGCCAGGTAGGGCTGGAAGCGGCCCTTGGCCTCAAAGCGCTGGCGGAACTGGGACGCAAAGAAGCGGTCGGCAAAGCGCGGCACAATGCCGCCGCCGATGTAGAGGCCGCCGCGCGCGCCCAGCGTCAGCGCCACATTGCCGGCAAAGCCGCCAAGCAAGGCACTGAAGCAGTCCAGCGACTGGCTGCACAGGGGGTCGGTTTCGGCCACGCCGCGCTCGACGATGTCGGCCGCCGACAAGGCCTCGGTCGTCGCGCCCTGCACCGCCGCCAACGCCTGATGCAGCAGCGGCAGGCCGATGCCCGACAACAGCCGCTCGGCCGAGACATGGTGATGGCGCTGGCGCAGCCAGGCCAGCAGCTCACTCTCCAGCGCGTCGGCGGCGGCCAGCGTGACATGGCCGCCTTCGCCCGGCACCGCCACCCACTGGCCACCGGGCGCAGGCACCACCGCGCCAACACCCAGGCCGGTGCCCGGGCCCACCACCGCGAGCGCACCTTCGGCCCGTAGCGGACAACCCCGTTGCGCGCGCAGCTGCAGCGCACCCAGGCCCGGCAGCGACATCGCCAGCGACTCAAAATCATTCAGGATCAGCAGGCTGTCGAGGCCCAGCGCGGCCTGCAGCTCGCGGCGCGAAAAGCCCCAGCGGCTGTTGGTGAAGTCCACCCGGTCACCGGCCACCGTGGTGGCCATGGCCAACGCGGCATGGCGCGGCGCCCGGCCGTCGGCCACCTCGCCTTCGCTGCCAGCTGCCACCTCAATCAAGTAGGCCCGCGCCGCCTCGGCCGGGCCGGCATAGGCGTCGGCCAACAGCGTGCGCACCCGGCTCGGTGCCAGGCCGGGCGCGGCCAGCCAGCCAAAGCGCGCATGGGTGCCGCCGATGTCGGCCACCAGCCGCGGAAAGCCGCGGGCCGGCGGCGTATCGGCCGTGGGGTGTGGCAGCTGGGAGTCAAGCTCAAGCACGTGGTTCAGGTCCGTTGAGGTGCATGCCCGACCAGCGGCACGAGAACAGCGACGGCGCCGCAACAGCCGCCATGCCAGGTAGCGAAACTACACGCGACGCTTGCCCAGATCAATCCCGACTGTCCTGCCCAGCCGGCGCTGCAGGCGCCAAATCAGCGCTGAGTCGACAGGGTTCAGGCGGGCCGGTCTGGGGTCGCGCCAGATGTAGTCAAGCTACACAATATGCCATACTCGGTTCCCTGCCGCAACGGCAGCTGCTGCAACCCCGGTACAGCGCCCAAGCGCTCCTCGCCCACCATGCCGAGTCACGACAGCCCCAGGCTCATCGCCGACATCGGAAGCCGCTTTGCCCGCTTCGCGCTGGAGACCGGGCCGGGTCAGTTGGCTGCCGAAGCCTCGTTGCCTTGCGCAGCGCATGCCAATTTCGAATCAGCGCTGCGCAGCTACCTGACCACGTTGCCAGCCGGGCTGCGGCCCGTGCATGCGGCAGTCGCCATTGCCAACCCGGTTGAAGGCGACCGGGTGCGCATGACCAACTACCCGTGGGAATTCTCGATCGAACGCACGCGCCAGCAGATGCGGCTCGACACGCTGGTGGTGGTCAATGACTTCACCGCGCTGGCGATGTCGCTGCCACGCCTGGGCGGCCAGGGCATGCGCCAGGTCGGTGGCGGCGAGGCACTGCCGCGCAGCGTGATCGGCCTGTTGGGTTCGGGCAGCGGTCTGGGCGTCTCAGGGCTGATCCCGGCCGGCGACAGCTGGGTCTCGCTGGGCTCCGAGGGCGGCCACGCCAGCTTTTCGCCGCGCGACGAGCGCGAGATCACCGTGCTGCGCCATGCCTGGACGCAGTTCGAGCATGTCTCCTTCGAGCGCCTGCTCTCCGGTCCCGGCCTAGCGCTGATGCACCGCGCGCTGGCGACGCAGGCCAAGTTACCGCCCGAAGACTTGGCGGCACCCGAGATCACCCGTCGCGCACTGGCCGGCAGCTGCCCGGTATGCATCGACACCATCGAAGTCTTCTGCGCCATGCTGGGCACCGCCGCGGCCAATCTGGCCGTGACCTTGGGCGCGCTGGGCGGCATCTACATCGGCGGCGGCATCGTGCCGCGGCTGGGCGCGACCTTCGACCGCTCGCCGTTTCGCGCCCGCTTCGAGGACAAGGGCCGCTTCTCGCGCTACCTGGCGGCGATCCCCACTTTTGTTATCACCGATGCCCGCGCCACCCTGATCGGCGCCTCGGCGATTCTCGACTCGCAGCTCAAGGCGCTGGCAGCCTCGCCCAGTTCGGCCATCCTGAGCCAGATCCGCCGCGCCTGCGCCGAGCTGTCGCCGGCCGAGCTGCGGGTGGCCGAACATGTGCTGGCGCATCCGCGGGCGGTGCTGAACCAGCCCATTGTCGACATCGCCAAGGCGGCGCAGGTCAGCCAGCCCACGGTGATCCGTTTCTGCCGCAGCCTGGGCTGCGAAGGCCTGTCCGACTTCAAGCTGCGGCTGGCCTCGGGCCTGACCGGCACGGTGCCGATCACCCATGTGCAGGTGACCGACGACGACTCGATGCTCGAACTGGGCACCAAGGTGCTGGGCAATACCGCCTCGGCGATCCTGCAGATGCGCAGCCAGCTCAACCGCGAGATGATCGACCGCACGATCGCGCTGCTGGTGCAGGCCAACCGGGTCGAGTTTTACACCGTCGGCCAGTACGGCGCGGTGGCGCAGGACGCGCATTTCAAGTTTCTGCGCTTTGGCATTCCCAGCGCGGCCTACACCGATCCGCGGCTGCAGTCGCTGGCGGCCCAGGTGCTCAAGCCCGGCGATGTGGCGGTAATCATCAGCAACGGCGGCCGCCTGCCCGAACTGCTGGAGATCGCCGACCTGGCCCGCCAGCGCGGCGCCGCGGTGGTCGCCATCACCGCCAGCCAGAGCCCGCTGGCGCGCAAGGCCGATACCGTGCTGGCCGTCGACCCGGTTGAAGATGCCGCCACCCAGGTGCCGATGATCAGCCGCATCCTGCTGCTGCTGGTGATCGACATCCTCGCCGTGGGCGTGGCGATGCGGCGGCCGCCGCAGGGCAGGATCGACCCGCTGGCGCTGGCGGCGGCAACCCCCGCCGGCGTCGATGCGCCAACCGCCGCCGAGACCCCGTCCACCACGCCAGCGCCGCTGGCGCACATGACGCTGCACAGCCGCTGAACTGAGTCAACGCTCTTTGAGCGCTGCCGTCTGCAGGCGCTGGCTGGGCCGCCCCAATGCCGCGCATCGAGCCAGGCATAGCCGCTCTGAACCTCCCCATGTTGGGTGCTGCACCGCACCA
>JBBQJN010000345.1:0-3333 GCA_038325945.1 Burkholderiales bacterium | reverse complement strand
AATCAGGCCATCAACGCCGCGGCGCTGAGCAAGGACATCCAGGACAAGTTTGCCGCCAACGGCTTTGCGGTGGAACCCGGCACGCCCGAAGCGCTGGCCCAGCGCAACCGCGCCGAAACCGGCAAGTGGGAGCGCGCCATCCGCGAGGCCAAGATCGAAGCGCAATAGGCCTCGCTGGCCTGGCCGCCCCTCAGCCTCTCAGGCGGCGCGGCGCAGCAGCGCAGGCGCTGCGCCGCTGCGCAACTGGCTGAACAAATCCTTGGGGTCATCGGCCGCCGGCACCAGTTCCAGCGCAACACCCAGCCCGCGCTGTTCGACCTGCGCCAGCACGTAACGCAGCGTCGAATAGTCCTCCAGCGCAAAGCCGACCGAGTCGAACACGGTCACTTGTTGCGCGCTCTGGCGGCCGACATCCAGGCCGGCCAGCACGCGCCAGAGATCGACCACCGCAAAGTCGGCCGGCAATTGCTGGATCTCGCCCTCGACACGGGTCTGCGGCTCGTACTCGACAAACACCCGGGCGCCGCGCAGCACGTCGGCATGCAGCTCGGTCTTGCCCGGGCAATCGCCGCCGACGGCGTTGATGTGCATGCCAGGCTCGATCATGTCGGGGCTGAGGATGGTGGCCAAGGCCTTGTCGGCGGTGAGGGTGGTGACGATGTCGGCGCCGCGCACGGCCTGCGCGATCGAGCTGGCGCGGTGGATCTTCAGCGCCGGCCAGGCCGCCAGATGGCGCATCAGTTTGTCGGTGGCCCGCGCATCAACGTCGTAGACGCTGATCTCGTTGATGCCGAGCTGGCTGTGGAAGGCCAGCGCCTGGAACTCGCTCTGCGCGCCGTTGCCGATCAGCGCCATGCGCCGTGCATCGGGCCGGGCCAGCGCGCGTGCCGCCATCAGCGAGGTGGCGCAGGTGCGCAGCGCGGTGGCCAGCGTCAGCTCCGACAGCAGCACCGGGTAGCCGGTCGCCACATCGGCCAGCACGCCGAAGGCCATCACCGTGTACAGGCCTTGCGCGGTGTTGCCTGGATGGCCGTTGACGTACTTGAAGGCGTAGCGCGAGGCATCGCCAACGGGCATCAACTCAATCACGCCGATCTGGCTGTGGTGGGCGACACGGGCGCATTTGTCGAACTCGGGCCAGCGCAAGAAGTCAGCGCGGATGGCATCGGCCAGCTCGCCGATGAAGCGCGTCAGGCCGATCTCCTGCACCAGGCGTGACATCGTGGGTACATCGACAAAGCGGGTCATGGCGCAATCCTTCAAGCGGCAGCCGAAGATCGGCGATACCGCATTGTTCCGCTGAGTACCGCCAATGTGAACAGAGCAACTTGTCATATCCATCGAAGAACCTTACATTCCGCCAGAGTTGGCTTTCAATATGACTGGATCCCCATGGACGATACCGACCGCCAGCTGATTGCGCTGCTGCGCGACAACGCGCGTGAGTCGGTGGTAACGCTGGCCCGCACGCTGCGCGTGGCGCGCGCCACGGTGCAGAACCGCATGGCCAAACTGGAGCGCGACGGCATGATCGTGGGCTACACGCTGCGCCTGAAGCCCGAGGCCGAGGCCCACCGCATTCGCGCCATCATGGGCGTCGAGGTCGACGGCCCGCACGGTGAGGCGGTGCGGCGGGCGCTGCGCGGCCATGCCAACGTGGTGGCGCTGCACACCACCAATGGCCGCTGGGATCTGATGGCGGAGATCCGTGCTGACTCGCTCGAGGCCTTCGATACCGCGCTCAACGCCATTCGCAGCATCGACGGCATCGCCAACACCGAGACCAGCATCTTGCTGTCGACGCACAAGCTCTGAGTGTTGGCGGCGGGCGCGGCCGCGGCGCCGGGCGCAGGCGCCCGCCGTCAGTCGGCCGGTTTGAGCCGGCGCACCAGCGCGCCGCCCATCAAGCGCAGCAGCCAGCGCGGCGTGGCCCGGCTGGCCAGGATGGCGGCATGGTTGAGCACACCGGGCACGCGGATCACCTCGCCGGCCATGCAGGCCTTGAAGCCTTCGTCGGCCACGCTCTCGGCGCTGCCCACCATGAAGGCCGGCAAGCTGCCCAGCTCGCTGCTGGCCTGCTTGGCCTTGTCGAGCATGCCGGTGGCGGTGATGCCCGGGCACAGCGTGGTGATGGTCACGCCGCTGCCCTGCAGCTCCTGCGACAGCGACTCGGTCAGCGACAGCACATAGGCCTTGGTCGCGGCATAGGTGGCGAGATGGGGGATGGGTTGGAACGCCGCGATCGAGGCCACGTTGAGCACCCGGCCCTGGCCGCGCGCCACCATCGGCGGCAGAAACTGCGCCAGCAGCTCGGTCAGCGCGGTGATGTTGAGGTCGATCAGCTCGCGGTGGCGCGACGCGCCCATGCCGACAAAGGGCCCATGCTCGAGCACGCCGGCGCTGTTGACCAGCAGATCGATCGGGCGGCGGGCGCGCTTCATTGCCGCCGCCAGTTTCTGCGCAGCACCGGGCTGCGACAAGTCGGCCACCGCCACCCAGGTCTTGATGCCATGCTGGCTGGCCAGCGCGGCGGCCAGCCGCTTGAGCTTGCCGGCGCTGCGCGCGACCAGTACCAGGTTGAAGCCAGCGCGTGCAAAGCGATGGGCCAGGGCCTCGCCGATGCCCGACGAGGCACCGGTGATCAGCGCGATCTGCGCAGCGGGGGTGGGGGTGGGGGTGGGGACGGCGTTCATAGGGTTCTCCGCTTGACGAGGCCTGGGTCAAGCCTGGATTCGGCAGCCAGTCTAGCGCCGGCCGCCGGCTTGGCGACGGCGTGGCTGACCGCTTCAGGCCAGACCCGACACCCGCTGCACCAACCAGACCGAACCCAGCACCAAAACCGTCAACGAGGCCAATCGATAGCTCCAGGCCGGCAACGCTGCGCCACGAGCGCGGCGCAGGGCCAGGGTGAGCGCCGCCCATGCCAGCACCCCACCTACCTGGGCCAGTTCGCCAGCAGCACCTGCCGCAGGCCCCAGCCTGCGGCCAGCACCACCAGCAGGAACAGCGGGTGGTCAGGGCCGGCGAGCACGTGGCCGACGCCCTGCGCGGCGTAGTCGGTCAGGGTTGCCCAGTCGCTGTACAGCAACTGGCCTTGGCTGCGCGCTGGCGTGAGCAGCAAACGCCGCGCTTGATCGCTGCGACTGATGGTGATCTCTTGCGCCTGCTCATCCGCAGCCTTGCCAAACAGGCTCAGGCTCAACTGCAGACCTGAGCGCTGTTCACCGAGTGCAAAGCGGCCCAGTACCACGACGTGACGCGAACCGATGTTGGCCCCCTTGGCGCCGTGATCGTCGAGCGTCACCTGCATCATCACGCCCGGCAGCGGCAGGG
>JBBQJN010000344.1:0-3340 GCA_038325945.1 Burkholderiales bacterium | reverse complement strand
GCCATCGGCGATGTCGATCCGGTCGCCGAGGCCGATGTCTACCTGGCCTATGGTCGCGATCTGCAGGCCGAGGAAATCCTCAAGGAAGCGATGCGCGCCACGCCCGACCGACTGGCCGTGCGCACCAAGCTGCTTGAGGTTTACGCCAAGCGCCGCGACACCAAGGGCTTTGAACTGCTGGCCACCCAGCTCTATGCGCTGACCAAGGGCAACGGCCCTGATTGGGCGCAGGCGCAAGCCCTGGGCATGCAGATCGAGCCCGACAACCAGCTCTACCAGCCCGGCGGTCACCCTGAGGAAATCATCCTCGACGGCGAGCGCGTGGTGGTCGAGCCCTTGAGCGCAACGACGCAGCCGCACTCCATCCTGTCGCCGGCCACCGAACCGATGGAGGACTACGAGCCCTTGTCGACTGTCGATCTGGACCTCGATCTCAGCTTCGACGGCAGCGGCAGCGGTGTGCCCGACCGTGCCATGGAGGCCACCCAGGCGCTGGCCTCGGGGGTCGAAGCGCCCGCCGATCTGGGCCTGGACTTCGACTTTGACGAGCCCGCCGTGCCGCGCCGTGCGCCGCACTCAGGCGATATGCGGGCAACCGTGCCGGGAACCCAGGACATCGACCTCGACTCAATGACGATTGATCTCGACGACATCACTCAGCCGGCCGGCCCGCGCGGCGCCAGAAGTGCCGACACGACACTGGATTTCACGGGTTTTGGGGCATCCGAGGACGGCGCGCTGGACGACAAGGGCGACACCGCTCCGGCCGCGCTGGAGGCGCTGGACGCCGCCGACTTGAGCGATCCGCTGGCCCGCAAGCTGGAGCTGGCTGACGAGTTCAGGCAGATCGGCGACATGGAGGGTGCGCGCGACTTGCTCGAGGAGGTGGTGGCCAAGGCCACCGGCGCGATGCGTGCCCGCGCCCAGGCCATGCTGGACTCGCTGGACTGAACGTCCGCACCGGCGTTTGCCGCAGGGCGGCAGCTCGCCGCCCTGGCAGCCGGCTCGGCGATTCAAGATGAATCAACGCCTCGCACTGGGCATCGGCTACCAGGGCACGGCCTACCACGGCTGGCAAAGCCAGCTTGACGGCCACACCGTGCAGGACCACCTGGAACGTGCGCTGTCCGCCTTTGTTGGCCAGCCGCTGCACACCACCTGCGCCGGCCGCACCGATACTGGCGTACATGCCTTCAACCAGGTGGTACACATCGACAGCCCGGTTGAGCGCGACAGCAATGCCTGGGTGCGTGGCAGCAACCGCTATCTGCCGCGCGACATCGCCGTGCAGTGGTGCCAGCCGGTGCCCGAGGCCTTCCATGCCCGCTTCAGTGCGCGCGGTCGGCGCTACCGCTATGTGCTGCTTGAGTCAGCGGTACGGCCGTCGCTGGAGCTGGGCCGCGTCGGTTGGGCCTTTCGCCCGCTGGATGGCGATGCCATGCGCCAGGCCGCCGCATTATTGGTCGGCGAGCATGACTTCAGCTCGTTTCGTTCGTCCGCGTGCCAGGCCCGCAGCCCTGTGAAGACGCTACGCAGCGTCGAGCTCAGCCAGCACGGCGCCTACTGGCGCTTCGACTTCGACGGCTCGGCCTTTCTGCACCACATGGTGCGCAACCTGATGGGCTGCCTGCTGGCGGTGGGCAGCGGCCGCCACAGCCCGGGCTGGATCACCGAGGTGCTGGCGGCGCGCTCGCGCGCTGTGGCCGCACCCACCTTTGCCGCCGACGGCCTGTACTTTGTCGGCCCGTACTACGATGCCGCGCTGGGCTTGCCCAGCCACACGCCAGCGATGGACTGGATACTTTGACCCCCGAAGCGCCTGCGGCGCCTCCCCCCCAGAAGGCGCCCCCAGCGGCCCGGCGAAGCCGGTTTCGCGGCGGCTGCTGGCTTGCCGCGGTTTCGGTTTCTGGGCGGGCGGCTGGCTTGATGGACAACTGAGATGAACCAACGTACCCGCATCAAGATCTGTGGACTGACCCGCGAGGCTGATGTCGACGCGGCGGTCGAGGCCGGCGCCGACGCCATCGGCTTGGTGCTCTATGCCCGCAGCCCACGCGCCGTCACCGTGGCCCGCGCGGCCGAGTTGGCGCGGCGCTTGCCGCCCTTTGTGATGCCGGTCTGCCTGTTCGTCAATGCCGACGCCGCGCTGCTGGCCGCCGCGGCGCAGGCGCTGCCACAGGCCTTGACGCAGTTCCACGGTGACGAGACAGCGGCGCAGTGCGAAGCCTGGCACAAGATCAGCGGCCGGCCCTACCTGCGGGCGGCGCGCATGGCGCCCGGTTTTGATTTGCTAGACTTTGCGGCTGAGCATGCAAGCGCCGCCGGTATCTTGCTCGACGCCCATGTCGAGGGCTACGGTGGCGGTGGAAAGGCGTTCGATTGGTCTCTCATTCCTGCCAACGTGCCCCGTCCGGTCGTTTTGTCTGGTGGCTTACATCCTGCAAACGTCACCGATGGCATCACCCATGTGCGGCCCTGGGCCGTTGATGTGAGCTCGGGCGTCGAGACCGTGAACGGCGCCAAGGGCCACAAGGACGCCCGGTTGATGCAGCAGTTCTGCGCTGCGGTGCGCGAAGCCGATGCGCGCCTGACCGCGCTGGGGGCCGACGCCGGACGCTGAACGTTTTTTCCGCCACGCGGCGAGGCCTTCAGGCTGGGCCGCCGTGGCCAGACCACAGGATTTCTCCCATGCTGGACTACCAACAACCCGATGCCCGCGGGCATTTCGGGCCTTATGGCGGCACTTTTGTCGCCGAAACCCTGGTGCATGCGCTCGACGAGCTGAATGCCGCCTACGAGCACTACCGCCGCGACCCGGAATTCGTCGCCGAATACCAGCGTGAACTGGCGCACTTCGTCGGCCGGCCCAGCCCGGTCTACCACGCGGCGCGCATGAGCCGCGAGATCGGCGGTGCGCAGATCCATTTGAAGCGCGAGGACTTGAACCACACCGGCGCGCACAAGATCAACAACACCATCGGCCAGGCCTTGTTGGCCAAGCGCATGGGCAAGCCGAGGGTGATCGCCGAAACCGGTGCCGGCCAGCATGGCGTGGCCACTGCCACCATCTGCGCCCGCTACGGCATGGAGTGTGTGGTCTACATGGGCAGCGAGGACGTCAAGCGCCAGAGCCCCAATGTTTACCGCATGCACCTGCTGGGCGCTACCGTGGTGCCGGTGGAGTCGGGCAGCAAGACGTTGAAGGACGCGCTCAACGAGGCGCTGCGCGACTGGGTGACGAATGTGGAGGACACCTTCTACATCATCGGCACGGTGGCCGGACCGCACCCCTACCCGATGATGGTGCGCGACTTCCAGCGGGTGATTGGCGACGAATGCC
>JBBQJN010000343.1:0-3346 GCA_038325945.1 Burkholderiales bacterium | reverse complement strand
CTACGCACCCGATTGAGCCGCACTGGCGCACGCTGGCGGCGTTGCTCCTCCTCGCGGGCATGAGCCCGCAGCGTCGTCGCGCCTTGCCAGCGCACCCCATCGCGGCCCACTCGGGCGCGTCCAACTGCGGTTTCTAGGTTGAACCTAGATTCCGCAGTTGACCGCTTGAAACCGCTGGCCACACCGCATGAACGCTCAATTTTGTACTCACGACCCCCTACACCATTTGGGTGAGAGCGCTACACACCCGATTGAGCTGCGCTACGGCACGCCAGCGGCGTTGCTCCTCCACGCGTCCATGAGCCCGCAGCGTCGTCGCGCCTTGCTGGCGCACCGCATCGCAGCCCACTCGGGCGTGTCCAACTGCGGAATCTATGATCATCGCGCAGGGCCGGCCATGGCGGCTGATCAGTGTCGTGAGCCATTGGAAGCCTCTGTGCCGACAGATTGTTGAGCCAGCTGCATCGGCAGCAAAGCTGCGCAGTTCTTGAACACTTGACACGAGTGCCTGGCTGAGTCGATTCACGGCGCGGTGGTTGAGATCTCGGTTGGCGACAACACCGTACGACCTCTACTCGAAGAACCCAAACCCGCCGGTGCTGGCCGACCTCAAGCCCTGTTGCGAGGATCTGCCAACGAAGTACCTGCCGGCTGCGCTGCGGTGCGCCCGCGTAGGAATTCTCCGACCTTCGATGGCGACTCTCGCCGATGGTCTGTTGCCGCCGTGGCCCGGACCATGGCTGCCGATGTCGGCATTCCGTCGGCAACCGTGTCGGAAGGAATGACCATGCAGGAACAAAGTCTGAAGCGCCTGATCGTGGGCAGCGTTGCGGCCGCCGCCATGCTGACGGCGGGCTGCGCGAACATGAGCCCGCGCCAGCAGGGCACGGCCCAGGGCGCTGGCATCGGCGCTTTGGCCGGGGCGGTGCTGAGTTCGGCCACCGGCGGCAAGGCCGGCACCGGCGCGGTGATCGGCGGCGCGGTTGGCGCGGCGGCCGGCAACATCTGGTCGAAGCGGCAGGAGGATCGCCGTGTCGCACTGGAGCAGGCGACCCGCGGCACCGGCGTCGAGGTTAGCCGGACGACTGACAACCAGCTCAAGCTGAACATTCCGAACGACGTCTCCTTCGACCTCAACAGTGCCGCCATCCGGCCGTCGATGCGCAGCGTGCTCGACCCGTTCGCGAGCCAGTTGCGCGACGACTCGAATGCCCGCGTCAGCATCATTGGTCACACGGACAGCAGCGGATCGGAAGCCGTCAACGACCCGCTGTCGGTCGACCGCGCCCGCAGCGTGCGCGACTACCTGGTGGCGCGCGGCGTGGCGGCCGCCCATGTGCAGACCGCGGGTCGCGGCGAGCGCGAGCCGGTGGCCGACAACGGCACTGAGCAAGGCCGCGCGCGCAATCGCCGCGTAGAGATCTATCTGCGCGAACCTGCGAGCTGAGGTTTCGACGTCGGCAGGCGACAGACCACGCTGCCCCTGGTTCAGCGCCGCTAGCTCTGCTGCGCCTTACCAGCTGCGGTGTCCTTGCTGGTCACGGCCGGCCACCACCAGCGGCCAGGTCAGGCGCGCTCAGCGTCACGCTGCGCAGGCCGGAGATCCAGGGTGACGTCATGCGCGCTGCTCGCTTGGCGGCGGTGAGGTCAAGCGGGCTTCAGGCGTGGCCCAGGCCGGCGGCGGCGATGCCCTTGATGACGATCTGCTCGTCCTCGTCGCCAGTGCCACCCGATGCGCCGGCCGCGCCGATCACCGCGCCGACGGCGTCGGTGATCAGCACCGCGCCGGTCTGGGCGATGAACTTCTGCTGCGACGCCGCAGCCAGCGCGTTGAAGAAGGCCGGCAAGTCCTTGGCGCGCTGCGTCAGCACGCGGCTGTTGACGCCCATGCCCACGGCCGCTGCCGCCTTGCCCAGCGCGACATCCAGGCGCAAGGCGGTGGCGCCATCCTCACGTGCACTGGCCACCACCTGCGCCGCCGCGTCAACGACCACCACGCCCATCGGGCGGAAGCCCAACTCGCGGGCGGCTTTGAGTGCGCCGTCGATCAGGCTGCGGGCTTGTGCAAGGCTCAATGGGTTCATGGTGAATCTTTTATGGGAGCGCAAGTTTTATATACAAAATGCAAAGAAGCAAACGTTACAACATAAATTGGCAGAAATAGCGGCCAAACACCGATTGGCCGGCACCAGCGGCGGCGGTTATGGTCAGCCAGCTCAAAGACACGCCGGAGACCCGCATGCTGCCCACCCAGACCTTCCGACTTGTCGCACTCAGCTTGGCGCTGTTCGCCGGGCCTGCGCTGGCGGGCACCGTCACCGTTGTCACCTCGTTTCCCAAGGAGTTGACCCAGGCCTACAAGGTGGCGTTCGAGAAGGCCAACCCGGACATCAAGGTCGAGATCCTGAACAAGAACACGGTGCAGGGCATGGCCTATGTGCGCGAGCTGCCGGTGGGCCAGCGGCCCGACATCTTCTGGGCCTCGGCACCCGATGCCTTCGAAGTGCTGGCCGGCCAGAAGCTGCTTGAGAACGTGGCTGCGCTGGCCAACAAGGCCGCGCCGGCCAAGGTCGGCAACTACCCGATCAACCACCCGGGCGGCCTCTACCTGGGCCAGGCGCTGGCCGGCTACGGCCTGATGTGGAACACCCGCTACCTGGCGGCCAACAAGCTGCCGGCGCCGCGCCAGTGGGGCGATCTGCTCAAACCGGTGTACTTCGGCCATGTGGCGATGAGCTCACCGTCACGCTCGGGCACCACCCACTTGACGGTGGAGACGCTGCTGCAAGGCGAGGGCTGGGACAAGGGCTGGACGCAGTTGCTGCAGATCGCCGGCAACAGCGCGGCCATCACCGAGCGCAGTTTCGGCGTGCCCGACGGTGTCAACAACGGCCAGTTCGGTATCGGCCTGGTGATCGACTTCTTTGGCTTGGCCGGCAAATACTCGGGTTTCCCGGTCGAGTTCGCCTACCCCGACGTGACCTCGGTGGTGCCGGCCAACATCGGCCTGGTGGCTGGCGGCAAGAACCCCGACGAGGCGAAGAAGTTCATCTCGTTCACCGTCTCCAGCGAAGGCCAGTTGCTGCTGCTCGACCCCAAGATCTCGCGCTTGCCGATCCTGCCGCCGGCGCAGATGGGCGGCAAGGTGCCGGCGGGCTACCCGAACCCGTTCGAGATCGCCAAACGGGCCAAGGTAAGCTTCGACTCCGACCTGTCCGAGTCGCGCTACAACGTGGTGTCGTCGATGTTCGACCAGACCATCACCTTCCGGCTCAAGGAGCTACAAGCCGCCACCAAGGCGATCCACGCCGCCGAAGCCGCGCTGGCCAAGAAGCCCAACGCCCAG
>JBBQJN010000342.1:0-3357 GCA_038325945.1 Burkholderiales bacterium | reverse complement strand
GACCATGTGCCGACGGCACAGCGCTTCGAATGTGTGTCGGTGCATCGACTGCCGCAGCGGCATGAAGCCTGAACAGTGGCTGGCGCTGGCCAGTTGGGTGGGCGCCCATGCGTTGGCGGCATTCGTGGTGCTGCTGTGTGCGCTGCTGCTGCTGGTGGCCTTCCTGGCCCGGATCTGGGATGGGCAGGTCTTGCGCCGCAGGCAAGCCGCCTTTTCGCAGCCTGCGGTACTGCTGTTGAATGTTGCCGCCGGGTTTGCCATCGTGCTCGGCGCGGCGGCCGGCTTTGCCGAAATCGCCGAACAGCTCGGCCCCGACGGTGCCATGGCCCTGGCCGACGAAGCCTTGTCGGCTTCGATGCGCGCGCATGTCAGTGTGGGCACGCTGCAGGTGTTTGCCCTGCTCACGCACTTGGGCGATCCCCTGGTGCTGACGCTGCTGGGTGTGGCCGTGGCACTGTGGCTGTGGTGGCGCGGCCAGCGCAGCTTGGCGCTGGGCTGGGTGCTGGCACTGGGCGGCAACGCGCTGCTCAACCTGATGCTCAAGCGCGTCTTCGAACGTGTGCGCCCGCTGCACGACAACGGCCTGGTCGCAGAACTGGGCTGGAGCTTTCCGAGCGGCCACACCTCAGGCGCAACCGTGGCCTACGGCATGCTGGCCTACGTGATGCTGCGCACACTGCCCACTGCCTGGCACCTGCCGGCGTTGCTGGGCGCCACTGCGCTGGCCTTCACCGTCGGCAGCAGCCGTGTGTTTGTGCAGGTGCACTTTGCCAGCGACGTGGTGGCGGGCTTTGCATCCGGCACGGCCTGGCTGATGGTGTGCATCCTCAGTGTCGGGTCGAGCCAGCGCTGGCGGCTCATGCGATCGCGCTGAAGCGGTGCCGGCCCGCCCGCACGCCGCAGGGCAAGGGCGCGCCTGCTGGGCGCGCATCACGCGCCTCACGCGCCTCACGCGCCTTACGCGCCTCACGCGCCTCACGCGCCTCACGCTTCAACAACAGCGTGGTCGGTGTGCCGCGCTCGGATCCACCGGCGACGAGCCACTGCTCCACGCCGGGCATCGGCTTGCCAGCGTGACGTTCGCGCAGCAGCTCGGCACTGGCACGCTGCGCTGACAGCCCCTCGGCCAGGCTGGCTTGCTCGGCGCGGTCGGACGCCATCTGCGTGAAACCTGATCGCATCGTGCCGCGCCAGAAGAGGCGGCGCAGGCCACATCAAGTCCGCCGGTTTGGCTGTTGTCCTACAACCCATCGCGCCGGAGTCTGTCGCGGCGTGGCCTGCGGCGCGATTAGTCTTGGGTTCTTCAAACCCTTACGGAGAATCATCATGGGCAAGTATCTGATCGGCTGGCTGCTCGGCGTTCCGGCCGTGGTGCTGGTGTTGGCTTACCTCTTCTTCAACTGACCACCGCGCCGCCGCGCACAGGAGTTTGCATGCCCAAGAAGCCGCGTTCCGAGCCGGCCCAGCCGCTGCCATCCGGTAATGACACGACGCTGTTCGACGGCGATCAGGCCATGGCTGCGGGCGGCGACGTTCACCAGACGGCCGGTCCCGGCCGCGCGGTGCTGACGACGAACCAAGGTCTGGCGCTGTCCGACAACCAGAACTCGTTGCGCGCCCACCCGCGCGGGCCGACCCTGCTCGAAGACTTCATCCTGCGCGAGAAGATCACCCATTTCGACCACGAGCGCATCCCCGAACGCATCGTGCACGCGCGCGGTACCGGCGTGCATGGCTTCTTCGAGCTGACAACCTCGCTAGAAACCGTGACGACGGCCCGCGTGCTGTGCGAGGTCGGGCACAAGACACCGTTGTTCGCGCGCTTTTCCACTGTCGCCGGCGGCTCCGGCTCGGCCGACACACCGCGCGACGTGCGCGGCTTCGCCGTCAAGTTCTACACCGTGCAAGGCAACTGGGATCTGGTGGGCAACAACATCCCGGTGTTCTTCATCCAGGACGCGATCAAGTTCCCCGATCTGATCCATGCGGTGAAGATGGAGCCCGACCGCGGCTTTCCGCAGGCCGCGAGCGCCCACGACACGTTCTGGGATTTCATCTCGCTGACGCCCGAATCGATGCACATGGTCATGTGGGCCATGTCCGACCGCACGCTGCCGCGCTCACTGCGCATGATCGAAGGCTTCGGCATCCACAGCTTTCGCCTGATCAACGCCGCAGGTGAATCGAGCTTCGTCAAGTTTCACTGGCGTCCCAAGCTCGGGCTGCAATCGACGCTGTGGGACGAGGCGGTGAAGATCGCCGGCGCCGACAGCGATTTCCACCGCCGCGACATGTTCGATGCGATTGCTGCGGGAGCGTTTCCCGAATGGGAGTTCGCGGTGCAGCTGTTCACCCAGGCGCAGGCTGACGCGTTCCCCTTCGACCACCTCGATGCGACCAAACTGATCCCGGAAGAGCTGGTGCCGCTGCAAGTCATCGGCCGCATGGTGCTGAACCGCTGGCCGGACAACTTTTTTGCCGAAACGGAACAGGTGGCGTTCTGTCCATCGCACCTGGTACCGGGCCTCGACTTCTCTGACGATCCGCTGCTCCAGGGGCGGTTGCACTCCTACCTCGACACACAGTTGTCGCGGCTGGGATCGGCCAACTTCCATCAGATCCCGGTGAACGCACCGCAGTGCCCGTTCGCCAACCAGCAGCGCGACGGCCACATGCAGATGGCGCAGCCCAAGGGACGCGTGGCGTACGAGCCGAACTCGCTGTCCAACGACAGCGCACGCGAATCGCAGGCCGGCTTTCGCAGTGCGGCGGTATCGCAGGCCGGCGAAAAGGGCCGCATCCGCGCCGAAAGTTTTGCCGACCACTACAGCCAGGCACGGCAGTTCTTCCGCAGCCTGACCGACCTCGAGCAGGCGCACCTCGCCTCCGCGCTGGTGTTCGAGCTATCCAAGGTCGAGCACCTGCACATCCGCCAGGCGATGGTCGGCCACCTGCGCCATATCGAGCAGACGCTGGCCGAGCGGGTGGCCGCCGGACTGGGACTCGGCGCGATGCCTGACGCGCCGCGCGCCGCACAGCCAGCGCGCGACCTGCCGCCTTCGCCCGCGCTGCGCGTCATCGGCAAGGGCAGGCTGACGATGCAAGGGCGCGCGGTCGTCTTGCTGGTGGCCGACGGCTCCGACGGCGCCGTCATCGACCGCATCGTGCAGGCCGTGTTGTCGGCCGGTGGCAGCTGCAAACTGGTCGCGCCCGTGGTCGGCGGCGTCACGCTGGCGGACGGCAGCCGACGCGCCGCCGACGGCCAGCTGGCCGGCACGCCGTCGGTGATGTTCGATGCCGTGGCGCTGGTGCTGTCCGAGCCGGCGGCCAAGACGCTGTGCAACGAGGCTGCCGCGG
>JBBQJN010000341.1:0-3391 GCA_038325945.1 Burkholderiales bacterium | reverse complement strand
CGTGAGTTTTGGCGACGCCTTCACCATGCAGCCCTTCGGCAACAACCTGGTGGTGATGACGTTGAATGGCGCCGAGATCAAGGCCTTGCTGGAACAGCAGCAGCCGGCGCGGCGCGAGACGCCGCTGTTTCTCTCACCCTCGGCCGGGCTGAGCTACCGCTGGCTGGCCAACGCAGCCCATGGTCAGCGGGTGCGGGACTTGAAGCTCAACGGCCAGGTGCTGCAGCCCGAGCGCGACTACCGCCTCACCGTCAACAACTTCATGGCCGAAGGCGGCGACGGCTTTAGCGGCCTCAGCGCCGGCCGCCAGCGCCTGGGCGCGGCGCAAGATCTGGACGCGCTGGTCGATTACCTGCAGAGCGGCCCGGCGCCGGTGGCTGAGCCGCGCATCGAGTGGGTGGAGTGAGGTGCGCATCGAGCACCGCCATGGCATTGCAGTGACGCGTCGCCCCAACACGGGGGCAAATCCGGGTGGCACAAAGACATCAGGCCGAGAAACTGTCACAAACTGACTCTACGATCAGCTTTGCACCAGGGCAGGCCGCCGGCATCGGCAGGCCAATGCCGTTTGCGATCATTGGACTGACCCAGCATGCCCTTGCAACCTGCCTTGCCGGATGGTGCAGTGTCGGCAGTGCTGGCTTGTGTCGCCTCTGTGCACCGCTTGTTGACCGTATTTTTTACAACTCTTGTCGAGGATCGAATTCATGAACCACCACCCCTGGAGCGGCTTCGCCCGCAGTGCGCTCGGCGCCGCGGTTGCCATCGTCGTAGCCGCACCTGCGCTGGCGCAGAACACCACCAGCGCGATCGGCGGCCGCGTAGTTGATGCCGGCGGCGCGCCGGTGGCCGGCGCCGTGGTCAGCATCCTGCACACCGAGTCGGGCTCGGTGAATACCACCACCACGAGCACCGACGGCCGCTACGCCGCGCGTGGTCTGCGCGTGGGTGGCCCGTACACGATCACGATCAGCAAGGGTGGACAGATTGACAAGCGCGAGGGCCTTAACCTCGCGTTGGCGGAAACGCTCAATCTCGACATCACCCTGGGCACGGCCACCGTGGTGGTCACCGGCCAGGCGCAGACGCAGACCTTCAACCGCAACAACATGGGCGCCGGCACCAGCATCAGCAGTGCTCAGCTTAGTTCGTTGGCCTCTATCCAGCGCAACTTGCAGGACTACGCTCGCACTGACCCCCGCGTCGCGCAGACCGACAAAGAGCGCGGCCGCATCTCGGCCGGCGGCCAGAACTTCCGCTACAACTCGGTCACCATCGACGGTGTCACAACCAACGACACCTTCGGGCTGGAAGACAACAACCTGCCTACGCTGAAGCAGCCGATCTCGATCGACGCCATCCAGTCGGCCCAGGTCAACATCAGCAACTACGACGTGACCCAGAAGGGCTACACCGGCGCCAACATCAACGCGGTGACCAAGAGCGGGACTAACGAGTTCCACGGCAGCGTGTACTACGTGTACCGCGACGAGCGCCTGGCGGGCCGGCGCCTGAACGACACCACCGGCGTGTACTTCAACGCGCCCACTTTCAAGGAAGACACCAAGGGCTTCACGCTGGGCGGGCCCATCCTGAAGGACAAGTTGTACTTCTTTGCCAACTACGAGGAGCTGCGCAGCTCGCGCAGCGCGCCATCGTTCGGGCCGATCGGTGACAGCCGCACCAACGTGCTGATCACGCAGAACGCCATTGACAAGGCCGTGGCCATCGCCGCCGCCGCCCCGTACAACCAGGACATCGGCACCTACAGCGTGCCCGCCGGCGTGGAACTGGTGGTCAAAGACACGCTCCTCAAGCTGGACTGGACCATCACCGACGACCACCGCGCCAGCCTGCGCTACAACAAGACCGAGCAGACCGAGCCGCAGTTCGCCGGCGTCGGCAACACGGCCCTGTCGCTCAGCAACTACTGGTACCCGCAGGAGAAGGCCATCACTTCGGTGGTGGGCCAGTGGTTCGCCGACTGGACCCCCAGCTTCAGCACCGAGCTGAAGCTGTCTAAGCGCGACTACGAGAGCGTGCCCAAGGTGCTGATCGACATGCCCCAGGTGTCGCTGAACTTCACCGGCGCCTCGCCGACGGGCACCGGCACGCGCAACACCTCGCTGCTGTTCGGCACCGAGCGCAGCCGCCACTTCAACGCGCTGACCACCAACACCACGGACGCCTACTTCGCCGGCACCTGGAACCTGGGGGCGCACGAGCTCAAGGGCGGCGTCGACATCAGCCGGAACGACGTCTTCAACGCCTTCGTGCAGGACACCAAGGGCAACTACGTCTTCCGCTGCATCAACAGCGCGGCCACCTTCACCTACACCTTTGGCGGCATCAACTGCGCCACGGCCACGGCTGCCCAGGTGGAGACCGCGGTGCTGGAGAACTTCCAGCGCGGCCGCCCGCTGAGCTACACGCTGAACAGCGCGGCCCCCGGCCGCACCGTGGCCGAGGCTGCGGCCGACTGGTCGCTGACCAACACCGGAGTGTTCCTGCAGGACACCTGGACGGTGAACAAGCAGCTGGCCCTCACGCTGGGCCTGCGGCTCGACCAGACCAGCTCCAGCGACAAGCCGCTGGCCAATGCCGCAGCGGCCGCACCGGCCGTGGCGGGCACCGTCACCGGCCTGGGCACCGGCACGCGCGCCACCGGCGGCTTCGGCATCGACAACACCAAGACGCTGGACGGCACCAGCCTGTGGCAGCCGCGTATCGGCTTCAACCTGGCGCTGGACCCGAACGACCGCCGCAAGGGCCAGCTGCGCGGCGGCGTGGGCCTGTTCCAGGGCGAGGCCGCCTCGGTGTGGCTGAGCAACCCCTACTCCAACACTGGTGTGGTGCTGCGCACCGTGGGCTGCGGCAGCGGCACACTGGGCGCCTGCCCGGCCACCGACGGCCTGTTCAACGCCAACCCGGCGCAGCAGCCCACCACAGGCCTAGGCAGCTCCACGCCGCAGGCGGCGGTCGACTTCCTAGCGCCCGATGTCAAGCAGCCGTCGGTGTGGAAGCTGAACCTGGCCTTCGACCGCGAACTGCCTTGGTTCGGTCTGCAGGCCGGTGCCGAGTGGATCCACACCCGCACCAACAGCGCCATCTACTACCAGCAACTGAACCTGGGCGCAGCCACCGGCACCGGGCCTGACGGCCGGCCGATGTTCTTCAATGCCAATGGCTACAACCGCAATTGCTGGACCGCCGCAGGCACATCGTCCACCGGCACAGGCTGCGGTGGCACGGTCTCGACCCGGGCGCTGAGCAATGCCGCCTACAGCAATGTGCTGCAGGTAACCGATACGGGTCAGGGCACGGGCAATCAGCTCACGTTGAGTCTGCGCCAGCAGCCCATGCCAGAGCTGAGCTGGCAGGCGGCCTACAC
>JBBQJN010000340.1:0-3460 GCA_038325945.1 Burkholderiales bacterium | reverse complement strand
GCAGTCGGCGCAACCGTTGGCGCGGCTGTAGGTTCAGCAGTTGGCGCAGCGGTCGGCGCGGCGGTGGGTGCAGCGGTGGGTGCGGCGGAGGGCGCAGAAGTCGGAGCGGCAGTCGGTGCCGCTGTAGGTGCTGCGGTGGGTGCAGCCGTGGGTGCAACCGTGGGTGCAGCCGTAGGTTCGGCAGTTGGCGCGGCGGTCGGTGCCGAAGTCGGAGCGGCTGTCGGTGCAGCGGTGGGGGCGGCTGTGGGTGCAGCCGTCGGTGCGGCCGTGGGCGCTGCAGTCGGAGCGGCTGTCGGTGCAGCAGTTGGCGCGGCGGTGGGTGCCGAAGTCGGTGCGGCCGTGGGCGCCGCAGTCGGCGCGGCGGTGGGTGCCGCCGTAGGTGCCGGCGTCGGCGCAACGGTCGGCGCGGCGGTGGGCGCAGCCGTTGGCGCAACGGTCGGCGCGGCGGTCGGCGCAGCCGTTGGCGCGGCGGTGGGCGCCGTACTGGCTTGGGTTGGCGGCGCGGGCGGCTTGATGCCTATCGTCGTACGGCTGCCATTGCCCGGCGAGGCGGTCGGGCTCGGCGTGGCCTCGGCCAGCACCGACTTGCTGCCGGAATCGCTCGCAGCGGCGGCGAGCGGGCCGGTCGGTGGGCTGGTGGGCGCCGCGGTCGGGGCAGCAGTGGGCGCGGCCGTTGGCGCAATGGTGGGTGAGGACGTGGGTGCTGCGGTCGGTGCCACCGTCGGCGCCGCGGTCGGCCGCAGCGTGGGCGCTGGCGTCGCGCTGAGGGTGTCGACGTTGTCGTAGCGCTGCACGGCCTCCACGCGCAAGGCCCGCACGGCGTCGAAGCGCGCTTGCAAGGCGTCGATGCGCACGTCCAGCGCCGCACCGGCGCCGCTGCTGTCGCGGCCGGCGCGCAGCAGCACGTCGCCGTTGCGGTTGATGCCGGCGGTGTCGAGTACGGCGCCTTCGGCCAGTGTCAGCCGGCCGTCGCTGCTCATCAGGCTGATGGCGCCACCGTTGCTGTCGGCGCCCGTGGTGCGCGCCTGCAGCCGCGCGCCACCGCCGGCACCGTCGCCGAGCAATCGCAGGTCAGCTCCCGCCGCAAGGTTGATGCCGGCATCCTGGCTGCCCTCGGCCCGCAGCGTGCCGGCGATGTCGAGCCGGCCGCTGTCGGCCTGCAGCGTGATCTGCTGGGCGCTGAGCGTGGCGCCGATAGGCAAGGTCTGGTCGCCGGCCCGGTTGCGCACATGGATCGCACCGGTGAACTGTGCCCCGGTCGGCGCTGCTGCGCCGCTGGCAAGGGTGCTGGCCGGGCCGCTCAGCACGTTGGACAACCGCGCCAGGTCTACCGCGGCGCGGCTGTCCAGGCTGAGCTGGGCGCCGCCGGCCGTGCCGCCGGCACCGCGCAGCAGACCATCGAGCACCAGCGCGCCCTGGGTGGCCGCCAACACCAGCCGGCCACCCTCGGCGCTGCCACTGGCGCTGACGTCCAGCCGCGCGGCAGCGGCACCGCCGGTGCTGCCGGCCAGCACCAACTGGCCCAGGTCGGCCCGCGCGCTAAGGCTGCCGCCCGGCGTTTGCACGGCCGCGCCGTCAAAGCTGCGCGCTGCGCCGACCACGCTCAGGTCGGCGCCGGCCTCGAAGCGCAGGTCGCCGCTGGTGGCGCGCAGGTCGAGCCGGCCCGAGGGCAATTGCACGCTGTTGGCCACGCTGATGGCGCCTGCCGTCACGCTGAGCGCGCCGCCCAGCGGCGCTGGCGAGGCCGCCGGATCGGTGCCAGCACCCGGTCCCGCATCGAAGCGGGCGGCGCCGGCCGCCGTCAGGTCGCTTTGCCCACCCGTGCTGCCGATCACGCGCGGGGCGCTGATCTGCAGGTCGCCCGGCACCCGAAAGTCACCCTGGCCCTGCAGTGCCAGCTCGGTCTGCGCTTGCAACTGCACCGTGGCGGCGCCGGCCACGCGTTGGGTGCCGGGGCCCAGCGTCAGCGCGCCCCGGCTGGCGCGCAGCGTGAGTTGACTCGCCGCCTCCGGCGCGAGCGTCATGGCGGTGCTGGTGGTGATGGTGGTGGCGCCGGCCGTGGCGCCGGACGTGGCGACCAGCTGCAGCGTGCCGGCTTCAACCATGGCCTGGCCCGGCGCGACCGCCCCATCGGCGCCGGCCGCCGCGCCGGGCAACCAGGTCAGCAGCGGGCTGTCCAGTGTCAGCGTGTCGAGGCCCGTGCCGCCCAGCCGGCTGCCGGCGGCAAATTCAAGGCCGTTGTAGCCGCGCAGTGTCAGCGCGCTGCTGGCATTGGCGGCGGCCAGCAGCGTGCCGTCCAGCGCCAGTGTGCCGGCCGTGGTGGGCTGGCTGCTAGCGCCAATGCGCAGCGTGGTGCCGCCCAGCGTCAGGGCCCGGGTGTCGAGCCGGGCGCTGTCGGCCAGCGTGGTGCCGGCCGTGCTTTCCAGGCTGATGTGGGCACCGGCCAGCACAGTTTGGGCCTCGGCGGCCGTGCCGGAGGCCAGGTCCAGCCGCCCGGCCAGGCCGAGCACCGCGCTGCGCTGCAGGTCGCCGCTGCCGACATTGATGCGCAGCGCGGCGCCGTCACCGGTCAGCGCCAGCGTCTCGGCACTGCCGCTGCCGCTGGCGGTGATGCGTGCGCCAGCCGCCAGGCTGACCTGGCCGGTGGCCGCCAGTGTCAGGTCGCTGACCTGCAGGGCATCGGCGGTGCGCTCGATGCGCACCTCGCTGGCCGATACCACCACGGCGCGCAAGGCGTTTGTGGCGCTGGCGCTGGCACTGCCACGGGTGCCGCCCAGCAGCACGCTGGCCGCGCCGCTGGTGTTGAGCTGGCCCGGCGTGATCAGCAAGGTGTCGGCGGCGGCGCTGCTCGGCAAGGCATCGGCCACCAGGATGCGTGGTGCGGCCAGGTTCAAGTCGCCGCCCACGCTGCCGCTGGCGGTGTGGGCAAAGTCGAGCGCGCCGTCCAGCCGCAAGCGGGTGGCTGACAGGTTCAAGGTGCCGGCATCGGCCGGGCCGCGCGGCACAGCCCGGTCATTGGCGCGGGCGTCGGCCGCAAAGAAGGTGCCGGCCGAACTGAGCAGCAACTCCGACGACTGCCGTGCCACGGCTTGCGGCGTCAGGATGAAGCCGCCGGGTAGCGCATCGGCCAGCGCCGTGCCGGCGGTGCCCAGCGTGGCGCCCACCAGCGTGGCGCCGTTGGCCTGGGTGATGGCCGTGCCCGGCAGCACGCTGCTGGCCACCGGCTTGACGAGGAACGCACCCGGCAGCAAGCCATAGCGCGCGGGCAGCAGCGCGTAGGTGCCGGCAGGCAAGGGGCCGCCGGTGCCGAAGGTGATGGTGCGGCCGGCGGGGATGGCACTGCGCAGCCCGCTGGCATCGATCTCGGCGGCAATCGCGGTGTCGATCGGCGCGGCCGAGGTGATGCCGGGCAGTACCGCGAAACTGCCGCCGGCAGCGCCAGCGAACACATCCAACGAGC
>JBBQJN010000339.1:0-3465 GCA_038325945.1 Burkholderiales bacterium | reverse complement strand
TGCGGCTCTGCTCACTGAAAGCATGCCTGAAACCACGCTGCTCCACGAATTGATCACTGCCTCGGCCGCACGCGCTGCCGCTGCGGGAGCCTTGCACCACGGGCCCGACTCGCTGAACTACGGCGAACTGAGTGCAGCTGTGGCTGCATGCGCCTCCGGCCTGATCGGCTTGGGCCTGGGCCGCGCCGAGCGCGTGGGCATCTACCTCGAAAAGCGCTTCGAGACCGTGATCAGCAGTTTTGGCGCGCCCGCAGCGGGTGGCGTGTTCGTGCCGATGAACCCCCTGCTCAAGGCCGAGCAGGTGGTTTTTATCGTGCGGGATTGCGATGTGCGGGTGCTGGTCACATCACCCGAACGGCTGGCGCTGCTGATGCCCGTGCTGGGCGACTGCCCGTCGCTGCGCCATGTCGTGCTCATCAGCGGCGCGCCCGCCGAGGCGCCGACGATGCCTTCGGGCATCAACCTGGTGCTCTGGGCTGACTTATTGGCGGCGTCGCCCAAGCCAGCCCACCGCGTCATAGATACCGACATCGCCGCTATCCTTTACACCAGCGGCTCAACCGGCAAGCCCAAGGGCGTGGTGCTGAGCCACCGCAACATGGTGGCCGGGGCCAAGAGCGTGGCGTCCTACCTGGACAACCGACCCTCCGATACCCTGCTGGCGGCGCTGCCGCTGAGTTTCGATGCCGGCTTCAGCCAGCTGACCACGGCCTTTCATGTCGGCGCCAAGGTGGTGCTGCTGAATTACCTGATGCCTCGTGACGTGCTCAAGGCCATGGTCAAGCACCAGGTCACCGGGCTGACGGCGGTGCCACCGCTCTACATCCAGTTGTCGCAACTCGATTGGCCGGCTGAGATTGGCGAACACCTGCGCTACTTTGCCAACACTGGCGGCCGCATGCCGCGCGAGACGCTGGATCTGTTGCGCCAGCGTGTGCCCAAGGCCAAGCCCTTTTTGATGTATGGCCTGACCGAGGCCTTCCGCTCGACCTACCTGCCGCCCGAGGAAGTGGACCGCCGGCCCGACTCGATCGGCAAGGCGATCCCGAATGCCGAGATCCTGGTGCTGCGCGAGGATGGCAGCGAGTGCGCGCCCGACGAGCCGGGTGAACTGGTACACCGCGGCGCACTGGTCGGCCAGGGCTACTGGAACGATGCCGAGAAGACGGCAGAGCGCTACCGGCTGCTGCCGCTGGGCGTGGGCGGCCGTGAAGCCGGGCTACAGCTGCCCGAGTACGCGGTGTATTCCGGCGACACCGTGCGGCGCGATGCCGAAGGTTTTTTGTACTTCATCGGCCGCCGTGACGAGATGATGAAGACCTCGGGCTACCGCGTCAGCCCGACCGAGGTTGAAGAAGTGCTTTACGCCAGCCGGCTGGTCGGCGAGTGCGCCGCCTTTGGTGTTGACCACCCGGTGCTGGGCCAGGCGATCCAGGTCATCGCCACGCCGCCGGCCGGCGCTGAGCAGCTTGACGTGCCGGCCCTGCTGGCCCAGTGCAAGCAGCAGATGCCGGCCTACATGGTGCCGCATGGCGTGCACAGCGTGGTCGGCCCACTGCCGCGCAATCCGAATGGCAAGATCGACCGCAAGCTGCTGGCCACCCAATGGGTGGAGCGGCAGCAGGCTGGCGCTTGACCGACTTGCGCCGCTGAAGCCGCGCGGCCACGGCCTCACAGCTTGAAGTAGCGCCGGTACCAGGCCACAAAGTGGCCCACGCCCTCGTCAATCGAGGTGGCCGGCTGAAACCCTGTCCAGGCGGCAAGCTCAGACACGTCCGCATAGGTGGCGGGCACGTCGCCGGGCTGGATGTCGCACAGCTGCTTGATCGCCGGCTTGCCGGTGTGGCGCTCAATCGCGGCGATGAAGTCCATCAACTGCACCGGCTGATGGTTGCCAATGTTGAACACCCGGTACGGCGCGTGGCTGGCCGCAGGATCTGCGCTGGCCCTGTCGTAAGTTGGATTTGGCTCTGGCGCATGGTCCAGTGCATGCACCACGCCGTCGGCGATGTCGTCGATGTAGGTGAAGTCGCGCACCATCTTGCCGTGGTTGAAAACCTTGATCGGCTCACCCGCCAGGATGGCCCGGGTGAACAGGAACAAGGCCATGTCGGGCCGGCCCCAGGGGCCATACACCGTGAAGAAGCGCAAGCCAGTGGAGGGCAGGCCGAACAAGTGGCTGTAGGTATGGGCCATCAGCTCGTTGGCCTTCTTGGTGGCCGCGTACAGGCTGACCGGATGATCGACCCCGTGGTGCTCGGAGAAAGGCATCACCGTGTTGCCACCGTAGACGCTGGAGCTGGACGCGTAGACCAGGTGCCGAATCCCCGTGTGGCGGCAGCCTTCCAGAATATTGGTAAAGCCCACGATGTTGCTGTCGATGTAGGCATGCGGGTCGATCAGTGAGTGCCGCACGCCGGCTTGGGCAGCCAGGTGTACCACCTGGTCGAAACGCTCTGACTCGAACAACGCGGCTATGCCTGGACGGTCAGCCACATCCCGATGTTCGAAGCTAAAACCAGCGTGGCCATCGATCAGTGCCAGGCGGTCGCGCTTGAGCTGGGGGTCGTAGTAGGCGTTCAGGTTGTCCAGGCCAACTACCTGGTCGCCTCGCGCCAGCAAGCGTTGGGCGACATGCAGGCCGATGAAGCCAGCGGCGCCGGTGAGCAGGATTTTCATGATGAGTCTCGGTGAGTGGGCGCATTTTCGCCGCGCCGCTACTTGGCTTCGATCGTCTGCTGTGCAGCCCGCCACGTTTGCGCGCGCCGCAATCGCTTGTCACCCGGCTGGCGCAGGCAGAATTCAGCGTTGATTTGCCGGCGTTCAGCTGGTTAGAGAGAGAGCAAAGCGATGAAGATCACGGTGGTCGGTGCGGGTTATGTGGGGCTGGTGTCTGGCGCCTGCCTGTCGGAGATGGGTAACCATGTGGTGTGCCTGGATGTCGATCCGCGCAAGATTGAGATGCTCAATCGCGGCGAGGTGCCGATCCACGAGCCCGGACTGGACGCGCTGATCCAGCGCAACGCAGCGGCCGGCCGCTTGCAGTTCACCACCGATGTGGCCGCCGCAGTTGCTCATGGCACCTTGCAATTCATCGGCGTGGGCACGCCGCCCGATGAAGACGGCTCGGCCGATCTGCAATACGTGTTGGCCGCAGCGCGCAGCATTGGGCAGCACATGACCGATTACAAGGTCATCGTTGACAAGAGCACCGTGCCGGTGGGCACGGCCGACAAGGTGCAGGCCACGGTGGCCGCGGCGCTGGCCGAGCGCGGCCTGCAGATGGCGTTTGCCGTCGTCAGCAATCCCGAGTTCCTCAAGGAAGGCGCGGCGATCGATGACTTCATGAAGCCCGACCGCATCATCGTGGGCAGCGAGGATGATCGCGCTACGCTGCTGATGCGCGCGGTGTACTCACCCTTCATGCGCAACCGCGACAAGCTGCTGGTGATGGACTTGCGCAGC
>JBBQJN010000338.1:0-3489 GCA_038325945.1 Burkholderiales bacterium | reverse complement strand
CTTCGCCAGCGCGCCCTCGGGCAACGGCGAGGCGCTTGGCTCGCTGCTGCGGCTGACCAACGACGCGCTGATCGGCCAGCGCGTGCCTGGCACGCCGCGTGCCGACATGCACAGCACCGCCGTCTGCCTGGTGATCGACTTTGTCGACCATCTCGCCCACTGGGCCCATGCCGGCGACTCGCGCATGTACTGGCTGCGAGATGGGCGGGTGCACCAGCGCACGCGCGACCACAGCCTGGTGCAGGCGCTGGTCGACGCCGGCGTGATGAACGAGGCCGACATGCAAGCCCATCCCAAGCGCAGCGAGTTGCGCTCGGCGCTGGGCATCCCGGCCGAGCAACTGCTGGTGGGCAGCGGCGATGGCGGCGATTCCGTGCTGGCCGGCGATGTCTTTATGCTCTGCACCGACGGGCTGTGGGAGTATGTTGACGACGCCACCCTCGAGCGCACGCTGGCGGCATCAGAAACACCACGCGCCTGGCTGGACGCCTTGTCGGCAGCAGTGATCACCGCTGCCGGCCACAAGACCAGCCATGACAACTTCACTGCCCTGGTGGTCTGGACCAGCCAGGCCTGAATCGGCATCACAGGAGGCACCCATGGCCAAGCATGTCTGCACCGGCGCCTTGATGCAATGCGCGATGGGTGTCGCGCCATCGACCTTTATCGCCACACCCAAGATGGTGAAGACCAGCTACATGGACGCCGGCAACATCATGGACTTTGTGCCCATGGTCAACATCCCGCCGTTCGGCATGTGCATGAGCACGTCCAACCCGATGGTCATCGCGGCCACTGCCGCCGCGCTGGGCGTGCTGACGCCGATGCCCTGCATCCCGGTGCCCACAGGGCCCTGGAAACCCGGCTCGCCGATGGTCAAGGTGGCCGGCATGCCTGCGCTGAACGACAGCTCGATGCTGAACTGCGCCTGGGCCGGCGTCATCACGATCAAATTCGCCGGGCAGGTGACCGAGAACATCCCCTGACAGCGCACGGGCTGCGGGCCGCGACAGAGGCCCAGCGTTTCATCCAGGTGCACCCTGGGGCGCGTTCGCAACGGCGGCGGACGCCCAAAGACGAGAGCCCGCCGGTGGCGGGCTCTTGGCATGGCGCCGGCCGCAGGGCCGACAGCGTTCAGCGCGTTTCGGCGCGGCCGATCTCGACGCGGCGGTTTTCGGCCGAGAACGGATCCTTGGCATTCTTCAGCGCATTGGCACCCACGCCCACCGGTGCCAGCATGGCGCCATCAGCGCCCTTTTCCACCAGGTAATCGCGCACGGCCTCGGCGCGGCGCTGCGACAACAGTTGATTGGCCTCGGCGCTGCCTGATGCGTCAGCGTGGCCCTCAATGCGCACCACCTTGCCAGTGCCTTTGCGCGCACGCAACACGTCGGCAAACACTTCGAGCTGGCGTTTGAGTGAATCGGGCAAGTCGGCCGATCCCACCTTGAACGAGGTGGCAGGCAGCGAGTAGCGCATCGAGGGCTTGAAACCCATGCACTTGAAGCCGGCGGCCTTGAGCTGATCGCACTGGTCTTCAGGGAACAGACCTTCGGCAACGGCCTTGGCATCGGGTAGGGCTTGTCCCATGTCCAACGCGCCAGTTGCTGCGCCAGTCTGCTGGGCCCAAGAAGCTGCGGGCCAGACCAAAAAACAGGCCCCCAGCGCCGCCGCAAAACCGGCCTGGCGCACGAGCCCGCCCAGACCCGCTTGAAGCTGTGTCATCTTCTGTGTCATGGGGCACCTCTGCTGCTAGGGGCTTGGCCTCCGCCAGGGCCAAGCCAACAATGAACTCAGCCGTCAAGGCTGGCGCCAGATCAAGGCTCAGCGGACGCCCTTTCGAACTGGCAATCGCCATGGTACCGCCAACCGGGCCGTCGCGGCATCCCCATGGTTGAGTAGCGCCCGGCGCGCAAAGGCGAGATGACTTCCGAGGGTGGCCCGTGTATCGTCGGCCTGCTCTGTGTCAGGCGTTCAAGGCCTGATATGGCCGTCTCGGCTGGCCCGTTCATGCCCGCTAGCCCGCAGTGGACCCTGGAGTAGACCCCCCAGATGACTTGGCACAACAAGGTGATGTGGACCGAGGGCATGTTCCTCCAGCCGCAGCATTTTCAGCAGCAGGATCGATTCCTCGGCAGGCAATTGGAGGGGCGACTGGCCACCACCATCCCCTGGCCCTGGGGCTTTTTCAGCCTGCAGGTGGATGACGCGGCGCTGCTGCAGGGCCGCATCGTGGTCAATGCGGCGCGCGGCGTGCTGCCTGACGGGCAGGTGTTTTCGGTGCCCGGCGACGACCCCGCGCCTGCGGCCTTCGAAGTGCCGTCCGATGCCCGCGACCAGCTGGTGGTACTGGGTGTGGCGATGGCGCGGCCCGGTGTTGCCGAGAGCGATGTCGAGGCCGGCGAGACCGCCATGCCACCGCGCTACCGCGCCACCGACATTGAGGTCGCCGACAGCCATGCCACCAGCCTGCGTGAAGCGCCGCTGCAGATCGGCCGCCTCAACCTGCGGCTGATGCTGGCCCGCGATGCCAATGAGGGCTATGCCAGCATCGGCGTGGCGCGCATCGTCGAGCGCCGCGCCGATGGTCGGGTTGCGCTTGACCAAGGCTATGTGGCTTCGATGCTGCACGCGCCGGCGCAGCCCATCCTCGATGGTTACCTGCGCGAGGTGCACGGCATGCTGTTCCAGCGTGGCGAGGCGGTGGCCGCGCGCATGATCCAACCCGGCCGCGCCGGCGTCGGCGAGATCACTGACTTCCTCATGCTGCAGGTGGTCAACCGTTTCCAGCCGTTGTTCGGCCATCTGCAGCGCCTGCCGGTGCTGCACCCCGAGCGGCTGTACGACCTGCTGTTGGGGCTGGCCGGCGAGCTGTCCACCTTCCGCGAACAGCGACGTCCGGTGGCCTACCCCGCGTACAAGCACGACGATCTGGCCAGCTGCTTTCGCGCGGTGATGGCCGATTTGCGGCAGTCGCTGTCACTGGTGATGGAGCAGTCGGCGATTCCGATCGATCTCGATGAGCGCAACCACGGCGTGCGGGTGGCCTTGATCGCCGACGTCGAGTTGCAGCGCAACGCCAGCTTTGTGCTGGCGGTCAACGCGCAGATGCCCGGCGAAGCGCTGCGCGCGCGGTTCCCCACCCAAGTGAAGATCGGCCCGGTGGAACGCTTCCGCGAATTGCTGCAATCGCAGCTGCCCGGCATCATGCTGCGGCCCTTGCCGGTGGCGCCGCGCCAGATTCCCTACCACGCCGGCTTCACCTACTTTGAGCTCGAGACGCGCGGCAGCGAGCTGTGGAAACAGCTCGAGACATCGGGCGGCCTGGCGATGCAGATCGCCGGCGATTTCCCAGGGCTGACACTCGAGTTCTGGGCCATCCGCGGCTGACCCTCCTCTGCCTGCAACCGGCGGCTGAAAGCACACGATGAGTGACAAAGACACCCCCGCCGACCCCTTTGCCGCGTTCGGCTCCGACCGCACCGTCAT
>JBBQJN010000337.1:0-3492 GCA_038325945.1 Burkholderiales bacterium | reverse complement strand
CGTTGAACGCACAACAGAAGGTTCTGTCTCTGTGCCCTACGAGTCAGTGCAAATACTGGTTCCGTTGGCGCAGAAAGTTGCCTAAAACCGCGACGCCAGCCAGCTCGACCAAATCCCGCACCGTTCTGCGTTGATGCCTGGTTTGCCAAACTGCCGCCAGACCCGGGGGGTCACAAACCGGCTGAGCTGCCTTCAGCGCCCTGACATGCGCGGTCCGGCCACGAGCAGGTGCGGGTGGAACTGTCCTGCGGGCGGTTAAGCAAGATAGGCGCAAGCGCCCTTCGCGACGATGCTGCCGGCTCGCATCACCGCGAGCCGGTCGGCGATGTACTCGACCACCGCGGCAACTCTCGATTCTCCGGGGTTACGGCGCCTGCCGGCGCTGCCAATCAACGCCTCTTGCGGCGGGCTGGCCGCTTGGGGCGCGCCGGCGCGCCAACAATGTCCGCCATTGCTTCCATCAACAGCATCATCTCGAACGGGTCGGGTTCGTCATCCGGATCATCCAGCGCGATCCGGCCGATGGCGGCCTTGCGCGTGCTGGGGTCAGCCAGCTGCGCGGTGTCGTGCTGGATGTCGGCCAGGCAGCGCCGCAGTGCGGCGATGTCCAGCGTCAAGGCGTTGTCCACCGCAGTCGGGCCTGGCTGGCGCTGCCAGGGCGACATCGCCAGCATCATCTGGTAGGGCAGCGCCTGGTCGGCCACCTCTTGCTGCAGCGCTTCCAACTGCTCGCGCAGCACCTGGTTGTAGTGCACCAGCCGGGCATCGGGCAGGCCGGCAAGGTGCTGCTCGTCGATCTGCTCCAGATCAAGCTGCATTGACAGCAAGGTCAGCAAGTCATTGCGCTCGTAGGCCTGGTTGGCTTGCTGCATCAGCTGGGTCTTGTGCAGGCGCCGGGCGGCGTCGGGCTCGCGGTCGGGGTGCAGCGCGCTGGCCAGCTTGCGGAAGATCTCGCGCACCGATTGGCTGGCCTGCTGCGCCGCATCCTCCTTGCGCTGCTGCGCCGCCTCGGCCTGGCGGCCCTTGCCGGTGGCTTGAGCTCGGGCCTGGCGGGCGTCCCGGGCCTGTTGCTCGGCCTGTTGTTGGGCCTGTTGCTCAGCCTGGGCCTGGTCGAACAAGCGCTGGGCAGCGTGGCGCATCATGTCGTCAACCGACTGCGCCTGGTGGCCCTGCATCGCGTCGTCACCCAGCATCTCACCGAAGATGGCCTCGGTCTCGTCCAGTTCTGCCTGGCGCAGGTCGGCATGCGAAACATCGCTGTGCTTGTCGAAGAGGGCTTCGATCTCGGCGTCTGGCCCGTCTTCGAGCAGCATGCGCGCCAATGACGGCAGCAAGGCCTTGATTTTTCGGCGCTGCGCCTTGGTCAGCGCGGGCCCGGCCGCCTCGCCGTCCAGCAACTGGTCCAGCAGCTTGAGCAAGGCCAGCCGGGCTGCGCGCACTTGCGCCTGCAGGGGGTGCAGCTCGGTGGCCAGGCGCTGGTTGAGGCGCAAATCGTAGGCCTGCCACTGGGCCAACACCTCGCGCTGAGCCCGTATCTGCCCGATCAGGCGGTTGAAGGCCCGCTGGGCCTTGCTCTACGCAGTTGCGGGCGTCTGGATCGCCACCAGCGCGTCTTTGGACGCGGCCGTAGCGCTGGACGGCAGGCCTTGCGCGTCGTCATCGAACAGACCGGGCTGGGCACCGGCTGGCGCTTCGGCATCAGAAGCGTGGCGCTTGGGCATGGTGGCGGCAAAATTTTTGACGGGTGTGGCGGATCTGGCGCGAGATTGTGCCCGGCGGCGCGGCGCACAGACGCTTCAGCGGCGGAGCGCTGTCGCGTGCAGGCTGCCAGTGCGGGCATTTGCCGCCCAGTACCGCCCATCGACCCAAACGCCACGTCCGACGGTGCCGCCGGCATCAGACGTTGACGCGGGCCTGGGCGGCCATCAATGCGGCGGCATTGACCAGATCCTCGACGCCAGCATGCGCCGCGTTCAGTGCGTCAACCAGTTGCTGACGGTCTCGGACGTACTCGTGAACCATTCGGTTGCGCAGCATGCGCAACTCAGCCCAGTCGGTACTTGACCGGATCCAGCCCCGGCGCTCTGCCCGGTTCAGGTTATCGAGTACCGAGCCTTGCGGTTCAAGCTGGGATTCAAGCAGGCGCGGCAGCAAGGCACCGGCCAGCGTGTCCTGCAAGCGGCCAAAACGCGCCACGAACGCATCCACCCGCTCAGCCAGATCTGCATCCAGGAGCAGGCGGTCAATGTCCTCGACAGCCAGGGGGCGCGCAAACAGGCGTCCATCTGTCTGGGCCAGGTACCGCGCCTCCAGCATCACCACGTCGGCCAGGAACAACAGCCGTTCGCGGCCGGCGTCGCGGTAGCTCACAACGGCACACCCGTGCTGCGAGCCTGGTGGTGAATCGGCTGCTCGGTGACATTTGGTGCCACGACCAACACATCAATGCGCTGATCGCCCAGGGCCATCTGCAGGCGCGCACCAATTCGCGCGCCCAAACGAGCCGGCGACGCCACGGGCTGCGGCACATCCACCAGCAGATCAATGTCGCCACCCTTGGCGGCGTCATCGGTGCGCGAACCGAACAGCAGCACCCGCGCCTGCGGGCCCGCCTCCGCGCTGACGGTCTGACGAATGGTCGATCGCTCGGTCACGGATAGGCGCATCAAATAAGTATAGGACGGCAGCCCGAAGCGAGGCCGCCGGATCCTACAACCGCGGCACCGCCGCGCAGCCAGCAGCGCACAGGTGGTGTCGTGCACCGACTGGTGCAGCACATCGCCCGCGGGACCCTGCTCGACGATGCGGCCGGCGCGCATCACCGCCATTTGGGCGATGGCGATGCGCTGGCGCTGGCCGCCCGAGAACTCATGCGGAAAACGCCGCAGCGCCTCGCGGCGCAAGCCCACCTGTTCGACGATGGCTTCGATCCGCCTCGGATCAACGCCGCTTGCGGCGGGCTGGCCGCTTGGGTCGCGCCGGCGCGCCAACAATACCCGCCATCGCTTCCATCATCAGCATCATCTCGAACGGGTCGGGCTCGTCCTCAGCGTCGTCCAATGCGATCCGGCCGATGGCGGCCTTGCGCGTGCTGGGATCAGCCAGCTGCGCGGTGTCGTGCTGGATGTCGGCCAGGCAGCGCCGCAGTGCGGCGATGTCCAGCGTCAAGGCGTTGTCCACCGCGGCCGGGCCTGGCTGGCGCTGCCAGGGCGACATCGCCAGCATCATCTGGTAGGGCAGCGTCTGGTCGGCCACCTCTTGCTGCAGCGCTTCCAACTGCTCGCGCAGCACCTGGTTGTAGTGCACCAGCCGGGCATCGGGCAGGCCGGCAAGGTGCTGCTCGTCGATCTGCTCCAGATCAAGCTGCATAGACAGCAAGGTCAGCAGGTCATTGCGCTCGTAGGCCTGGTTGGCCTGCTGCATCAGCTGGGTCTTGTGTTGGCGCCGGGCGGCGTCGGTCTCGCGGTCGGGGTGCAGCGCGCTGGCCAGCTT
>JBBQJN010000336.1:0-3504 GCA_038325945.1 Burkholderiales bacterium | reverse complement strand
CGGCGCTGCGTGCCTTCACGCAGCACGCGCTGTGCTGCGGCAACGCTGGGCGCTTCGCCCTCAAACAGGCGCTGGCCAGCTGCAGCGGCGGCCTGCATTGAAGTTTGCTGGGCCCACCAAGCCTGCACCTTGGCCGCATCGGGCCAGGGCAGGCTGTCGTCTTCGTCCAGCGACACATCATCGTCGCTAGGGTTGTCAGACGGATGCTCCGGCAACGGCGGCGCATGCAGCGTTTCCAGGTCCATGCGCGCCAGATCGGCGCCAGTGATCCAGCAAAACGCCTCGCCCGACAAGCGTGCCGATTCAGGCTCTACCATGCGCTCGATCAGCCAGGGAACAAATCGAGCATCGCCCAACAGGCCCATGGCGCGAACCAACCGGCGGCGGCGTACCTTGTCTTCTGGCTGATCCTGTAGACGCTTGGAGAAACCACGGGCGATGGCGCTCGCCACATCGTCGGGCGACGCCATCATCACCAGTGCCAATGCTTTATCGCCCTTCGGCGTGGGCTTTAGCGCCGCTTCGGCCAGCACACCCAGTGAGGCCTGCCGGTCGCCCATCAGGCAGGCTGCCAAGGCGGCCTGGAACACCACCTCCGCGTGCTCGTCGCCCATCGCCCGCCGCGCCTGTTCGAGCAAATCCAAGCGGCCCAACTCGCCTGCGGCGCGCAGCGCTGCCGCGCGCACCTCAGGCTGTTTGGCTGCGAGTCCGTCCTGCAGCACGCGCCCCGGGTCCACTTGGTGCATGCGACAGGCGGTAAAACCGAGCGCTCGCCGCGACGGCTCGGCTGATGCGAGCAGCATTCGCACAATGCCTTGCAGGTCGGCCGCCGACACCCAGCCGAGGGCCGAGGCCACGCCGCGCTCCGCACCGGGCAACACAGGCACGAGCGCCAGCGTGCGTTCAATCAGTACCTCGTTCCGAGACTCGAGCGCCCGTGCCATGAGCGCAAACACCTCACCGCAGCCCGCCCGCTCAAGCGCCGTCATGCACAGCTGGTTGCCGAAGTCACCGGCCACGGCCAGGCCGTCAAGGTGCGCGGCAAGGCGCTCGTCCAGCCGCCCCAGCTGCAACAGCCCCACATGCGGCGCCCGCACCAGCACGCTGCGCACATGGCGCAGCATCGCCGACTCTTCAGCGTGCTGCTGCACGACGACCGAAACGACGGGGCGTTGAAGGGGGAGGGCGGTACTGCTGGCGGTCTGCATAGCAAAGTGCTGATGTGCAGCAGTGTCATCGCAGCAATGGCGGTGGCCTAGCGCCGAAAGTCACACCAAACGAACACAGGCAAAGCGGGCAGCGGAACATCACGTTAGCGCGGACACCTCGATCGGCTGAGCGAACACATTTTCATACAAGGGCTTGTCCTGGCCCTGGACGTACAGGCCCGGAATGTAGAGTTGCCTCACCACCAGATGCGGCGTCGGAATCCAGCGCGTGCCGCGGTCCGCGCCGCTGTCCGCGCCCTGAGCCGGCTTGCCCGCGCCGGTGTGCGCGCGCAGGGGCTCTCGAAGCATGGCGCGCAATTGCAGGTCGACCCGCGTCCAAGCGTAAGGCAACGCCAGCATCAAGCGCGCCGCGTCTCGCAGCGTGTAGCCATGTTCGCCGGCAAAGCGGCGAATAATCGAGAAGTTTTCGAAGTCCAACCACCAGCCACTGCCGCGCTGAGCATGGCGCGAAGAGGCGCTGCTGGCGAATCGGTAGTAGTACTGGCCCGTTGGCACACGGGTCGCCTGCGGCATCTGAATGCCGCCTGTGCCTACGGCCTGACCGTCGTTGAACCAGCGTTCGGTGTCATATCCGCTGGCGATGACGCGCCAATGGGGTTGATCAAAAGCGATGGCGTTGGCGGCAGTTGTCATTGGCAGGCTGCGGGGAATTCCGGCTGGGCTTTGCACTGTCAAGCCCGCCGTGGCTTGCAACAAGGGTCGAAGGTCATGTGACCGCAGTGAAATCAAATTTCTAAAATCTGCCCTGTGGACCCGCCATACTCTGCGCATCGATTCTCCAGCAACCAAGATGAAAGTCACAGGCAATAGCCCGCGTCAAACGTCATCCTTGCTCACTTTCGCGTCGCTGCGTGGCACGGTGCGCGCCAAGCGAATCACGGCCATCACCGTCGCTATCACATAGCCTCAGCCGCAGCTACCACTCGGCTGACTATCGACACCGACAAGCCTGATTGCGACGCAAGCGCCGTCATCGTCATGCCACCTTCGCGGTAGCCAAGCATCATTGCGCGGTTGCGGTTGCGGTCGCCGTCGCAGCGCTCAAGGCAGGCCTGCCACGTGGGCGGCCCGCCGGTGGTGCTGCGCACTCGGCGTTTCCATACCGGCGATGCGCCGCGGCTCGGCCAAAGCTTGCACACGCGCAGCACACGCCTCGTCGCCGAGAAACGCCTGGCCGCGCAGCGCCTGTTGCCAAGACAAAGTGTCGCCAGCATGGGGCTCGTCGACCAATGCGGCGTAGTGCCAGCAGGCGAGACGCTGGTCTCGTGCATCGGCCACCGGGCGGCCGAGCAGATAGCTATGCAAGCCATCGCTGTCGAGCCAGTCACGCGTACCCGCAAGGCCGACATGCGAGCGGTAGCTGGACCAACGCCAATCGCCGCCCGCTGCACGATGCCCGCCGCCACCAGGTTGCACTCCACGTAGCGACACAACGCCAGCAGGTAGGCATCGCGGTCCACCAGAATGGCCTTGAACCGCCCTTGAAAGAGGTGCCCCACCACGCGGTGCCGAACCGGTGCGTTTCCAGTGGAAAAACTTCGACTTTCAAATGACTTGAACGTAAGTCTTTTGATGAAACGAAATACTAGCCACTGCGGTGTACTTTCAAGGCCGAGGTGCGCGCGGCAACTCGACCAAGGTCAGTCTTGCGGCTGATGCACGATGCCGGCCGCGACCGGATTGCGCTCGACATACCGGCACAAGGCCAGCAGGTAGGCGTCGCGGTCCACCAGGATGGCCTTGAAGCGCCCTTGCAGCAAATGCCCCACCACGCCGTGCCGGCGGTTGAAGGCCTGCGTGTAGACGCCGTTCACATGCCGCATCAGGCGCGACAGGTTCGCCTGCCGCGTATGCAGCACGAAGTGGTAATGGTTGCCCATCAGGCAATAAGCCAGCATCTGCGCGTCAAAACGTTCCATCGCGTGGGCGATGACTTCGAGTTGCGCCAACCGGTCGTCGTCGTCGCGATAGATCAGCTCGCGCCGGTCACCGCGCGAGGTGACGTGATAGACGGCGCCAGGGAACTCGATGCGCAGCGGGCGGGACATGGATCATCGTAGGTTGAGGAGTGGCAAAAGGCAAGACCTGACCCCGGCCTCCCCCGCGTGGGCGATGACCTTTAGTTGCGCCAACCGGTCGTCGTCGTCGCGATAGATCAGCTCGCGCCGGTCACCGCGCGAGGTGACGTGATAGACGGCGCCAGGGAACTCGATGCGCAGCGGGCGGGACATGGGTCATCGTAGGTTGAGGAGTGGCAAAAGGCAAGACCTGACCC
>JBBQJN010000335.1:0-3513 GCA_038325945.1 Burkholderiales bacterium | reverse complement strand
CACGACGTGACGCTGACCAACAAGGCGATCCGGCGCGGCATCCTGCGCGAGGTGCTGGCGCAGCGGTTCTGAGCGCAGTCGCTCGGGCCGGCGCCGGCGCCGGCGCGTCAGCCGCTGCTGGCGTGGCGTCAAGGCTGGCGCGACGGCTGCACCGAGCGCCCGGCCGCGTGGTGCATCGGGTCGATCAGCTCGCCACGCAGCAAGTACAAGGGCGCGCGGTGGTAGAGCAGGATGTCGTGGAAGGGATCGGTCAGGATCTTGGTGGCCCACACCAGACCGGTCTGCACGTCGCGCAGCACGAACAGCTGCAGCGTGCGAAACACCAGGCCGGCCAAGCCCAGCCACAACCAAACCCAGCCCAGGTTGCGGGCATAGACCGTGAAGTCGGCGTGCGCCGCCACCAGCCCCCACAGATCGGGCTGCAGCGCCAGCAGCAGCGGCGCGGCGGCCCACAGGGCGATCAGCACCCACTTGCGCTGCAGGTTGTAGCCTACCTTGATGGCTTCCTTGTGTTCGTGAGTGGCCTGGTTGACATGGTCGTAACCCTGGGGCTCGAAGAAGAAGTGGCCGCTTTGGCGACTGGTCATCGAGACCAGCCAAGCGACCAGCGCGGCCAGCGGTGGATCGACCAGCAACAGCGCATAGGCCAGCACGAAGCTGATCGCCGACAGCAAGTGCAGCGACTGGTTGATGCGGCTGTGGTGGTAGTAGCGGTGGTCGTCCCAGCGCTGCTCGCGCAGGGCATTCATAAAGCGGTTCATGTTGAGGCATCCTCGGTTTGTCGGGTGAACAGCCGGCAGCCACGCAGGGCCTGTGAATGACCTGCCGATGGCGCTGGGCGACGGCATCGTGACGCTGCAACATGATGCTGTCGTGACGCTTTTGTGGCCGCAGCATGGCAGGCGGCCGCATGGCCGGCCGTCATCAAACTGTTGCCCGGCGCTGCCAGCATGGGCCATGGCCGCGACCAAGCTTGCTGATGCCGCCCACCCCGAGCGGGTGGTCGATGAACTGCCGGCGGCCCGGTGCTCTTTGCGCCTGGCAGTGGTGACCGAAACCTACCCGCCCGAAGTGAACGGTGTGGCGATGACCGTGGCCCGGCTGGTGCAGGGGCTGCGCGAGCGCGGCCACGATCTGCAGTTGGTGCGTCCGCGCCAGCAGGTGGGTGAACAGGCGAACGCCGACGGCAATCTGCACGAGGTGCTGGTGCGTGGCCTGCCGATCCCGCGCTATCCGCAGCTGAAGATGGGTCTGCCGGCCAAGCGTGCGCTGGTCGAGCGCTGGACGCGGCGCCGGCCCGACCTGGTGCACATCGCCACCGAAGGGCCGCTGGGTTGGTCGGCGCTGCAGGCCGCTCTACTCTTGAAGCTGCCAGTGACCTCGGACTTCCGCACCAACTTCCATGCCTACAGCCGGCACTACGGCATCGCCTGGCTGCACCAGCCGATCATGGCCTACCTGCGCAAGTTCCATAATCGCACGCAGTGCACCATGGTGCCCACGGCGGCCTTGCAGCGCGAGTTGCAAGGCTTGGGCTTTCTCAACGTGGCCGTGGTAGCGCGTGGCGTGGACACCCAGCGCTTCAAACCCGACTGGCGCAGTGCTGCCTTGCGCGCCAGCTGGGGCGCCGGGCCCGGCACCTGGGTGGTGGCGTGCGTCGGGCGCCTGGCGCCGGAGAAGAACCTGGGCCTGCTGATCACCGCCTTCGAGGCGATGCGCCGGCTGCGACCCGACAGCCTGCTGCTGCTGGTGGGCGATGGCCCGGCACGTGCCGAGCTACAGGCGCGCTGCCCCCAGGCCGTGTTTGCCGGCATGCGCACCGGTGACGACCTGGCGGCGCACTATGCCTCGGCCGATGCCTTCGTGTTTCCCAGCGTGACCGAGACCTTCGGCAACGTCACTCCCGAGGCCATGGCCAGCGGCCTGCCGGTGCTGGCCTTTGACTATGCGGCGGCTTCGCAGCTGATCTGCCATGGCACGAACGGCCTGTTGGCGCCGCTGGGCGACGAGGCGGCCTTCGTGATCCAGGCGGCTCAGATGGCGACCGATCGGGCCCAGGCCGCAGTGATGGGTGGTTTGGCGCGGGCCACGGCGCAGTCGCAGCAGTGGTCGCGGGTGATCGGCGAGGTCGAGCAGCACATGATCAATGCCCAGTCGCAAGCCGCCCAGCACCGTGCCCAGCAGCACGGCACACACCCCGCTGAGCTCGATTCCGCCGTTGGCCTGAGCCAGCCCATCAAACCCTGGCGCTGCACGTCTTAGTCACGCCGCTGTCACCGCCGCGCCGTGCCAGTGTCATCAAGTGTCGTCAGCATCAGGAACCATGCAAAGTGCCGACCCGCTTGCCGCCCTGACTGAAGCCGAATCGGGGCGACCCTTGTGCTATCGCACGGTGTGGATCTCCGACCTGCACCTGGGCACGCCGGGCTGCCAGGCGGTGGCGCTGCTGGACTTTCTCAAACGCGTGGAATGCGACACGCTGTACCTGGTGGGCGACATCATCGATGGCTGGCAGCTGCGCCGCAGCTGGTACTGGCCGCAGTCGCACAACGACGTGGTGCAGAAGATCCTGCGCAAGGCCCGCAAGGGCACGCGGGTGGTGTTTGTGCCCGGCAACCACGACGAGTTTGCGCGACGCTACGTGGAGCACAACTTCGGCGGCGTCGACGTGCTGACCGAAGCGGTGCATGTGACCGCCGATGGTCGCAAGCTGTGGGTCACCCACGGCGATCTGTTCGACGGCGTGATCCAGTGTGCCAAGTGGCTGGCTTATCTGGGCGACTCGGCCTACGAGATCACGCTGCGCCTGAACAGCCAGTTCAATCGGCTGCGCGCGCGTTTGGGCTTGCCGTACTGGAGCCTGTCGAAGTACCTCAAGCTCAAGGTCAAGCGCGCGGTCAGCTATGTCAGCGATTTCGAGCTGGCGGTGGCGCGCGAGGCCCGCAAGCGTGGCCTGGACGGCGTGGTGTGCGGCCACATCCACCATGCCGAGATCCGCGAGATCGACGGCGTGCTGTATTGCAACGATGGCGACTGGGTGGAGAGCCTCACTGCGCTGGTCGAGCATGCCGATGGCCGGCTGGAGATCGTCGACTGGTCGGCGCGCCGTGCCACCGTGCCCAGCGTGGTGGTGGCCAGTGCGCGCTCCGATGGCGAAGGCCGCGCCGCGCCCGAGCGGCCGCGCACCGACCCGGTCATTGCGCGGCGCTGAGCGCTGCGCTGCCCGAAGCTGCGGCCCGATGTTTTCGGCGTGCCGGGCTCGGGCCTGCGGGATCGACGCCCAGGTCCCATGACTTCAGTGCGCGCAGCAGCGGCCGCTTCTTCGACTGGTGCGCCTGCATGCGTTGCAGGATGTCGTTGAGGGTACGCATCGCGTCCAGGATGTGCGGGCCCTTGTTGAGCATCACGCACTCGGCCCGGCCACCCATGGCCGCGTCGGTGATCTCGGCGCGCGAGGGCAGGCCGGTCTTGGCCAGCGTCTCCAGCACTTGCGTGGCCCAGACCACCGGCATG
>JBBQJN010000334.1:0-3517 GCA_038325945.1 Burkholderiales bacterium | reverse complement strand
TCGCTGACGCTGAAGAACAGCGGCGACCCGCTCAAGCCCGACCCGGTGGCCCATGTCGACGACGGCTGCGTGGCCTGCGGCCACTGCGGCGAGGTGGCCGACGCCGCGGTGCTGTGCCCGTCGTTCTACCGCATCGACTGGGTGCGCAATGCCGGCGCCTGGGAGCGCCGGCTGCACCGCTGGCGCCAAACCGTGGTGGGCTGGTTCCAGGCCCGCCAGCAGCGCGCGCTGCAACAGCGCGCGCTCTACCCGGAGGGCGTGTGATGGCGCACGGCATTCGCCGGCTCGGCGACGACCCCCAGCGCCCGATCACCCTGGCCGTGCTGGCCCTGGGTGGCCAGGGCGGTGGTGTGCTGGTCGACTGGATCGTCGACCTGGCCGAGCACAACGGCTACATCGCGCAGAGTACCTCGGTGCCCGGCGTGGCCCAGCGCACTGGCGCGACCATCTACTACATCGAGCTGTTGGCCGAGCGCCACGCGCAGGCGCGCGGCCAGGCCCCAGTGCTGGCGCTGATGCCGGTGCCCGGCGAGGTCGACATCGTCATCGCCAGCGAGCTGATGGAGGCCGGCCGCGCCATGCAGCGCGGGCTGGTCACGCCCACCCGCACCACGCTGATCACGTCCACCCACCGCGACTACGCCACGGTGGAGAAAGTGGTGCCCGGCAACGGCATCGCCGACTCGGGCGCCGTGCTGGCCTCGGCCCGGCAACATGCGCAGCGCCTGCTGCACGACGACATGCAGGCCTTGGCCAGGCAGGCCGGCAGCGTGATATCGGCCGCGCTGTTCGGCGCGCTGGCGGGCTGCGCTGAACTGCCGTTCGAGCAAGCCGCCTTCGAGGCCACGGTGCGCCGTGCCGGGGTGGGGGTGGACGCCAGCCTGCGCGCCTTGCAGGCTGGGGCCGACGCGGCGCGCAAGCCGATGCGGCTGGACCCGCCGATTGACCCGATGGCCACCGCGCCGCGCCCGCTGCCGGCACGCGCCGCCAGCCCGGCGGTCGAGCCGCTGCGGGCACGCATCGCGCGTGACTTTCCGGCCGAGGCGCACGCCATGCTGGGCGCCGGCCTGCAGCGGGTGATCGAGTACCAGGACATCGCCTACGGTGTCGAATACCTGGACCACCTGGCGGCGCTGCAGAGCCAGGCCGAACGCTGCGGCAGCGCCGCGCCACGCCAGGCGATCCTGGTGGAGGCGGCGCGCTGGGTGGCGGTGGCGATGGCCTACGACGACGTGATCCGCGTCGCCGACCTGAAGACCCGCGCCGAGCGCAGCGCACGGGTGCGTGCCGAGGTGGGCGCCGGCGCCGACGAGGTGGTGGGCACGGTGGAGTTTTTTCACCCGCGGCTCGAAGAGGTTTACGGTCTGCTGCCGCCCGGCTGGGTGCGCTGGATCGAGGCCTCGCCCGGTGTGCGCCGCATGCTGGCCAGCCGCATCGGCAACGGCCAGCGCCTGCGCCCCCACACCGTGCGCGGCCAACTCATGCTGCAAGGCCTGGCCGCACTGCGCCGCTGGCGCCGCCGCAGCAGCCGCCACGGCGTCGAGATGGCGCACATCGGCCAGTGGCTGGCGCGGGTGGCCGAACTGATGCCACAGGACGCGGCGCTGGCGCTGGAGCTGATCCGCTGCCGCCAGCTGGTCAAGGGCTACAGCGACACCCACTCCCGCGGCGAAGGCAAGTTCGACCGGCTGATGCAAGCCGCCCAGGCGCTGCGTGGCCGGCCCGACGCCGCCGCCGACCTGGCCGCGCTGCGCCAGGCCGCGCTGGCCGATCCCCAGGGCCAGCAACTGCAGCAGCGCTGGGTGTTGTTGGGCTTGCCGGAAGACGGCGGCGTGCCGGGTGTGGCCAAGGCCGCGTGAGACCAGCGCCGTGAGCGACCCCGGCCGTCGGTCGCGCTGAGCCGGCGGCGTCGATGAGGTCTGGTCCCGGCGCCCTGGCCTCGATGCGGCGGTCGCCAGCCGCTGGCCAAGCCTGCGCTCAAGCCCCCGCCAAGTCCTTGGCCAGCATGAAGCCCGACCCCGCACCGGTGCCCGCGCCCGGCCAGGTGGATGCACCCACCAGGTACAGCCGCGGCACCGCGGTGCGCCAGCGGGCATGGCCGAAGGCCGGACGGAAGAGGAAGAACTGGTCGAGGTGGTGGCTGCCCGACAAGCTGTCGCCGCCGACCAGATTGGGGTTGTCACGTTCCAGATCGACCGGCGACAGCACGTGGCGCGCCAGCACCTGGGCGCCGATGCCGGGCGCGTGGCGATCCAGCAGCGCCAGGGCACGGTCGGCATAGGCCTCTTTCAAGCTGTCCCAGTGCGCCGGGGCCAGTTGACCGGCGGCATCACCGCGCACCTCGGCCGGCAGCGCCCGCACCTGCAGCCACAGCACATGCTGGCCGGGCGGCGCGCGGCCGGGATCGACTGCCGTGGGCTGGCCCACCACCAGCACCGGCTCGGCAGGCAGCAGACCGGCCATCGCCTCGCGGTAGGTGCGTGCCATCTGGTCCAGCGACGGGGCAATGTGCACGTAGGCGAACTGCCGCAACTCGGGCCCGGCGCGCCAGGCCGGCAGATCACGCAGCGCCAGGTGAATCATCATCGTGCCGGGGCCGGGGCGCAGGCGGGCTGCGGCCGGCATGGCGGCCGATGTGGCGGCCGATGCGGCGGCCGATGTGGCGAAGGCTGGCGTCGCCGACACCGCCTTGGCCTGCGGCAGCAGCCGCCCGTACAGCGCACGCGGGTGCACATTGGCGATCACCGCCCGGCCGGCCGCGATTTGCGTGCCATCGGCCAGCACCACACCCGCGGCCCGGTCGCCCTGCAGGGTGATCGCGGCCACCTCGCTGCCGGTCAGCACCTCGCCGCCCGACTGCTCGATCAGCTTGACCATCGCCCGGATGATGGTGTCGGCGCCGCCTTGGCCCAGCGCCATGCCGAAGGCCTGGTTGGCCATCGATTCCAGATACGGGAACAGGGCACCACCGGCCACGTCGGGCGCAAAGTCCAGGTGCATGCCCCAGGCCGCCATCATGGCTTGCACACCGTCGTCCTCGAAGCGTGCGCCCAGCCAGCTTCGGGGGCTGGACAGCAGCAGCCGCACGGTTTCCATGCAACCGTCCAGGCCCTTGGCCCGCCACAGCTTGAACAGTGCGCGCACCAGCGCCCACGACGGCATCGGCGTACCCAGCAGCGCAAACAGGTGCGGTGCATCTGCCGCAAAGGCCGTGGCCATCGCGCGCCAGGTGTCGGCGTCGCGCGGGTTGCGTGCAGCGATGCGTGCGCTGGTGGCGGCCAGGTCCAGGTCCACCCCCAGCCAGCGGCCGTCGTCGAACACCGACGCAAAGCTGTGCGTCGCCGGCACCAGCGCCAGGCCTGCTGCGTCCAGCCGCGCCTTGTGCGCGGCATAAAACGGCGAGCCGGCAAACAGACTCAGGTTCATCGCATACAGGTCGTGGTGAAAGCCGGGCAGCGTGATCTCGGCCGTCTTGACCGCACCACCCGGCGTGGCGCCGCGCTCGAGCACCAGCACC
>JBBQJN010000333.1:0-3559 GCA_038325945.1 Burkholderiales bacterium | reverse complement strand
GGTGTTACCGACAACCCGGTGCAGCTGACGCGCGCGATCAAGCAGAGCCTGGTCAACGTCAGTTGCGGCGGCGCACCGGCCTATGTCTGGCCAGGCGGCGGCATCACGGTGATGGTCGATGTGGCGCGCATGCCGGCGCACAGCTTTGGCACCGTGCCCACGCCGGCCATCGTGGCGCCGATCGAGTTCACGATGCGTTTGGATGACTACCAGGCGCTGGGCGGCCACATGGCCTATGTGCGGCCGCTGGCCCAGGTGCTGGCCACCGGCGCCTGGCACAGCGACGGCGCGCCGCAGGCGCTGCGCATCCTCCCTGCCGGCGCGGCCAATCCTTGGCCGATCGGCGCCGTGCCGCTGCTCGGATGAGCGGCGGCGCCTGGGGCGGCGCGTCGCGCCGGCGGCTGACCGACGGCCGCTGGCACCTGCAGCATGGACCGATCGACATCATCATCGGCGCGCAAGGCACGGCAGCAGCGCTGGACGCCGCCCACGCGGCGGCCTGGGCGAGGTTCGAGCCGCTGCTGGCCGAACTGGTGGCCGAGTTGCCGCTGCTGCGTCAGCCCGTGCCGTCTACAGGTCAAAACCCGCTGCGGGGCGTGGTGGCGCGTCGCATGTGGGCAGCCTGCGCGCCGCTGCGCGTCGAGGCGGCGGGCTTCATCACGCCGATGGCGGCAGTAGCCGGCGCGGTGGCGCAGGAGTTGGTGGCTTGCTACCGCCGGCCAGGCATACAGCGCGCCTGGATCAACAACGGCGGCGATATCGCCCTGCACCTGGCGCCGGGTGAATCGGCGCGGCTGGGCTTGTTTGCCGACCTGTCGGCCTTCGACAGCGCCGCCGCTGCAGCATGCACCGAAACGGGGACGCTGCGCACCGATGCGGCGTTCACCGTGCACGCCGGCGACCCGGTGCGCGGCATCGCCACCAGCGGCTGGCGTGGCCGCAGCCAGTCGCTTGGCATCGCCGACAGCGTCACCGTGCTGGCCGCCAGCGCGGCGCTGGCCGATGCCGCCGCCACGGTGATCGCCAACGCGGTGGACGTTGACGACGCGCGCATCCTGCGCCGGCCGGCGAATGCGCTGCGCGACGACAGCGATCTCGGCGAGCGGCTGGTCACTGTGGCCGTGCCGCCGCTGCCGGCCGCACTGGTGCAGGCCGCGCTGCAGTGTGGCCTGGCCTGCGCGCAGCGCCTGCAGGCCGCCGGCCTGGTGCATGCCGCGCTGCTGGTCTGTCAGGGTTCCCTCGCTCGGCTGATGGCGCCGGCCGCGCTACAGTCGGCCAACCAGTTGGTTCAGTAATTGCTACATGAAATGAACATGATCGACATTCGACGCATCCATACCCAGGTCGAGGACATCTGGCACGAGGGCGGGCCGCGTGCGGCCGTGCCGCTGCGACGCGGCGCCATCGCCGCCGTGCTGACCAACCCCTATGCCGGCCGCTACGAGCCGGACATCCTGCCGATGATGGCTGCGCTCAATCCGGTGGGCTTGGACATGGCGCGCCGCCTGTTGGCAGCGATGGACGTGCCGACTGATCGCATCCAGGGCTACGGCAAGGGTGCGATCATCGGCGCGGCGGGTGAGCTTGAACACGGCGCGCTCTGGCATGTGCCGGGCGGCTATGCGATGCGCGAGCTGCTGGGCTGGCAGGGTGATGCCGCCGCCTATCAGCGCGGCGATGCCACGGCCAGTGGCCAGAGCGGCAATGCGCTGGCCATCGTGCCCAGCACCAAGAAGGTGGGCGCGCCCGGCACGGCGCTGGACGTGCCGCTGACCCACATCAACGCGGCCTATGTGCGCAGCCATTTCGACGCGATGGAAGTGCGTGTGCCCGGTGCGCCCAAGCCCGACGAGATGATCGTGATCCTGGCCATGAGCACTGGCGCGCGGGTGCATGCCCGGGTCGGCGGCCTGGCTGCTGACGCGATCGCCCAATGGAACGGTTTGCGCTAGGCTTGTCCTGCGCTTTCGAATCGGAGACAAGCCTGATGACCACTGAAGTTCCTCACTGCGTGCGCAAGCTGGTTGTGCAGGTCGACGAGACCCGCCGCGAGATGGGCCGTGACGTCAACCCGCCCACCCGTCGCGCACTGGCGATGGCGGTGATCAAAAACCCGTACGCGGGGCGTTACGCCGAGAACCTCGACGAGCTGATCGCCATCGGCGAGACGTTGGGCGGCCTGCTGGGCCAGCGCTGCGTGCAGGCGTTGGGCATCACGCCCGACCAGGCGCAGAGTTATGGCAAGGCGGCGATCGTCGGTGAGGCTGGCGAGCTCGAGCATGCCGCCGCGATCCTGCACCCCAAGCTGGGCGCGCCGTTGCGCCAGGCTGTGGCGCACGGCGCGGCGCTGGTGCCATCGGCCAAGAAGCAGGGCGGGCTGGGCTGCGCGGTGGATGTGCCGCTGGGCCACAAGGACGCGGCCTTCGTGCGCAGCCATTTCGACGCCATCGAGGCCCGTATCGCCGACGCACCGCGCGCCGATGAGATCGTGGTCGCGGTCGCCGTCACCGACAGCGGCCGGCCGCTTGCGCGCGTAGGCGGCCTGCAGGCCCACGAGATCCAGGGCAAGGACGGCCTGCGCTGAGGCGCCGCCCGCTACTCAAATTGTTCTCAGCTCGCAAGTTGTCGTTCGCCAGTCTCTTTCCACAGGAGGATAAATCCATGATCCGCAGAAACATCGTTGTTGCCGCCGCCATCGCCTCTCTCGCCGGCTTCGCCGTCGCGCCGGCCCATGCTCAAGGCACGATCAAGATCGGTGAAGTCAACAGCTACAAGGCGCAGCCGGCTTTCCTGGAGCCCTACAAGAAGGGCATGGAGCTGGCCGTAGAAGAGATCAACGCCGCCGGTGGCTTGCTGGGCAAGAAGGTTGAGCTGATCACCCGCGACGACAACGCCAACCCCGGCGACGCGGTGCGTGCCGCCGAAGAACTGGTGTCGCGTGAGCAGGTAGATGTGCTGACCGGCGCCTTCTTGTCGCACATCGGCCTGGCGCTGACCGACTTTGCCAAGCAGAAGAAGTTTTTCTACCTGGCCAGCGAGCCGCTGACCGACAAGATCGTCTGGGGCAGCGGCAACCGCTATACCTTCAGGCTGCGCCCCAGCACCTACATGCAGAGCGCGATGCTGGTGCCCGAGGCCGTCAAGCTGAAGAAAAAGCGCTGGGCGGTGGTCTACCCCAACTACGAATACGGCCAATCTTCGGTGGCTACCTTCAAGGCGCTGCTCAAGGCGGCGCAGCCCGACGTGGAGTTTGTCGTTGAGCAGGCGCCGCCGCTGGGCAAGCTCGATGCCGGCAGCGTGGTGCAGGCGCTGGCTGATGCCAAGCCCGACGCCATCTTCAACGTGCTGTTCGGCGCCGACCTCGCCAAGTTTGTGCGCGAGGGCAATACCCGCGGTCTGTTCCAGGGCCGCGCGGTGGTCAGCATGCTGACCGGCGAGCCCGAGTACCTGGATCCGCTGAAGGACGAGGCGCCCGAGGGCTGGATCGTCACCGGCTATCCCTGGTACGGCATCCAGACGCCCGAGCACAAGGCCTTCTTCCTGGCCTACCACGGCAAGT
>JBBQJN010000332.1:0-3566 GCA_038325945.1 Burkholderiales bacterium | reverse complement strand
GCCTGTCGGGCTTGGGGAGCGTCGGCTGCGAATCGACCGCAGCGGGCCATTTCTCACCGTCTTTTTGCCCCATAGCTGGGCTATGGGGCTGCAAATCCGGCAAGAACTGCCCTCGCTGGGGCCGATTCTCGCTATCGACGCCCCAAGCCCGATAGGCTCCTAGCCGCTCGGCCATCAGCTCACGCAGGTGCTCGGCCAGGGCACGCCGATCGGCATGCCGGCTGCCCTGCGGCGTCAGCAAGTCGACATGCACGACCAGACCGCTGGCGCTGGCCACCCGCCACAGGCTTTGCAGCAGCGTGGTCTCGCCGACAAACTCCACCGCCGCGCTGAAGCGCTGCGCGCCATCGGCAAAGCGCAGCACCGCCGGCTGGATCGGCGTGCCGGTGGCAATCGCCGCTTGCAGCAGGTTGGCATGAAAGGGCAACAGTTCGGGGCCGGGGCCGGTGGTGCCCTCGGGGAACACCGCCACCGTTTGCCCGGCCTGCAGCGCCTCGGCCATGGCGTGCACCACGCGCAGCGCGTCGCGCTTGCGCTCGCGCTCGATGAACAAGGTGCCAGCGCCGGCCACCAGCCAGCCCAGCAGCGGCCAGCGTTGCACGTCGGCCTTGGAGACAAAACGCGCATGCGGCACCGCCGCATGCAGCGCCGCCACATCCAGCCAGGAGACATGGTTGGCCAGCAGCAGCGCAGCACCTGGTCGCGGCGTGCCGCTGACCCGCAGGCCGACGCCGATGGCGCGCAGCAGCCCGGCCGACCACCAGCCGATGCGCTGGGCCCGGCCGGCAGCATCGAGCGAAGGAAAGCGCAGCGCCATCACCGCCATGCCCAGCAGCACGTGCTGCAGCAAGCGCAGCACGCGCCACAGCGCCCTGGCGGTGCGCCAAGTGCCGCTGCCTGCGCTCAAGCGGCGAGCGCCTCGTAGGCCACGGTGCCGGCCACCAGCGTGGCCCGCACCCGGCCCGGCAGCGCCATGCCGGTGCACTCAAAGGCAAACGGCGTGTGCTTGCCCTGGCTGCGCAGCTGGCTCGCCGACACCGTCCAGATCACGCTGGGGTCGAAGATGCAGACATCGGCCACACCGCCGGCCACCAGCCGGCCGGCCGATGCGGCCAGCGAGCCCAGTGCGTCGCCCAGCACGCGCACCGGGTCGCTGGTGACGCGCGCCAGCGTGGTGCTCAGCGGCAGGCCGCTGTCGGCGCCCCACTTCAGCGCCAGGCTCAGCAGCAATTCCAGCCCGGTGGCGCCGGGCTCGGCCTCGCCAAAGGGCAGCGTCTTGGCGTCCTCGTCAACCGGCAGGTGGTCGGACACCAGCGCGTCCAGCGTGCCGTCGGCCAGCGCGGCACGCAGCGCGTCGCGGTCGGCGCCTTGGCGCAGCGGCGGCGTCAAGCGCATCGCCGAGTTGAAGAAGCCGATGTCGACATCGGTCAAGTGCAGCGAGTTGATCGATACGTCGGCGCTGATCGGCAGCCCCTCGGCCTTGGCCGCGCGCAGCAGCGCCACGCCGGCGGCACTGGACAGCCGGCACAGGTGCACCCGCGCACCGGTGATGCGCACCAGCTCGATGATGGTCAGCAGCGCCACCGTCTCGGCCGCCACTGGCACGCCCGACAAGCCCAGCCGCGTGGCTACCGCGCCGCTGGCCGCCACGCCGCCCCTGCCCAGCCAGCCGTCCTGCGGCCGCAGCCAGACCGTGTAGCCGAAGGTGGCGGCATATTGCAGTGCGCGCTGCAGCACCAGGGTGTCATTGATCGGCACCTCGGCCTGGCTGAAGCCGATGCAGCCGCTCTCGGTCAACTCGGCCATCTCGGTCAGCACCTCGCCAGCCAGGCCACGCGTCAGCGCGCCCAGCGGGAACAGCCGGCACAGGCTGAGCTTGCGGGCGCGGAACTTCAGCATCTCGACCAGGCCGGGCTCGTCGAGCGGCGGATCGGTGTCGGGCGGGCAGACCAGGCTGGTGACACCGCCAGCGGCGGCCGCGTTGAGCTCGCTCTCGAGCATGCCTTCATGCTCGTGGCCGGGCTCACGCAGCCGCGCCGCCAGGTCAACCAGGCCGGGCATCACGATGCAGCCGCTGGCGTCGATCACACGCTGCGGCTGAAAGTCGGCCGACACCTGGCCCAGCGCAAGAATGCGGCCGCTGGCGATGGCCACATCGCCGGGCTCGTCGCGACCCGAGGCCGGGTCGATCAAGCGACCATTCTTGATCAGGATTTTCATGCTGTGGAGTCCAACGAAAGCGCGGCGTGGCGGCCGCAGCGGAGCAGGCAAGCAGACGCTGCGGAACCGGCTCCGCCGGGCCGCTGGCGTCCGCCCCCCTGGGGGGAGGCGCCGAAGGCGCTTCGGGGGGGAATCATCCTATGCCTCGTTCCCCGCGATGATCGACATCACCGCCATGCGCACCGCGATGCCAAAGGTGACCTGCGGCAGGATCACGCTGTGGCAGCCGTCGGCCACCGCCGAATCGATCTCCACGCCGCGGTTGATCGGCCCCGGGTGCATGACGATGGCATCGGGCTTGGCCAGCCGCAGTTTGTCCTCAGTGAGGCCGTAGTTCTTGAAGAACTCGCCGGCGCTGGGCAGCATCGCGCCGCTCATGCGCTCGTTCTGCAGCCGCAGCATGATGATCACGTCGGCACCGCGTATGCCCTCGGCCATGTCGTGACAGACGCGCACGCCCATGCCCTTGAAATCACTCGGCACCAGGGTCTTGGGGCCGACGGCGCGGATGTCGGGCACGCCCAGCGTGGTCAGCGCATGGATGTCCGAGCGCGCCACCCGGCTGTGCACGATGTCGCCGACGATGGCCACGCTGAGCTGGGTGAAATCCTGCTTGAAGTGGCGGATGGTGTACATGTCCAGCAGCCCCTGGGTGGGGTGGGCATGGCGGCCGTCGCCGGCATTGACCACATGCACATGCGGCGCGCAGTGCTGGGCGATCAGGTAGGGCGCGCCGCTCTCGCTGTGGCGCACCACAAACATGTCGGCATGCATCGCGCTCAGGTTGGCAATGGTGTCGAGCAGGCTCTCGCCCTTGCTGGCACTGCTCTTGGCGATGTCGAGGTTGATGACGTCGGCCGACAGCCGCTTGGCGGCGATCTCGAAGGTAGTGCGCGTGCGCGTCGAGTTCTCGAAGAACAGGTTGAAGATGCTCTTGCCACGCAGCAGCGGCACCTTCTTGACCTCGCGGTCATTGACCGACAAAAAAGTGCCGGCGGTATCGAGGATGTGGCTGACCACCTCGCGCGGCAGGCCTTCGATCGACAGCAGGTGGATCAGCTCGCCGTTGGCATTGAGCTGGGGGTTGCGCTTGTTCAGCATGTCGGCCCTAGTAGTCCGTTTCGCCAAACCGGCTACATGAAATCGCGCCTTCATCCGCCATGCGTCGTTGCAAATCCGCGCCATAGCTACGGCTATGGCTGTGGTTTGCGCCTAGGAGCCTGTCGGGCTTGGGGAGCGTCGGCTGCGAATCGACCGCAGCGGTCCATTTCTCACCGTCTTTTTGCCCCATAGCTGGGCTATGGGGCTGCAAATCCGGCAAGAACTGTCCTCGCTGGGGCCGATTC
>JBBQJN010000331.1:0-3571 GCA_038325945.1 Burkholderiales bacterium | reverse complement strand
GACCTGGATGCGCTGGTCTGGCTGGAAGGCTGGCTCAAGCGCTACGGCGGCCTGATGATCATCATCAGCCACGACCGCGAGTTTCTCGACGCCATCACCAACGTCACGGTGCACCTGGACGCCGCCTCGCTCAGCCGTTATGGCGGCAACTACACCGCCTTTGAGACCATGCGCGCCGAGCGCCTGGAGCAGCAGCAGGCGGCGTTTGGCAAGCAGCAAGAAAAGATTGCCCACCTGCAGAAGTTCATCGATCGCTTCAAGGCCAAGGCCAGCAAGGCCAAGCAGGCACAGAGCCGGGTCAAGGCACTCGACCGCATGGTCAAGCTGGGCCCGGTGCTGATGGATGCCGAGTTCGACTTTGAATTCCGCCAGCCGCAGAACCTGCCCAACCCGATGCTGACGATGCGCGAGTTGTCGTGCGGCTACCCCAACCTGGTGGAAGGCGAGCCGCCGATCACCATCGTGCGCCACATCACGCGCAGCGTGCTGGCCGGCCAGCGCATCGGCATCCTGGGCGCCAACGGCCAGGGCAAGTCAACCCTGGTCAAGACCATCGCCCATGCCATCGCGCCGCTGGGCGGCGAGTTCACCGAAGGCAAGGGCCTGAGCCTGGGCTACTTTGCGCAGCAAGAGCTCGACCTGCTCAACGAAGACGACACGCCGATGCAGCGCATGGTGCGGCTGGCGCGTGAGCTGGGCGAGAGCGGCCAGGCCTCGCGCGAGCAAGAGCTGCGCAACTTTCTTGGCCAGTTCCGCTTTGCCGGCGAGATGGTGCACCAGAAGGTGGGCACCTTGTCGGGCGGTGAGCGCGCGCGGCTGGTGATGGCCACCATCGTCTGGCAAAAGCCCAACCTGCTGCTGCTTGACGAACCCACCAACCATCTGGACCTGAACACCCGCGAGGCGCTGTCGATTGCGCTCAACGAGTTTGAGGGCTCGGTGATGCTGGTCAGCCATGACCGCGCGCTGCTGCGCGAAGTCTGCGACGAGTTTTGGCTGATCACCTCGGGCGGCGTGCAGCCGTTTGACGGCGACCTCGACGATTACCAAAAGTGGTTGCTCGATGTCTCGCGCGCCAACGCCCGTGGCCTGCCGCCGCCGCTGCTGCCCGGCACGTTGGCGGCTGCGGCCGCAGCTGCGGCGCCGCCAGCGCCGGCGGCATCGCCCAAGGCGGTGGCGCGCAACACCGCGCCGATGGCCACCGCGCCGGGCGCCTTCCGACGTGATGACCGCAAGCAATCAGGCCAGGCGCGCAACCAGATCGCCAACCGCACCCGGCCCTTGCGCGCCGAGGTGCAGCAGATCGACGGCCGGCTCGAAAAACTGGGCGCCGAGCGCGTGGCGCTGGAGGCGAAGATGGCCGGCGGCAGGCTGTCGGGTGCCGATATCGCAGAGAACGGCAGGCGCTTGAACCACATCGCCGCCGAGATGGGCCAACTCGAGGAACGCTGGCTGGTGTTGCAATCGGAGATCGAGGCGATCAGCGGCGAAGCGGGGGCCTGACCGCCACGCCAGGCCGCGCCGAGCGGCCGAAGCTTGGGGCAGGGTCGATGGCCCTGTTGATGGCCGTCTCCCGGGCTGCGCGCGCACGCGCGCCACGGCCCGAGTGACGACAGCCGGCGGCGCTGGATCAGAACTTCAACCAGGTGCCCTTGACCTTGGACTGCGACACGCCCGGCTTGGTGTAGTCACATACACCGTCCGGAAAGACGTTGGCCAGCCGGATCTTCTCGGCGCCGGTCAGCGCCACGGGCAGGTAGTCGGCCTCATCGATGGGCTTGAGCTGGCACTTGACCACGTCGTCGGTGATCGGTGAACCCGCGACGACGCGCGGCGGCGGCGTGCGCGGGTACAGGCCATTGCAGACGCCGGCGCCAGACAGCGTGGCGGTTTCCTTGTACTGCTTGGCATCGGCCACGCCCCAGCAGGCATCGACCGCTTCGGCGGGCTTGAGTCGCGCGATCTTCTCGGTCGTCAACACCGCCGGGTCGGCGATGATCGCGTCGAGCCACTGCGTCATCAGCGTCAGCCGATTCATGAACGTTTCGCCGACCAGCGCGGTCAGCACGGCTTGCTGCGCTGCGCCCAGGCCCAGCAACGGCGCCAGTGCCGGGTTCGGCAGCAGCCAGATCACCTGGTTGTCGCTGCGTCCGTTGGCCTTGACGAGCTGTTCGCGGATCTTGATGTCGTTGTAAATCGTGTGGATGTCGCTGCCCGGCTCGGCGTAGGCGCGCAGGTGCAGGATCGGCACCGTTGCCAGCCCACCGCTGCCCGAATTGATGCGGCCGGTCTCGTAGCCGAGCTTGAGCGCCTCGGTCGTTGCCGAGGTACGGCGCGCGATGATGTTGCCGTCGATGTCGAAGCCGCCGACGCCGGCGTTGACGTCAAGGAACTGCGCTGCGGTGATGGTCCTGGCCTTCAACGCTGCCAGGCCGTACTGGATGCCGACGTTGTCCAGCGGCCGCCGCGCGGCGCCGGTGAAGGCGTCACGGCCCATGCTGTTGACGTTGATGTCATAGACCGTACAGCGCGCGCCGGTAGGGTTGGTCACCGGGTTGTAGACCTTGCTCTGGTCGAGCAGGCCGCATGGCGGGTTGTTCGAGCCGCTGGTTGCCAACACCGCGTCGCCGTTGCCGGCGTCCCAGGCCGCACAAGTGCCCTTGGTGTGGCCCTCGAAGGCCTTGCGCACCGCGTCAGTCGCCGGGTTGGCGATGAAGTAGCGGTTCAACAGCCGGCAGTCCGACACCGCCAGCGCGGTGCTGAAAACGTCGGGGAAGGCGGCGTCGGGCATGATGCCGTCGAGCAAACCGGGGTAGTTCTGCGCGATCTGCATCTGCTGGATGGCGCCGCCGGACCCGCCCATGCCAACGAACCAGCGCGGCACGCCGTAGGTCTTGGTCAGGTGCTCGCGGACCAACATCACTGTTTCCGCCGCGAGCGCATCGTCGACGTTGACCTTGTTGATGTTCAGCGTCGAAACAACGTACGCGAAGCCGCGTTTGAGCGCCTCGAAGTTCTGCACATCGGTGTTGCGCACCGCGTCGGTCGCGCTGTTCGAGCCCTGGTTGTACTGGGCCGCTGTCGATTCGCCGAAGCGGAACACGACGCGGTTGTTCCAGCCGGTGGTGTTGAGCACGCCGGCGGCCTTGGGATCGTCGAGCACCGCGATGCGGACGATCGACCGGTTGAGCGTTGCCGACTCGACGCGGACGATGAAGGGCACGGACTTGCCGTCGATCGTCGTGGTGGTTGCGACGTCGGCTGGCCGGGTGCCGAGCGGGTCGAGCAGCGGCTTGCGCGCGCCGTCGGCCGTGAAATAGAACCAGTCGTAGCGCGTGGCGACCGAGCAGTTGGCATCCAGCGGCGCACCCAGCCCCGACTGCTCGGTGCGGCATTCGAAGGGCGTCTTGTGCGGCCCCGAGAACACCGGGCCCGTGCGCGGATGGTTCTTGACGCTCAGTTCGCCACGGCCCTTGTTGCCCGCGACGTCGGCAACGAGCTTGTTGTCGCCCAGCGCCAGTCCAGTGACCAACCCACGCAGCCGCTTGCCGTCGGCGCTGGCGGCCAGCAT
>JBBQJN010000330.1:0-3573 GCA_038325945.1 Burkholderiales bacterium | reverse complement strand
TTGAATCGAAGTTTCATGGTGTTTCTCCAGATCGAGAGTCATTGAGAGGACAAGGCCGAATGACGACCCTGGATGAATGCTAGGCAGTGCCCATGGCAGTCGTTCGCACCGAGATCGGGCACCCTAGTCCGTTCGGACAGCGGGTCGAAGCCATGACGCCTGCATCCACAGAGGATTGCTGCTGTTTGCGACGATTCCGCGAAGCCCCCAGACCGATTGATGATCCGAAAGGACTAAGTTGGATGGCAATTGAGTTCACCGGCTGCCCGCCATGGTCATATCGGCTCCCGCTTGAATGAGCAGGTCGAGCACCGCGTCCTGCTGTGATGCGGCCGCCACATCGAGAGCCGATTCCCGGCTGCGATTCAACAGTTCGATGGGCACGCCTCTGGCCAGCAGGTCACTGACGATCGGCTCTTGCCCGACAGCGGCCGCCAGATGCAATGCGGTGTAGCCGTTGCGGCTGAATGCACGCGGGTCGGCCCCTGCCCGCAGCAGCAGGCGCACGGTGCTGCGCCTGCCGTGCCAGGCCGCCGCGCCCAGCGGCGTCAGGCCGCGGTGGTCGGTGCGGTCGAGCACGGCACCGCGCTGAACCAGGGCCCGCACCACATCGTCACGACCGGCCGCCGCCGCATAGGCCAGCGTGTGCGCGCCGTCGAGGTCGCGGGCGTTGGCGGCGGCGCGTCCAGACTTGAGCAGTTCGAGGGCCTCGGTCCATCGATCCGTGCGCGCTGCATCGAGCAGCGCGCGGTCGGACGGCCGCAAGGGTGCCGGACCCAGAGCCGCAGCGCTGCGGGTGCGACGCTCCCAGTCAAGAGGGTCGGGCGGGCCGCGCCGCTCGGGCACCACGACCGGCACCCATGCACGCAATGCCGGGTCGGCGTCGCCGGCGTCGGCACGGGCCCCGTCGGCCCATGCCATGGAGGTGGCAGCGATGAGCGAGGCGACCACGGGCACCACCCACCATGGCGCGACCGCTGTGGGCGCCTGGCACGACTGCCAAAGGTGCTTCACGGGCGTGCGGGCAGACGGGCCCGGTCGATGCGGTCTTCGTAACCCTGCACCAGGTTCTCGATCTCGACCCGACGCGACTGAACGAAGGGCTCCTTGGCCGCCAGCAGGTCGCCCCAGTCGGCGCGCTGCCACCGGTCCAGCACTTCCATCGACAGGACCTGCAGCGATGCGTTGCTGCGCGCACAGAGGTCCAGCGCCTGGTTCTGCGCCAGGTAGCGGGTCAGCAGCGCATCGGCGCTGCGTTCGCCCGCAGCCAGGCGCTGGTCACGCCGGGCCAACTGTTCGCGGGCTTCGGCCAGGGCCTGTCGTGCCTGCTCGCGCTCGCCGGTGCGCTGTTCGAGCTGGGTTCTCGAGGCGCTTGCTGCTTCGCGCGCAACGGTCTGTTCGGCCTCGAGTTCGGCCAGGCGCCGGCTGCTGCCGACGGCGGTCCGCTGCGCACGCTGCGCCTCGGCCCGCGCCGCGTCCAGGTCGATCGAGGCTGCGGAGCGCGCCGCAGCCTCGCCCTGCCGCGCCGTGGCCAGTTCCTGCTGCAACTGCTGCAGTTGCATGCGCAGGCGGCGTATCTGTTCCTGCTCGCGTGTCGGCGCCTGTTGAGCCAAGGCGCTGAGGGCCAGTGTCGAGGACAGCAGCGCCAGCAGGCCCAGCCGGGCCCATCGGGCTGATCGGGTGGATCGGGCGGATCGGGTGGATCGGGCGGATCGCTGGAAGCGCCCGGACTTCCCGGACTCAGTAGCGCACATTCAGATCCACCTGCAGACTGTCGACGCTGAAGCGGTCACCGCTGCCCCCGCGCACCGTCGGGCTGCTGATGGTGCGGCCGCTGAGCCAGCGTGCGCCCAGCACGGTGTCACGAGCCAGGCCCAGACTCAGGCCGACCGCCAAGCCGCGGACGTTGGTGCCGCCCAGGCCGATGTCGCTGTCGACGAAGGCATCCGGCACGGCGTCGCTGCCCAGCCAACGATAGGCCACGGAGGCCTGCCATTGCTGGCGATCTCGCACTTCCTGTGCACCCACCGTGAGCCGCGCGCCGACGCCGAAGACACGCGCATCGTCAAGGTACAGGCCCCCGGTCCGCTGGGCGATCTCGCCGCGGTCATAGCCTTCGTTGCGCACCACCTCGGCCGACAGGCCCACGAACACCGGCGCGAAGTGCGACCACTGCGCCGCCACCGTCAGCGCCCAGGGCTGGAAGCGCGAGGCCAGACCCCAGCGCGCCTTGTCCAGCGTCAGCCCCGCAGCGATCTCGAGCGGGTTGTTGGTGAGGAACAGCGTGTTGCCACGCTGGCGCAGACCGGCTTCGTATTCGTATTGGCCGTAGCTGGCGCCGGGGCCGGTGACGGCGCTGTAGTCACCATCGATCACGCCTTCGAAATAGCGGAAGCGGTACTGCGCCAGGCCCATCCGCACGCGGGTGCGCTCGCTGGCTTCCCATTGCACGCCCACCTGGGCGCCCACGATGTTGCGCCCCCGGCGCGGCGGTGCACCCTCGCGCACCGGGAAGTAGCCCACCGTCGCGAAGGGCAGCCAGCGGGCCTCGGGCGAGGCCGGCAGTCGCACCGTGGCAGCCACGCCTTCGAAACTCAGGCTCTCGTTCCAGACCAGGTCGGTGCTGAGCCATGGGTTGGGCATGCGCCCGGCGCTGGCGCTGAACCATGGCACCGGGTCCAGCCGCAGCCAGGCCTGGTCGACGAGGAAGCTGTAGCGATTGAAGTTCTGGCCCAGGGTCTGGTTGGTCGAGACCCGGTCGGTGGCACTGCCCGTGGCCAGGCGCAGCCCGGCGGTCACGCCTTCGGCCACGCGCGCGGTCACGCCCAGCCGCGCCCGCAGGCGTGAACGGTTGCGATCGACCAGGGTGTTGGCGGTGGGCAGTCCATTTGCATTGGCCGCCGCCAGGTCGGGCGCTCGCGTGGCCAGCGTGGCGGCCGCAGCGCCGACGAAGTCCAGCGGCGACAGGTTGTCATCGGCATAGCGGTCGCCCTGGCCCCGCACACGCAGGTCACCGCTGATGAGCAGGCGTTCTGTCCACTCGGCATTGGCGTTGGGCACACCCCAGCGCTCTGCGCTTGCGCGCGCAATGATTTCCTCGCGCAGTTCGTTGCGGATCTGGTCTCGAACCACCTGGGGTACGTAGGGCACACGCGTCACCGGTCCGGAGGTCGCCGTGGGCGGAGAACCCCACTGGCCGGGGCCGGGCGCACCGGTGCGCTGGGCCGCCCTGCGGCGGGCCTCGGCCAGCAGCGCATCGGCCTGGGGGCGGCTGAGCGTGCCCTGGCCCACGAGAAGCTCGATCAGTGCGAGCGTGGTCTCGCGCAGCGCCGACAGCGACTCGCGCTCGGCGGCAAGGTCCGCAGCCCCCGACCCGGCGGGCCCATCGCTTTGTGCCGTGGCCGCACTGGCGGCCACCAACCCGGCGGCCATTACGGCAGCTTTCCATCGTCGACGTTCGAAATTCATCCCAGCATCCGGTTGGTGACACGCAGGCGCAGTGGCTGCTTCAGCGTCTGTGGCGGTGCGGTGGTGCCCGGGAAACGTTGCAGAGCCTCACGCAGCGCGGCGTCG
>JBBQJN010000329.1:0-3619 GCA_038325945.1 Burkholderiales bacterium | reverse complement strand
ATGCACCCGCGCCGGGGTGGCCAAGGGCCCTGAGCAAGGCGCGGCGCGCAGCCCGGACTCATGTCCGGGCAAGCGATGCAACGCCGCGCAGGGCCCTTGGGTACCCCGGCCCTTCGGGTAAGCCCCCAAAACAGCCCCACTAGTCGTTGCAAACGCTCGTTGGGTCTTAAACCCAACTCCGCTTTGCGCCTAGATTGGGGCTGTTTTGGGGGCTTACGCGGGTGCATCCGATTGCCTCTCAGCCTCTCAGCCAAGCGGGCCCGAATGGTGGCGGTGGTGCGGGTGAGCCACCCTCTCAGCAACCCGCGAGTCACCCCAGCGTCAGCCAGATCCTCAAGGGCAGCAAAGCCAGGCTGGCCAGGTGGCCCACGATCACGACGGAGGCCACCCGGTTGGGCTGCACCTGGTAGCGATCGGCCAGCAGGTAATTGAAGACGGCTGGCGGCAGACGCGCAAACAGCAGCAGCGCGCCCCGCTCGATGCCTTGCAGCGGGATCAGTTGCAACACGGCAAAACACACCAGCAGCCGAATCACCACCGCCAGCACGCAACTGATCAGAACGACCCGACCATCGCTGATGGCCGAGCTGGACAGGCGCGCACCCAACGACAGCATAATCATCGGCACCAGCTCGCTGCCCACCGTCGTCAGCGGGGTGCCCAGCCAGGCGGGCAGGGTCAGCCCAAACTGCGAGAACGCCACGCCCAGCACGGTGGCCCAGACCAGCGGGTTGGCATAGACCATGCGCCAATCCACGCGCCCGCCCATCACCGCCGACCCCAACCTGAAGTGCAGGATGTTGGAAAACACCATCAGCACCACCGCGCTCGCCATGCCCTGCGGCACGCAGGCCAGCACGATCAGCGCAATGCCCACCGGCCCGACGTTGGCAGACATCACGCAGGGCACAAAAGCGCGTGCGCTGGTGCCACTCCAGCGCGCCAACGGCCAGGCCAGCACACCACTGAGCCGCATCAGCACAGCCGCTGCCGCGCTGAAGAGCAGCGCTGCCTGGGGGCTGAAACTCTGGGGGGAGAGCGAGGTGAAGACAAGCGCGGGCAAGGCGAGGTCCACCACCAGCTTGTTGGCGCCCGCCAGCTCAGGCTCTTGAGAGGCCGGGGTTATCGCGAGCAAGTCCCCTAGTAGCCTGTCGGGCTTGGGGAGCGTCGGCTGCGAAAAGACCGCATCGGTCCATTTCTCACCGTCTTTTTGCCCCATAGCTGGGCTATGGGGCTGCAAATCCGGCAAAGAACTGTCCTCGCTGGGGCCGATTCTCGCTTTTCGACGCCCCAAGCCCGACAGGCTCCTAGCGGCTGCCCCGCCGGCCCCAAGGCAGAATCCATCTGATGAGCCCCCCCGAGGCAGACCGCCCCATCGTCCCCGCCCGCCGCCACGCCCTTCTCCCCGCCGACGACACGCTGCGCGAGGCGCTGCACAACGAGGTGCATGCGCGGCCAGCTGCGCGCATCACGCTGCCGGCGCTGGTGGTGCACATCGCCGTGCTCAACGAGGGCGTGCCGCGAGAGGCCGAGGCCGCGCACCTGGGCCTGCTGCCAGGCCAGCAAGGCCTGGCTGGCGCTGATCTGCAGGCCAACTTTCTGCACCTGAACCTGCCGCAGCATGTCTTGAAGTGGGAGCGCCACAGCGAGTTCACGCGCTATGCCTTTGTGCAGCCGCTGGGCGGCGCGCCCACGCTCGAATCGCTGCCCGACTTGCCCCTGGTGCTTGACGGCATCGACCCAGCCTGGCTGCGTGCCATCCCCGGCCGCACGGTGGCGGCGGTACAGCTGATCATGCTGGCCGAGGTGATCAACGATGCGCAAGCCGTGGTGGCGCGGGCCCGGCCCTGGTTTGGCGAGAGCCCGCCGCTGGCCTGCGCGATGGGCCCCGGCCATTTGATCGCCGTTACCGACTTCGCGCTGCGCGACGACGGCCACGAGCGCCTGCTGGTGGTGGCGCCGCCCGATACCACGCCAACACGCGCCGGCCGTGTTGCCTCGCGCCTGCTCGAGCTTGAGACCTACCGCCTGATGGCCTTGCGCGGGCTGCCGGTGGCCAAGCTGCTGGGGCCCACGCTGTCTGAGGCCGAGCGCACGCTGGTTGACCTGATGAGCGCGCTGGAGAGCAAGGGCGCGAGCGCCGACGACGAGCAGGCGCTGCTTGACCAGCTGGTAACGCTGGCGGCGCGGGTGGAGCGCGCCACCGCCGAGCATGGCTACCGCTTCTCGGCCACCCAGGCCTATGACGCCATCGTGCGCCAGCGCATCGCTGAGCTGCGCGAGCGGCCGATCATCGGCTTTCAGACGCCGGGCGAGTTCATGCAGCGTCGCTTGTCGCCGGCCATCGCCACGGTGGCCGCCACCGCGCAGCGCCTGAGTGCGCTATCCGAGCGCATCGAGCGCGCCGGTGCCTTGCTGCGCACGCGGGTCGACATCGCCACCGAAGCGCAGAACCAGCAGCTGCTGGAGAAGCTGACACGCGGCCAGGCCATGCAGTTGCGCTTGCAGGCCACCGTTGAGGGTCTGTCGATCGCGGCGATCTCGTACTACGTCGTCAGCCTGATCCTCTACGCCGGCAAGGCCGGCAAGCTGGCCGGCTGGTCAATCCAGCCCGAGCTGCTGGCTGGCGGTTCAATCCCGCTGGTGGTGCTGGCGGTGGCCTGGATGACGCGGCGCATCCACCGCAAGCTGCGCGAGTGAGCCCAGCGCCAGCAAGGGCACTCGTGAGCGATCCGCGTCGCCTGTACTTTCTTGACTGGGCGCGCATCGGCGCCTTCGCGCTGCTGATCGCCTACCACGTGGGCATGTATTACGTCAGCTGGGATTGGCATGTGAAGAGCCCCAACGCCTCGGCCGCGTTGGAGCCCTTGATGCGGTTGAGCGAACCCTGGCGCATGGGCCTGCTGTTTCTGGTGTCGGGCGCCGCCACATCGTTGTTGCTGGCGCGCGGCGGCGCCAGCCGGAGTTTCATGCGCGCCCGCTCAAGCCGCTTGCTGCTGCCGCTGCTGGCCGGCATGGCGATCGTGGTGCCGCCGCAGGCCTACTTCGAGGTCATCGACAAGGTCGGCTATGCCGGCAGTTATCTCGACTTTTTGTCGCTGTATTTCAGCGGCTACGGTGGTTTTTGCCGTGGCAATGATTGCCTGGTGCTGCCGACCTGGAACCATCTCTGGTTCCTGCCTTATCTCTTTTTTTACACCCTGCTGCTCTGGGCTGTGCTGCGGCGCTGGCCTGAAGCGATCAATGGGCTGGCCGCCATGCTCGCCCGCCGTCTTGCTGGCGCTGGCCTGTGGCTGGCGCCGTTGGCCGTGCTGGCCGTGCTGCGTTTGCTGCTGTTGAGCCGATTTGAGTCGACCCATGCGCTGATCGACGACTGGCACAACCACGCGGTGTACGGGTTCTTGTTCCTGCTCGGCGTCGGGCTGGTGCGCGAGCCCGCGCTGTTCAACCGCATGGCCGACCGGCGCTGGTTCGCGCTGCTGACAGCGCTCAGCTGCTGGGGCCTGCTGCTGTGGTACCACGCAGCGTTTTCGGAGTCGGCACCGCCGCCGCACTGGCTGCGCCTGCTGCAGCGCGTCGTGTATGCCACGCTGCAATGGACGGCGATCATCGCCGTGCT
>JBBQJN010000328.1:0-3620 GCA_038325945.1 Burkholderiales bacterium | reverse complement strand
TCTGCAAGCCTTGTGTTCAGGCGCCGACCCGGTGCGCGCGCAGCGCCTGCTGGAGGAATCGTTGTCGGGTCGGCTGCCGCCAGATGTGAGCGTTGACCTGGTCAACGCCATGGGCGCCGTGCCGGCGCTGATCCCGCAGGTTTATGCCTTCGCCGTCGAGCACTGGCAGGCGCTGGCGCGGCTGGGTGGCGACGGCCCGTTCGGCGGTAGAAATTGGCTGCTGCCGGGCATAGCCTGGTGGGCCAACGACACGCAGATGGCCCAGCGGCTTCTGCAGGACCAGCAGCGGCTGGCGGGCCCCACCGGAGCGTCAACGGCCGAGCGCGTCGCGGCGAGCATCGAGATTCGGGCGCGCCTGCGGGAACGTGAAATTTCGGCGCTGGCCGCCGCGTTGGCGAACGCATCGCTGCCTAAGTAAGCGGAAGACTCGGACCGGCGTATTCCCGTGTCCGAAGAGATTCACCGCGCCACCACCTCGGCCTGTTTCGCACATGGTTCGTGATGTTGTCGCTGGAGTTCCTGCCGCACTTGGCCGATCAGGTACCACGACCAAGTTTGCATTGTTGGACGACTGCTTCAAGGCGCTGAATCCCGTCGATCAGATGCTCGCTCAAGGCCGAGTCGAGCCGTCGACGCCCCGCGGGTGCCGTCGGCCACGTGGACGTTCCAACGGACGGCAACTCCTGGGTGCAGCGGCGTACGGGCAGTCCCGGCCATCAGCCGTCGCTGGCCACCGGCAGCTTCCCGGCATCTCACTTGGCCCTGCTCGCGCCGCCGGCGACCAGGAGTTATTCACCAGAAGGTAGGCAACTGGAAGTAGGCACCCACAGGTACCCGCGGATCAGCCCGACGAGGATGGTGCTGCTCTGACGCGAGGGCAAGTTGCTGCTGGCGCGCTCGGCACATAGCCTGGAGGTCGGCAAGGCGGCCGACCTCGTGCTGCTGCAGGCGCGCGACCCGGTCGAGTTGATCAAGCTGAGCGCGACGCGGCTCCAGGTAGTGCGGCACGGAAAGGAGATCGCGCAGAGCGCGCAGAACACCGCCACGTTGAGCTTGGCAGGCCGACCCGGCAGCGTGGCCTGGGCGATCCAACGCTGAGTTCAGCGCGCTGCGGCGTCGCGGAAGAAACGGATCCGATCTTCGTCCGCCGGGTGCGATGCGATCGCGATGCCCAGGTTGGAGCCGGCCTGGGCCTTTTCGCCGTCTTCCTTCTTGGCGGGCTTACCATGCGCCGCAACCCGCTCGAAGAAGGCGACCATCACCGCCGGAGACAGACCGGCCGCCTTCAGCACCGCCACGGCGTGGGCGTCGGCCTCGCGCTCGGCATCGCGCGAGTAGCTGGCCTGGCCCAGCAGCACCGGCGCACTGGCCAGCAAGGAGCTGAAGTCGCCGATCACCACCCCTGCCAACGCCGTGATCGCGCCGGCCTGCATCAGCAAACGCAGGCCATGGCGCTGCTGGACATGGCCGAGTTCGTGGCCGAGCACGCCGACGATCACCGCTTCGTCGCCCTGCACCAGCTCGACCAGCGCGTCGGTCAGCACCATCGTGCCGCCGGGCAGTGCAAACGCGTTCGGGCCGATCGGGCCGCTGCGGAACTCAAGCCGGTGCGCCGGCACGCTGCGCGGTGGCATGCCGGCCGTGGCGCGGTCGAGCGCGGCGCGCAGGCGTTGATGTGTTTCGAGGGGTAGTGCACTCGGCCGCAGCCATTGCTGGTCGAGTGACTGCAAGGCCGACTCGCCGATCGCCCGGTCCAAGCCCAGCGGTGTCGCGGCCACCGCTGCGCGCGCCAGCCATGGCACGCCCCACGCATACATCGAGCCCAGCAACACGCTCAGCGAGAACAAGCTGGCCAGCACCCAGCGCCATCCCTGCTGGGCTTGCACCACCCACGACTCGCCGCGCCCGCCCGCCCGCGCCCAGGCGTCCCAGGCCGGCGCGTCGTGGCATTGCAGAGAGCCACCGTCCGGCAAGCGTGCAATGCGCGGGCCGTGGCGCATGCGTTCGGGCCATTCCACCTGGCTCGTCGGCACGCGCAGTGCGATGCCGTCGCCGCAGATGCTCAGTTCGTCGTCCGACAGACTGACATGCACCGCGCGGGCGCGGGCGCTGCGGCCATCGAAATAATCGACGGTCAGCGGGTTCGGCGCGGCGGGCACGGCCACGTTGGGGTGCGCAGGGAGGCTACAGGCCGATGTCCGGGCCGAAAAGATCGCCGGCCGCATCGCCTGCGGCTTCGCCGTCGGCCGGGCGGGCGTTGTCCAGCAGATCGGCCGGATCGACGCGGGTCACCACCGTCACGGCCTGCAGGCGCATGCGTGTCACTGCCACCGACGCGAACGGCCAGTACAGGCCCAGGGTCAGCAGCATGAGCAGCCAGTTCTTCAGCGTCAGCATCAGCAGCGGCCTGAGCTTGAGCTTGCTGCGGAAGCGCATCGACTGGTTGCCAGTGCGCGACCAGAGCAGATTCTGCATGCGCGACATGAAGTACTGCAGCGGCACGATTAGCACCACCAGCAGGCTGATCACGCTCAGCAACAGCGCGGCCACCATGGCCGCGCCGGTGCTGGTGCCGCCTCGGCCGGGCAGCACGCCGGACAACCCGACGGCTCCTAGCAGAAGCACCGCGCCGAAGACCAACGCCAGCATGCCCAGGAACACGCCGAACGTTTTCAGAAATACCTTGTAGAACGCCCCAGGTCCGGTGCGCAGTTCGGTCTGCAGTTGGCCGAGCGCGTAGTGGCAGTGTTGGTACTGCTTGAGCTGGAACCACTGCCAGGGCAGCACGAGCAGGGTCACAAGTGTCACGCCGCCGCTCACCGTGAGGTACCACATCGGCACGTCCCGTTCGTTTGGCACCGCCACCAGCGCGGCCAGGATGAGCAGGACCGGTACGAACAGCGGCAGCATCGTCCTATAGGCGCCACCCACGGTGCCCATGAAGCGGAAGCGCAGGCCGCGCCAGCTGGTGTTGGCCAGGCCGAACTGCATCGACGACTTCAGCAGCGCCGGCCAGATGGCCGCCACGATCAGAAAGGCCGCGAGCCCGGCCAGCGACGAGAACTTGTCCGCCGCCGAATAGAGCACCAAGAGCAGCCCGACCAGCAGGTAGCCGCGCAGCATCATCAGCGGTTTGCCGTGAAAGTCCAGCGGCTGGCCGTCGACCAGCGTGTTGCCATAAAAGTAACGCAGCCGACGCACCTTGGCCCACGGGTAGTACAGGCTCAGTGTTACCAGTATCAGCAGTAGGTTGACGATCCAGATGCGGAAGTATTCGCTGCCCGAGCCTGTGAAGCGCACGTCGAGCAGGTGGTCCCGCATTTCAGACGACCCGAACGACAGGCGTTGCCGGGTCGGAGGGTCGGTGAAGGTGGCTGGACTCATGTCCATGCTGTGCCCCGCATGGGTCTGCGGCGACTGCGCGCCCTGTCGAAAAACTCTAGGAGCCTGTCGGGCTTGGGGAGCGTCGGCTGCAAATCGACCGCAGCGGTCCATTTCTCACCGTCTTTTTGCCCCATAGCTGGGCTATGGGGCTGCAAATCCGGCAAGAACTGTCCTCGCTGGGGCCGATTCTCGCTATCGACGCCCCAAGCCCGACAGGCTCCTAGGAGCCTGTCGGG
>JBBQJN010000327.1:0-3632 GCA_038325945.1 Burkholderiales bacterium | reverse complement strand
ACGCGCTGCGCGTAAACGCCGCGGCTGGCCCATCACGACTACGAAGGCATCGTGCTGTCGTTTGATGAACCCGGCCGCCTGCTGGCCGCCCTGGGCGAGCGCAACAAGGCCATGATGCTGCGCCAGCACGGCACGCCGGCGCTGGGCACATCGGTACGAGACGCATTAGAAATGCTGTACTGCATGCAGCGCGCCTGCGAGATACAGATCGACGCGCTAAGCGCCGGCGCCGAGGGCGTGCCGCTGGCACCGCCGGCCAGTGCCGAACACGCCTACGCCCAGTTCACCCGCCCCGGCCGCGAGGCCAACACCAAGGACTGGCCGGCACGGCTGCGATGTCTGGACAGGCGCGGGAACGACTATCGCAGTTAAGGCTGAAGCGGTTTCGGTTGCCAACGAGTTTGGGCTTTGGTGGCGCGATGGCGACCTTGATGTGACGGTCAGCGGTTTAGCAGCCCATTCGGGTGTTGCACTTGAAGCTTGAATCCAAGCTTTCATCGGCATAGGTGTTCTCAATGCCTTGATGCGCAATCGCCATTGCATCGACGCCGTCCGGGTCGTCGTTCCTTGCGGCTTGCGTGCAGAGCCCTCCTGAGCGCTTCGGCCTGCTCCTGGCACCCGCATGCCTTCGTAGTCAATCTGGACATGCTGGACGTAGGAGCCTGTCGGACTTGGGGCGTCGAAAAGCGAGAATCGGCCCCAGCGAGGACAGTTCTTGCCGGATTTGCAGCCCCATAGCCCAGATATGGGGCAAAAAGACGGTGAGAAATGGACCGCTGCGGTCGATTCGCAGCCGACGCTCCCCAAGCCCGACAGGCTCCTAGGTAGCGGAACTATCGGCATGCTGCTTTTTCTGCATTTGCAATGCGAAAAGGGAATCCCACCCGAACCGGGTTCGAGAATGGCCCCACCGAGAGAGCAGCACGCGACTTCTCAGGTGCCGTGCCGGCGCTGGCGCGCAAGCTGCAAACGCTGCTCGACGTCGGCCTGGGCTACTGGCTGATCGACATGGGCCCCGAAGGCGGCGCCGGTGGTGGCCAGGTGCTGGCGGTGGAGCCGCCCGAGGCCATCGCCGCCTGCGAGGGCAGCCACACCGGGCGCTTTCTGAAGGCCGTGTTGGCCCCAGCCGCGTAGTCCACCGGAACGGGCCGCCAGCTCAGGCCGCCAGCTCAGGCCGCCAGCTCAACCCGGTCGCGCCCGCCTTGTTTGGCAGCGTACAGCGCACGGTCGGCGCGTTCAACAAAGTCAGCCGGCGCTTCATCGGCGAGTGCCGCGTCAGGCCCGCTGCGCCGCGCATACAGCGCCAGGCCCAGCGACACGGTGATGCGTTCGGCGGCGTCATTGCTGCCCTTGCGGCGGATGCGGCTGGCGGCCACGGTGACACGCAGTTTTTCGGCCAGGGCACGTGCGGGTTCCAGCGCCATGGCCGGCAGCAGCAACGCAAACTCTTCGCCGCCAACGCGGGCGGCCAGGCTGCCCTCGGGAGCCGCGGCTTTGAGCACTTGCCCAACGGCGCGAAGCACCTGGTCGCCAAAGGCATGGCCGTAGGTGTCATTGACGCGCTTGAAGCGGTCGATGTCGATCATCAGCAAGCACACCGGCGCCGCGCTGGTCGCTGCGCCCAGCGCGGCAGCGGCCACGTCGGTGGCCAGGCAGCTGGCCAGGCAGGTGCTGAGATGGCGATCAAAGGCGCGGCGGTTGCCCAGGCCGGTGAGCGCATCGATCAGCGACTCCTGGCGCGCGCTGCGTACCTCGTCGCGCAGGGTGTTGATCTCGCTTTGGCTCTCGGCCAGCTGGCGCTGCAGCTGTGTCAGAGCGGACTGCATCTGCAGCGTGTGCTCGCGCACCATGTCCAACGCTGGCGGTGTGGCGCTGGGCACGTCAGGGCCCAGCGCGGCGCTGAGTTGCTGCAGGCTGTGGCCGTAGCGCGCGGTCTCGTCGCCGGCTGCGGTGGCCGAGGCTTGCATGCCGTCGAGCAGCCGATGCAGCTCTTCGGCCATCTTCTCGGAGGGCAACTCGGGCGGCTGCTGCTGAGGCTCGGCCAGGTAGCGCCGGTACATCGCCTCGGTGGCCGCCTCGTCGAGCGAGCCATGGGCCGCCAGATGGGCGTCCAGCGCCTGGTGCAACGCTGATTTGTCATCGCTGACATAGGCGTACCACACGGCATAGCTGGCCGGATGCAGCGCAGCCGCCTGCCTCGACATCAGTGGCAGGGCCTTGCGCAGCAGCTCGGTGCTGCGTTCCACGCTGTGCTGGTACACGATCTAACTCCTGGATACGGCGCAATTCCGGGATCGTGGCGATGATCCGTGCCACCGGGTTGCAAGCTGGCGATTGTCCACCAGCGGCCGCAAACCCGCACGGCGGGCGCTGGTGTGCAAACCGTCGCGCGGCCTTGGGCTGCGCTGCGGATGTCATCGCTGGCCAGCGCGGCCGCGGCAACAAAGCACAAGGCCGGCAAGCGCCGGCCTTGTCAAGTTTGGCGGCCGGGCCCATCACGGGCCCGGGCGCGATCACTTCAGGTGCGAGTTGATCAGCTTGGTCATCTCGAACATCGACACCTGGGCCGCCTTGAAGATTTCCTTCAGCTTGGCATCGGCATTGATCATCGTGCGCTTGGCCGAGTCTTGCAGGTTGTGCTTCTTGATGTACTCCCAGACCTTCTTGGTCACCTCGGTGCGCGGCACCGGCTTGTCGCCAATGATGGCGGCCAGCGCGGGGCTGGGCGTCATCGCCTTCATGAAGGCGGCGTTAGGCGTGCGCTTCTTGGCCGGAGCGGCCTTCTTCGCGGCTGCTGCCTTCTTGGCCGGAGCGGCCTTCTTTGCTGCCGCGACGACCTTCTTGGCCGGTGCAGCTTTTTTGGCCGGGGCGGCCTTCTTGGCCGGGGCGGCCTTTTTCGCAGTTGCCATGTTGATGCTCTCCAATGAGTGGTTGATCTGCCGCGGGCTTGGGTCGAAGGCTGCTTGAACCCACGTTTCTCTCTAAGCCCTCAGCGGCCGCCATGGTACTGCGCGCCATAGGTGCTGAGAAGCGCATTTCCCAGGAGAAGTGCGCTTTGCCCTTTGCGCAAGCCCGTATTTGTCGCCCCCAGGCATCACCTGGCGCTCGATCAGCTTGTCGAGTGCCTGCGCGAGGGCAAATGCGGCATACCTTCACCCGTGTCAGGCGTGGTGCAGGAAGACGGGGCAAATGGCGACGAAATGGCCCGTCCGGCGCTATGCTTGGCGGCATGAAACTGATCATCCGATGGCTGCTGCTGGCCGCCTCGCTGTTGCTGGTGGCCCACCTCTACAGCGGCGTCACCGTGGCCAGCTTTGGTGCGGCGATGATCGCAGCGCTGGTGCTGGGCCTGCTCAATACGCTGGTGCGACCGTTGCTGGTGCTGTTGACGCTGCCGGTCACGCTGCTGACGCTGGGCTTGTTTTTGTTTGTCATCAATGCGCTGATGTTCTGGTCAGCCGCCCATGTGCTGAGCGGCTTTGGCGTCACCAGTTTTGGCGCCGCGCTGATCGGCTCGGTGATCTACAGCCTCAGCGGCATGGTCATCGACGTGGCGATGGAGCGCTTGTTCAGCCGCCGCGAGGCCTGAGAGGCTGAGAGGCAATCGGATGCACCCGCGTAAGCCCCCAAAA
>JBBQJN010000326.1:0-3635 GCA_038325945.1 Burkholderiales bacterium | reverse complement strand
AAAGCGGCTCGCCGTAATTGCTTTGATCCAGTCCACTGGCCGACTGCCTCGAGCCGCAACCAGTCGCATCGGTCCTGCCCCCGGAATCCTCGAAAATCGACCCCAAGAAGCGACCAGATGCCTGGCGTTCTTACACTGGCGCCATGCTCTTCCTGCTCTCCCCCGCCAAAACCCTGGACTACGAGCGCCCGCTGCCGCGCGGCGTGCGCCAGCGCATCTCCGAGCCGCTGTTCGTGGCGCAAGCCGCCGAGCTGATCGACGGCCTCAAGACCCTGGTGCCACGCGACGTGGCGCAGCTGATGGACTTGTCCGACGAGCTCGCCGCGCTCAACGTCGCCCGCTACGCGCTTTGGACGCCGCAGCACGACGCCGCCAACAGCCGGCCGGCGGCCTATGCTTTCAATGGTGACGTCTATGACGGGCTCGATGTGCGCAGCCTCCAGGGCGCCGACCTGGCCTGGGCGCAGGCCCATCTGGTGATCCTCAGCGGCCTGTATGGCGCGTTGCGGCCGTTCGACCGGCTGCAGCCCTATCGCCTGGAGATGGGCACGCGCCAAGCCAATGCGCGCGGCAAAGACTTGTATGCTTTTTGGGGCGACACGGTGGCCGATTACCTGTGTCAGCGCCTGGCCGACGAGCGCCAGCCGCTGATCATCAACCTGGCCTCGCAGGAGTACTTCAAAGTGGCCGACCGGCCGGCGCTGGCGGCACGCGTGGTCGACTGCGTATTCGAGGACTGGAAGGACGACGCCGAGGGCGGCCGCTACAAGCTGATCAGCTTCTTCGCCAAGCGCGCGCGTGGCCTGATGGCGCGCTGGGCGATCCAGCAGCGGGCGCGCAGCGTCAAGGCGCTGCAGCGTTTTGATGCCGATGGTTACGGTTTTGTGGCGGCGGCTTCGACCGCTGATCGGCTGGTCTTTCGCCGCCGCCAGACGATCTGAGCAGCGGCCTGATCGGTGGCCTGAGCAGCGGCCCGATCAGCTGCCCGATCAGCGGCACCTGCTGGCACTTTGCGGCTGGCCCGCATGGCACAGCAGGCCGCCACACTGCCAGAATAGCGGGGCATGAGCACCACATCCCGCGCCGTCCAAGTTGTTTCACCCGAGCTGCGGCAATGGATCATCGAGCAGGCCCAGGCCGGCTGCCCGCCCTCACAGGTGCTGGCCGCGATGCGCAGCAGCGGCTGGGACGAGACCATCGCGCTGGGCGCACTGGGCCAGGTGTTCGAGCAGTTCCTCGGCGCCCATGCCGAGCAGCAGGCCGCCGACGAGGCCGCCGCGCTGCCGCCTCAGGTGCCCGTGCCCGGCCCGGCGTTGACTGGATCGCCCAGCCGGCTGTGGGCGCATGACCGCGAGCTCAGCGTTCTGTTGACCATGCAGAACCCGCGCGTGGTGGTCTTTGGCGGCTTGTTGTCCGACGAAGAGTGCGACGCGCTGGTGGCCGCCGCTGAGCCGCGCATGACGCGGTCTGAGACCGTCGTCAACGAGACTGGCGGCAACGAGGTCAATGTGGCGCGCACCAGCGACGGCATGTTCTTTGGCCGCGGCGAGTCGGCGCTGTGCCAGCGCATCGAGGCCCGCATCGCCGCGTTGTTGCAGTGGCCGATGGTCAACGGTGAGGGCCTGCAAGTGCTGCACTACCGGCCCGGCGCCGAATACAAGCCGCACCACGACTATTTTGATCCGGCATTGCCCGGCATGGCCTCGGTACTGGCGCGTGGTGGCCAGCGCGTGGGCAGCCTGGTGGTCTACCTCAACACGCCGCTGCAGGGCGGTGGCACGGTCTTCCCTGACGTGCAGCTCGAGGTGGCGCCGATCAAGGGCAACGCGGTGTTCTTCAGCTACGACCGGCCGCACCCGATCACCCGCAGCCTGCACGGCGGCGCGCCTGTGCTGGCCGGCGACAAGTGGGTGGCCACCAAGTGGCTGCGCGAGCGCGAGTTCATCTGATGGCCCGGTTGGCGTCGGCCCGGCCCGGCCCGGCCCGGCCTGACGACAGCGCAAGACAACAACCCAGTGTGGTCAACGCAGAACAGCGCTGCAGCGTTGTCGCCATGAGCGTCTTGCTCTCCCTTTTCCAGGACTACCCATGAAGTCATTGCTCGCCGCCCTGATCGCCGCCACCTTCAGCCTGGGTGCCTTCGCCCAGGCCGCTGCGCCTGCCACGCTGGCCGCACCGACTGCCGCCTCGACCAAGCAAGCGGCCGAGCCGGCGAAGAAGGCCAGCAAGGCCACCAAGTCGACCAAGTCGACCAAGTCGACCACCACGACCGCGTCGACCAAAAAGGCCAAGAAGTCGGCCAAGAAGAACAAGGCCACGGCCTGATCTGGCACAAGTTGGCTGGCGCGCGCTGGTCATCCCGTCATACGGCGCCAAGCCGGATGTGTCGTCCCAATACCCAGCAGCCAGCACCCAGCACCCGGCCCCAGGCCCCAGGCCGGGTGTGTCGTTTCAGGCGCGGTGTTTCAACCTAGGAGCCTGTCGGGCTTGGGGCGTCGATAGCGAGAATCGGCCCCAGCGAGGGCAGTTCTTGCCGGATTTGCAGCCCCATAGCCCAGCTATGGGGCAAAAAGACGGTGAGAATTGGACCGCTGCGGTCGATTCGCAGCCGACGCTCCCCAAGCCCGACAGGCTCCTAGCGCGAGCCTGAACACGCGCACCTCAACGCGCTGTCGCGCAGCCCTGTCTCGCAACGTCGCAATCCACTCGACGTACTGCTGCGTCTTGCGAATCTCGACCATACGTCAACTGTAGTTTACGGCGCGCAGAACGTCAACCACAGTTTACACAGGAGGTCGGCTCGTCCACGCAACTGATGCCGGCAGCAAGGGCGGCATCGTCGACAAGACGCTGCTGATCGCCCGCGAACAGGCCGCCACGACATCCGCAACACGACCATCGCCCGGGCATCTTCGGCACACCGATGCTGTTCACCATGACGCAGCGGCACCAGCGACTGAGTCTTGAAGCAAACACGCAGATTGACACAAAAACTGCACGCACATAACCTGTGTTATTCGAATGCAGGAGCTTACACAGCATGAATATCACTCTACCTGTCGACGAACGAGTGGCTGAAGGCGCACGGCGTGCGGCGCAGGCGATGGGAAAGAGCCTGAATCAGGCCGTTCGGGATCATTTGGAGTCACTCGCCGGCATGGCCGACGCAGGCGCTCAGGTGCAGGCCTTTGAAGAATCGGCACACGCCACACCTGGCCGGCTGGCCGGATGGCGTTTCGACCGTGACGAAGCCAACGTAAGGCGCTGACGCGCCAGACGCCGCCCACGCGCGCCTTCATCGACACCAACGTGCTGGTCTATGCCGACGCAGGTGATGAACCCGCGAAGCAGGCCACAGCAATCGGGCTGATCAGCGAACTGCGGCGCACAAGCAGCGGCGTGGTGTCGACACAGGTGCTGCAGGAGTACGCCAATGTGGCCTTACGCAAGCTGCGCCTGCCACCGGCCCTGGTGCGTGACAGGCTAAGGTTCTACGGCGGCTTCGATGTGGTGCCCACATCGCCGGACATGATCCAGCAAGCACTCGATCTTCACATCGCCCACGGCATGGCGTTCTATGACGCCTTGATCGTGCAGGCAGCCATGAGCAGCGGGTGCCGCCGGCTTTGGTCTGA
>JBBQJN010000325.1:0-3655 GCA_038325945.1 Burkholderiales bacterium | reverse complement strand
CCGAGCCCGGTTCGCTGGCGCTGGCGGCGCTGGCGCTGGGCGGTTTGGCGCTGGTCGGCCGCCGCGCTCGGCGTCAGCGCGGCTGAATTTGCCCCCCTGCGCCGGCCTCAACCAGACCGAGTGAATTACCCCGCTGCGCCGGCCTGTACCAGACCGAATTAATTACCCCGTAGCGCTGGCCTGTACCAGGCCGGCGCGTGCCGCCCGGTCGTGGATCGCGCGGTGATGGGCCTGGGCTTGCAAGAATCGCGCACGGGCTTCGGCCGTAGCCAGCGCGCTGTGGCGTTGCTGCAGCGCCGCCCAGGTGTCGGCCAGCAGGCCGGCGGCGCGGGGGTCGGCGGCGGCCTCCAGCACCTCACAGCAGGTCCAGCGGATCAGCAGCGGGTCTTCGGTGCCGTCGAGATGGCCGTGGCTGGCCAGATGCGCCAGCACCGTTTCGGTGTCGGCCAGTGCGGCGGCCAGATCGCCTGACTGCATAGCTTCGCGGGCCAGCCAGGCCACGGCCTCGATGCTGAGGTGGCCCAGGCCCAGGCCGTCCAGCAACTGGCGCGAGCTGGCAAAGGCCAGTCGCGCTTCGGGCCGCTGGCCGCGCGCCAGCAAGGCGGCGCCGTGGGCCATCAGCGCAAAGGCCTCGTATTCGGGGTTGCCGATTTTCTGCGCCAGCGCCACGGCCGCTTGCGCGTCGTCATGGGCCTCGTCGACCCGGCCCAGCGGCAGCCGGGCATTGGCCCGGTTGAGCAGGGTGGATACCTCGAAGGTCGGGTTGCCGATCTGCTTCGACAGCCGCTGGGCGGCGTCGAAATCGGCCTCGGCGGTGACCAGATCGCCTTGCTGCAGCGCGGTAACACCCAGGTTGATGCGGCTGACACATTCGCCCGCCCGGTTGCCCAGCAGTTGCTGGATGTGCAGTGCTTGCCGCAACAGCGTTGCACTGCCGAGGGAGTCGGCCTGCTCGGCGGCAATCGCGGCCAGTGACACCAGCAACTCGCTTTCGGGGCCCCGTTGCCCCAGTGCGCGGGCCCGCGCCAGGCCTTGCTCACCCACCTGGCGGGCTTCATCGTGCCGACCGCAGGCCCGCAGCGCCCCGCACCAGACGCCAAACACCGACAGCTCGAAGGGCACGTCGCCCGAGCGTTCGGCTGTGGCCGGGCCGGCGCGCAGCGCAGCCGCCATGGCCTCGGGTGCCAGGGCCGCTGCATCCTGCGGGTGGCCGGTTTCGCTGGCGGCCACGGTGCGCCGCAATGCCACCGTGGCCAGATGCACCGGATCAGCGGTGCGCTCGGCCAGTGCGTCCATCGTGTCGAGATCCAGTGCCTGTGCGTCGCGCTGGCCGCTCAGGCGCAGCGCGCGCTGGCGCAGCATCAGCAGCTTCCAGGGTGTGACGGTGTCGTCGGCCGCGGCTTGCTCCAGCCCCAGGCTGGCGCGTTCTACCACCGCGTCGTGGGCAAAGCGCTGCGCCAGGTTTTCGGCGGCCAGGAGGTTGAAGCGGGCGGCTTCCAGCGGTTCGGCGGCGCGGTCAAAGTGGTCGGCCGTCACGGCCAGGTAGTCAACCGCGCGGGCGGTGTCGAGCGCGGCATACCAGCGGGCGGCGCGGGCATGCAGCGCCTGACGGTCGTGGCGCAGCAGCCGGGCATAGGCCACCTGCTGCAAAAAGGCGTGGGCAAAGCCGTAGGCGGCGGGATCGTCCGGTGCGCCGCGCTCACGGGGCTGTAGCAGGCCGCGGCGGGACAGCGCGGGCAGGTGGTCGGGCGCCTGCCCGTCCAGCGCGGCGAGTGTGCGGTCCCAAAACACGCTGCCCAGCACCGCAGCCTGCTGCAGCGCCAGTCGTTCGGCAGCAGGCAGCAAATCGATCTGGGCCTGCAGCACGCCGTTCAGGGTGGTGGGCAGGGCGGCGATGTTGAGCTGCCCCTCGCGCAACTGCCATCGCGGTGGCTCGCCGCCGGTGGCGGTGCCGGGGATGCTGTCAGTGTGCGCGCTGATCGTGCCCTGAGCGATCAGCATCTGCAGCAGCTCTTCCATGAAGTAGGGATTGCCGCCGGCACGATCAACCAAGGCCTGGCGCAGCGCGAGGCCGGCCGGGCCGGCCGTTTCAGCCTGCAAAGGCGCCAACAGTGCGGCGGCCAGGGTGTGGCTACCGGTGTCGTCCAGGGGCAGCAGCGTGAGGCGCTGTTGCTCGGCGGTGGCCCAGGCTGGTAGGCGCTCGTCCAGCGCCGGCCGCGCCAGCGCCACGATTAAGGTCGGCTGCGGCGCCGCTACCCGCCGTGTGGGCAGGCCGCGCAGGAAATCGAGGCTGCCGCTGTCGGCCCAGTGCAGGTCGTCGAGCACCAGCACCAGCGGCTGGCCATGGCGGGTGGCCAGCCGCGCCAGCAACTCGGCCGCCGTGTGCAGCGCGCGTTGGCGGATCTGGCCGCCCAGTTGGGCGATGCTGCGCAGGTGTGGGCTGTCGATGAAGTTGTGGCCCAGCAGGTGGCCCAGCACATGGGCATCGGCCACAGCTTGCGCATCGCTAAAGTCAGCTTCAAAGTAGGGCACCACGCTGGCAATGAAGCGCTCACGTGCAGCGGCCGGGCTGTCGCTGTCGGGCAACTGCAGGGCATCGGCGATCACGTCGCGCAGCAGCGCATACGGCACCTGCTCGGCTTGCGCCCGGGCGCGGGCCAGCAGCCACCGCACACGCTGCGGCTGCTGCCGCGCCCAAGCCTCCCAGTGCTGTGCCAGACGCGTTTTTCCCAGGCCGGTCTCGGCCATCACGCCCAGAATTTGCACGCTAGGCCGGGCCTCGCCCAAGGCTGATGCATGCAGCGCTTGCCAGGCGCCGCACAGGCTGGCCAGCGGGGCGTCACGGCCGACCAGAGGCGTGGCCACGCCGGCCACGCCGCGGCGCAGGACCGCACTGCGCAACGGCCGCTGCCGATCCACCAGCCAGGTGCGCAGCGGGGCGTCGTGGCCCTTGACCTGCAACAGCGGCTGCTCAACCAGATCGAACAGGCCTTGCACCTGCCGCGCGGTGTCGTCGCTGATGCGCAGCGTGCCCGGCGCCGCGTTTTGCTCCATGCGCGCGGCCAGGTTGACGGTGGCGCCGCGGATGGTGCCAGCCGCGTCCACCCCGCCGCCCAGCAGCACCGGGCCGGTGTGCAGGCCCACCCGCACATTGAAGCCAGGATGGTTGTGCTGGCGGCGCACCCGGTCGGCCAGCAGGCGGGCTTCGCCCAGGATGCCCAAGCCGGCGGCGACGGCGTTCTCGGCGTCGTCTTCGCGTGCCTCGACGGTGCCGAAGGCCGCCAGCAAGCTGTCGCCGGCATATTGCAATGCACGGCCACGGTAGCGCTGCACGATGGCGGTGAAGCGCTCAAGCGCGCTGTCCATCACCAGGTGGATGTCTTCAGGATCGAGCCGACCACCCAGCGCGGTGGAGCCCACCACGTCGACAAACATCACCGTCACCTGGCGCAGTTGCTGCTCAGGCAGCGCGGGCTGCACACCCTCACGCTCGGCCGCCAGCCGATCGCGCAGCGCGGCCAGCGCCACATCGAGCACCGCGTCGTCGATCTCGCCCCGCAGCCGCTCCAGCGCGAGCAGTCCGGCTTCAAATGGCGATGGCGTCATCGGCGGGTGATCAAACTATAGATTTGTTGGCAAGGCTGCGCTGGCCTGA
>JBBQJN010000324.1:0-3678 GCA_038325945.1 Burkholderiales bacterium | reverse complement strand
TCGGCGGCGTCACGCTGGCGGACGGCAGCCGACGCGCCGCCGACGGCCAGCTGGCCGGCACGCCGTCGGTGATGTTCGATGCCGTGGCGCTGGTGCTGTCCGAGCCGGCGGCCAAGACGCTGTGCAACGAGGCTGCCGCGGTGGACTTCGTGCGTGACGCGTTCGGCCACCTGAAGGCCATTGCGTCGACGCCGGGCGCTGCGGCGCTGCTGGCCCGGGCCGGGGTCGAGGCAGATGCGGGCGTGGTGGCTGCCACCGAGCTGAAGGCCTTCATCGCTGCGGCGTCGACCCGCCAGTGGCAGCGGGAGCGCTCGCTTCGCACACTGGCCTGAACCCCTGCGCCCGGTCACGCGCGGCGCGGTCGCCGGGTACAGCAGGGCGACGGTGGACGTGGCGGCTGTGGCCATGCGGATCAGTCCGCAGGCTTGTCGACCAGCGGTCGGCCGTCCTGCTGCCAGGCGTCGATGCCCCCCCGCAGGAAGCGCGCATCAACGCCGGTAGCGCGCAGCCGCAGCACCAGGCCGCGGCTGACCTCATGGCCGAAGACGCAATAGGCCACCAGCGCTTGGCCTGTGGCCAGGCCCGGCTGCCACTGCGCCAGCTGCTCGGGATCGCGCCAGACCGCGCCGGGCAACATCTGCTGGGCCGCGTCGAAGGCGGGCTTGCGGCGCACATCCAGCAGCATCGCACCGCCCGTTTCGGTCAGTTCAGCCAGTTCATCCAGCGAAACGCCGAAGGGCTCGCTGCTGGCGTTCAGGTCTTTCAGTTCTTCGTCCATCGTGCTTCTCCTCAGTTGAACAACGGCTTGGCCAGCGTGACGGCCAGCCCCGCCAACGCGCAAGCCCCCATCAGCGGCAGCACACCGATCTTGAAGCGGAACAGCGCCAGCGTGGCCATCACTGCGATGACTGCCGATGCACTGTCGAAGCGGCCGCCAAAGCCCTGCGGCCACAGCACGTGGTAGGCGAAAAACAGCGCCAGGTTGAGGATCACGCCGACCACCGCCGCGGTGATCGCGCTCAGCGGCGCGGTGAAACCCAGCTTGCCATGGGTGCTCTCCACCACCGGCCCGCCGGCCAGGATGAACAGGAACGACGGCAGAAAGGTGAAGAAGGTGACCACGGTGGCCGCCAGCGCGCCGCCGAGAAACAGCGAGTCGGAGCCCAGCACCTGCTTGAGCCAGCCGCCGACAAAACCGACAAAAGCCACCACCATGATCAGCGGCCCCGGCGTAGTCTCGCCCAGCGCCAGGCCGTCGATCATCTGCGCGCCACTGAGCCACTGGTATTGCTCCACCGCGCCCTGGTAGACATAGGGCAACACGGCATAGGCGCCGCCGATGGTCAGCAGCGCGGCCTTGGTGAAAAACCAGCCCATCTGCGTCAGCGTGCCCTGCCAGCCCTGGCTGGCGATCAAGGCCGCCATGGCCAGCAGCCACAGGCCCAGGCCAATGCCCAGCACCTTGGCGAGATGGCGGCGCGAGAAACGCGCATGCGGCGGCGGCGGCGTGTCATCGTCGATCAGCGCCGGCCCGTAACCGGCCGCCGCTGCGCCATGGCCGCCGCCCAGCGCAAACACCTGCGGCCAGCGGCGGGCGCCGAAGTGGCCGATCAGCCCGGCCGCCAGCACGATGGTCGGGAAGGGCGTGTCAAATGCGAAGATGGCGACAAAGGCGGCGGCCGCGATGCCCCACATCCAGCGGTTCTTCAGCGCCCGCGTGCCGATGCGGTGCGCGGCATGCAGCACCAGCGCCGTCACCGCCGGCTTGATGCCGTAGAAGATGCCGGCCACCAGTGGCACATCGCCAAACCGCAGGTAGATCCACGACAGCGCGATCAGGATGAAAAACGAGGGCAGCACAAACAGCGCGCCGGCGATGATGCCGCCCCAGCTGCGGTGCATCAGCCAGCCCAGGTAGGTGGCCAGCTGCTGGGCCTCGGGCCCCGGCAGCAGCATGCAGTAGTTCAGCGCATGCAAAAAGCGCTTCTCGCTGATCCAGCGCCGGCGCTCGACCAGCTCGCTGTGCATGATGGCGATCTGCCCGGCCGGCCCGCCGAAGCTGATGAAACCCAGCTTGAGCCAGAAGCGCAGGGCTTCGAGCAGGCTGACCGGCGCGGGTGGCGCGGCGGCGGCCGACGCGTGGCTCAAGGGCTCAGCCTCTCAGCGCGCTGGCGGTACAGGCAGTGCCTGCGGCGCGGCCAGCGCCAACGGTGCCGCGCCGATGCCGAACAGTGCCGCCACCGCCTCGCGGTACTGCCCCTGGCCCAGGCTGTTGGTGTTGTGGTGCGAGCCACCTTCAACCAGCAGCCAGCGCTTGGGCGAGGGTGCGCGCTCGTAAAGCGCGCGGCCCAGCTCGGGCGGGATCAGGCTGTCGGCACTGCCATGCACCACCAGCACCGGCGCGCGCACCTGACCGATGCGCGAGCCGGCGTCAAAACGCTGGCTGATCAGCGGCGCCACCGGCAGCCAGCCCCATTTGAAGCGGCTGATGACCTCGGGGATCGACGGGAAACTGCCTTCGACCATCAACCCGGCCACATCGCTTGATTCAGCCGCCAGCCGCACCGCAATGGCCGCGCCCAGCGAGTGGCCGAACAGGTATCGCGGCGCGGTGGGCTGACGCTCGGCCAGCCACTGCCAGGCGGCCTGCGCGTCTTCATGCGCCAGATCCTCGGACGGCAGGCCGGGGCTGCTGCGGCCAAAGCCGCGGTAATCCACACCCAACACCGAAAAACCCAGCTCGTGCAAGCGGCGCATGCGGTGCGCGCTGCCGCGCACGTCCCAGCGCGCGCCGTGCAGGTAGAGCAGCAGCGGCGCGTCGGCGCGCGGCTGCGGCAGCCACAGGCCGTGCAGGCGCACCGGCTCGCCAGTTTCGGTGGATCGGAACGCTATCCAGGCGTCGTCCATGCCCTGGGCGGCGGCCACGCCGCCCGACCAGGTGCGGTCGCTGGGCTGGAAGATCCAGGCCCGCTGTTTCTCGTCGAGCGTGGCGCAGCCGCTGGACAGCGCCAGGCCGGCAGCCATCAGCGCGGCAGCGGCCCAGACGCGGCGGCGAGTGCGGGCGGCTCTGAGCGCGGCGGGGGCAGGGGTGTTGGCAATGGCGGGCATCGAGGCCGATGCTCTCACACGGCGGCGTCGCTGGCGGCCTGCAGGTCGATTACCGCGCTGCCTTGGCGCAAGCGCTGCAAGTAGCGTGAGCGCACAGGGTGCTTGACCTGCCCGTCGCGCACCCGCGTGAGGTCGCTGCACACCAGCTGCTATCCGCCGCCCCGACAGCCTCATAGGAGCCTGTCGGACTTGGGGAGCGCCGGCTGCGATGGCTGACGCGGATCACCTTGACGACGATCCATTCATCGTGAATCTCAAAGACGATCCGGTACACCCCCTGGCGCACGCGGTACAGCTCGGCAGCTGTGAGCTTCTCGCAGCCCGGCGCGCGCGGCTCGTCGCGCAAGGCTGCCATGCGCGCCAGGATGCGCTGGATGTCGGCTTTGGGGATGCCGCGCAGGTCCTTCGCGACCGAAGGCATGACGCGCAGCTCATGAGGAAACGCCGGGCCGCCCCAAGTTTCCTCATCCCCCTCGGGGGGCCTGACGCGAAGCGGCAGGTCTGGGGGCGCTCATGAGGAAACGCCGGGCCGCCCCAAGTTTCCTCATCCCCCTCGGGGGGCCTGACGCG
>JBBQJN010000323.1:0-3699 GCA_038325945.1 Burkholderiales bacterium | reverse complement strand
GAAGTACGCGGCCTGGTGGGTGAAGCCGCCTGGGCCGGCTTCAAGTTCATCGAGGGTGACATCCGTGATCTGGACGCCTGCCATCGCGCCTGCGCCGGTGTAGATCAAGTGTTGCACCAGGCCGCGCTGGGCTCGGTGCCGCGATCGATTGCCGATCCGATCACCACCCATGCCGCCAACATCACGGGCTTTCTCAATATGCTGGTGGCCGCGCGCGATGCCGGCGTCAAGCGCTTTGTCTACGCCGCCAGCAGCAGCACCTACGGCGACCACCCGGCGTTGCCCAAGGTGGAAGACACCATTGGCAAGCCGCTGTCGCCCTATGCTGTGACCAAGGTTGTCAACGAGCTTTATGCCGACGTCTTTGCCCGCACTTACGGCCTGCAGAGCATCGGGCTGCGCTATTTCAATGTCTTCGGCCCGCGCCAGGATCCCAACGGCGCCTATGCCGCGGTAATTCCGAAGTGGGCCGCAGCAATGCTGCAGGGCGAGCCCTGTGTCATCAACGGCGATGGCCAGACCAGCCGCGACTTCTGCTATGTGACTAATGCCGTGCAGGCCAACCTGCTGGCGGCCACGGCGACCGACGCGTCAGCGGTCAATCAGATCTACAACGTGGCGGTGGGCGACCAAACTGACTTGAACCAGTTGCACGCACTGCTCGCCAGCGCGCTGCAATCACTGCGTCCGGGACTGCGGGTTGCCGAACCGCTGCGCCAGGACTTCAGGGCTGGTGATGTCAGACATTCACGCGCCGATGTCAGCAAGGCCGCCTCGCTGCTGGGCTACCAGGCCAGCCATGATTTGCTGGCAGGCTTGACCGAAGCCGCGCCGTGGTACGCGGCGCGGTAGCCGCAGCCACCGCTTCAGCCACAGTGGGCGCAACCCTGTAGGTTGGAGTGAGCCTGCGAACTCCAACGGGACTCCAACGGGACGCCAACGTGGTGTTGCCCGATCACTTGCACAGGTTGATGGCCCTGCCGCGAGACGATGCCAACTTTGCTGGCCGGATCATGCTCATCCAACAAAGCTTTTCGGGGCACGTACCTTCGGCTGAGTTTGGCTCGCGCAAGGGAACACTCCCCAGCTTCAAGGTACGACTTCACACACAACGATGCTCGCCTGCCCTCCCGGGCAAGCTCCGCCGCGTCAGCTTTCTAGTTCAACGACGGCTCCTTCTCCGCGAACTTGCCTGCCGCATACTTGTGCAGGACGCTCGCAATCAGCGTCTGGTACGGCATGCCTTCAGCAAGTGCCTTGGCTTGGATATCAAGTAGATCTGCAGACGACAGGCGAATGTTGACCCGTTTGTCTTTGATTGCTGTCGCCCTTGCTGCAGCGCGCATTCGCTGCAGTTCGGCCTTGCTCGCAATCGGCTGCAGTTTTCCCGACTCGTAGGCTTCAAGGACTTCTAGTTCGTAGGGATCAAGCTTAGACATCGTCTGACTCCTTCGCGATGAAGTCGCGCGTAGCCTTGCGGCTGGGGATGATGGTCTTGAGAAAGAAGTGGTCTTCCTCTTCGACGAACGGCACTAGGAAGGCATAGCCTGCGACTTCAACGACCATGATCTTCTGCCGCGGGTACTTGGACGGGTTCGGGTGCGGCACGATCTCAAGCAAGCCACCTGCTTCCACCGCGACTGTAATGTCCTCGAAGGACACGCCTCGCTCCTGCTTGAGCAGGTCATTCTTGTCGGGTGGCCATCGGAACGGTTTCACAGCCCGCAATGCTAGCAGACCGTGTGCCTTTTGTCTTCAAGAAGCCTTGTCCAACGTGGTGTGAGCCGGAACAGCCGTTGGAGTTCACTCTGTTCACTCCAACCTACCGGGCTGCAGCCGCTCAGCGCTTGGTGATCATCCAGCGCGGCGCCTTGAAGCGCACGATGCGCCAGTACAAGCCGGTGTAGACCAAGCCGAACAGCACGATGAAGCTCGCCAGCATGGCCGTGCTGTTCCAGAACAGCATGGCTGGCACCACCGACACCATGCTGAGCATCCAAAGATAGGGCGAAGTCATCGAATTGCGCAGCGCCGGCGAACGCGCCGACTTGGCGCCGATCGCCCAACGCAGGATGCGGCGGTAGATCAACGAATGCAAGTGGATGCCGTCGGGCATGCCGGCAGGTTGGCCACGCAGCATCTTGCGGCGGTAGATCGAGAACAGGGTCTCGAACACCGGGTAAATGCAAACCAACAGCGGAAACATCGGCGACACAGCAGGGTTGCGGTGCAGCAGCAAGATGGCCAGTTCGGCGACAAAAAAGCCCAGGAAGTAGGCGCCGCCATCGCCCAGGAAGATCAGCCCGGCCGGGAAGTTCCAGACAAAGAAGCCCAGCACCGCGCCCACGCCGGCCGCCGCCAGCCAGACGATCAGCCGGTCATCAACCTGGAAGGCGACGTAGCCGATGCTGACCAGCATCAACACCACACACATCGAGGCCAGGCCGTTGAAGCCATCGATGATGTTCACCGAGTTGGCCACGCCGGCAACGACAAAGACAGTGACCAGCGCCGCGCCCAGGCCAAACGACACGATCCAGTCGAGACCTGGAATGTCGGTGCGCGTGATCACGCCGTCCATCACCCATACCGCCAGGCCGGCAGCGACGGCGGTGAAGAACAAGCGCCTGCGCGGACTCTGGGTCTTGGTCAGGTCCTCGAGCAGGCCCGAGCCAAAGGCGGGCAGGGCACACAGCATCAACAGGGTGGCCGGCAACGCCTTGTCAGACTGCAGAAGCCACAAGCCGATCACGGCCGCCACCACGCCCAGGAAGATGCCGATGCCGCCGACACGCGGCACTGGCGCCGCATGAAACTTCTGCGGGCCTGACAGGTCGTGGTCGTGAAATCGATGGCCACCGGCCTTGGCGCGACGCACCAGCCACAGGGTGGTCAGCAGCGAGACCACGAAGGCCGTCAACATAATCAACATGGCGCGGGATTCTATCGACGGCCGTGCTGGTTGCAGCGCGCTACCGGGCGTGCCGACGGATGGGCCACGCCACGCCTTTAGAATGCGCGGCTGCCAGCGTGATCACCCTGCCCTGGCACTGTTCTGCGCTGCTGACCTGCAGGCATCAATTACTCGGGCTCCTTGGGCCCTCAAGGCATGACGCTGACACCTGGCCGCTCACTCCCTGCATCACGCCCCTGGCTGCATCGCATGCTGGCCATCGGTGTGTTGCCACTGATCCTGGCATCCGGCGGGACGGCAGCCCTGGCCCAGACTGCCGTGGCCAACGAGCCGGGCAGTTCTATCGGCGGACCGGTGCGGCTGCGCCAGCCCACCCAGGCCGAGGCCGCGGGCCGCAGAGACGACAACCGTGAGCCAGTAGCCGCTGCCCTGGTGGTGCCCGCCAAGCCCAGCGACTTTGAGACCTATGTTCGCAGGCAGCCGGGCGGCGCTGACATCCGCCGGCTGGGCCAGGACCTGATCGACGGCCTGCAGCCCACCGGAGGCACCGCCGACTACAACCCGCTGGTGCCACCCGACTACCTGCTGCGTGCCGGCGATGAACTGGTGGTCTCGCTGTGGGGATCGGTGGATGCCGACATGCGGCTGCAGGTTGACCGCAGCGGCCGCATCAGCATCCCCCGCGTGGGGCCGGTAATGGTCTCAGGCGTACGTTATGCCGACCTGCCTGAGGTCATCAGCCGCCGGGTGGCGCTGGTGTTCAAGAACTTCCAGCTCAGCGTGAC
>JBBQJN010000322.1:0-3702 GCA_038325945.1 Burkholderiales bacterium | reverse complement strand
TTGATCGATTTCATCCTGCATGTTGACCGCCACCTGCGCGAGTTTGTCGACGCTTACGGCGGCTGGGTTTATGCGCTGCTGTTCTTGATCATCTTTGTCGAGACCGGGCTGGTGGTGATGCCCTTTCTGCCGGGCGACTCGCTGCTGTTCGTGGTTGGCGCGCTGGCCGGCATTGGCCTCCTCGACTACGGCGGGGTGATGGTGCTGCTGCTGGTGGCGGCGATCACTGGCGACCAGGTCAACTACAGCATCGGCCGCTATTTCGGGCCCAAGGTGTTTGGCTGGGAGCAGTCGCGCTGGTTCAACCGCCGCGCCTTTGACCAGGCCCACGCTTTTTACGAGAAGTACGGTGGCATCACGCTGGTGCTGGCGCGTTTCATGCCGTTCGTGCGCACCTTTGTGCCTTTTGTTGCCGGCGTGGCCGAGATGGATCGGGCCAAGTTCACCTTCTACAACGTGCTGGGCGCGCTGCTGTGGGTGGTGGGCATCGTCACCGCCGGCTACTTGTTTGGCAACCTGCCCTGGGTGCAGACCCATTTCAGCAAGATCATCTGGGCGATGATCATCGTGCCCGGTCTGTTGGTGATGTTCGGCACCTGGCGTGCCCACCGCAAATCCAAGGCGACCGCAACCGCCTGAGCCGCTAAATCAAACGCTGGCGCGCCAGCGGCGGGTTGCGCGCAAAGTAGCGGCGGATGCCGGTAAACAAGGCCTCGACCAGGCGGTCTTGGTAGTCTTCGTCGCGCAGCAGGGCTTCTTCTTCCGGGTTCGAGATGAAGGCGGTCTCGACCAGGATGCTGGGGATATCGGGCGCTTTGAGCACGGCAAAGCCGGCTTGCTCGACGCTGCGCTTGTGCAACCGGCCGATCTTGCCGATGCGGTCCAGCACCTCGTGGCCGATCTTGAGCGAATCCTTGATCTGCGCCGTGGTGCTCATCTCCAGCATGGCGCGCAGCACCTGGGCATCGTTGACCGCGCCGACATTGACGCCGCCCACCACGTCGGCGGCGTTTTCCTTGTTGGCCATCCAGCGCGCTGCGGTGCTGGTGGCACCATGCTCGGACAAGGCAAATACCGAGGCGCCGCGCGCGCTGGGCTTCATGAAGGCGTCGGCATGCACCGATACAAACAGATCGGCCTGCACCCGGCGTGCCTTGCGCACCCGCTCGGCCAGCGGCACAAAGTAGTCGCCGTCGCGGGTGAGCATGGCGCGCATGCCGGGCACGCTGTTGATGCGCTCACGCAGTTTCAGCGCCACCGCCAGCACCACGTCCTTTTCGCGCAGGCCGCTGGGGCCGATGGCGCCGGGGTCCTCGCCGCCATGGCCGGGGTCGATCGCCACCACCACCAGCCGGTTGATGCGGCGCTGCTCGTCGGCCATCAGCGGCTCGACGGGTGCCGGCGTCATGCCGATCGCCGGGGCTGCGGCCTTGTCGCCCTGCGCCATGCCCGGGGCAGGCTGGGCGGCCACCGCTGCCGGGCGCTCGATGCGGCCGATGAACTCGCCCAATGAATCCTTCAGCCCGCTGCTGGCCTGCGCCAGGGCGGCCTCGCGTTCGCGGATCAACTCAAGCAGCGGGTCGCGGGCTTCGAGGGGATAGAGGTCGAGCACCAGGCGATGCTGGTAAGCCGCCACCGGCGCCAGCGTGAACTGCTGCGGCAGCACCGGCTGCTTGAGGTCAATCACCAGACGCACCACGCGCGGCTGGTTCTGGCCTACGCGCACGCCGGCGATGAAGGGGTCATCCGGCCGCACCTTGCCCACCAGCTCGCGCAGCGCCGGGCTCAGCAGCAGTTGGTCGATGTCGATCACCAGACGCGGCGGGTTGTCGGTGAGGAACTGGTGCGCGGCCAGCGGCTGGTCGCTCTCGATCGTCACCCGGCTGTACTCGTCAGCCGGCCAGACCCGCACCGCGACGATGCTCGCGCCCCAGGCGATCTCGGCGGCGCCCAGCGTCAGCACCAGCGTGCCCATTTGCCGCAAGGCCTGACGGCGCGAGCGGTCGACCGGCTGCTGCGGCGGTATCGGCATCGGCGTATCAAGTAGCCCGCTCATGCCAGCAGGTTCAGGCCCAGCGGCGTCAGCGCCTGCAGGCTGAGCTGGCGCTGGTGCTCGTCCAGCGGCGTGATCTGCAGGCGCAGGTCGGGCGTGGGCAGCAGGCCGGCGGCGCGCTCGGGCCACTCGGCAAGTTTCAGGCCGGGGCTGGCAAAGACATCGCGAAAACCAGCGTCCAGCCATTCGCGCGGCGCGCTGAAGCGATAGAAGTCGAAATGCGAGACCGCAGTGCCGTCGGCCAGGGTATAGGGCTCAAGCACGGCATAGGTCGGGCTCTTGATGCGGCCGCTTACGCCCAGCGCACGCAGCAGGTGGCGCACCAGCGTGGTCTTGCCTGCGCCCAGTGGGCCATGCAGCTCGATGCAGGCCTGGCGGATGCCGGGGCGGCCCGCCAGAGCCCGCGCCCAGGCCTCGCAGGCGGCTTCGTCTGGCCAATGCAGGGCCCGGGTTTCTAGAATCGGCCGATGGTCGATGGTCAAGGGCAGGGTGATGAAGAGGGGGTGACGGGGCAAGGTACGCCCGCTGCCGCGCTGCGGGCCGGCCGGCCGGAGCCGGCGGCGCCGGCCGGAACCGAGGCCATGCCGGACCTGTTGAGCAGGTTGCGGGGCTGGGCTCATGAATTGGGATTCTCCCAGATCGGGGTGGCCGACGTGAACCTGGCCACCGCTGAGCCCGGCCTGCTGGCCTGGCTGCAAGCCGGCTGGCATGGCGAGATGGGCTACATGGCCCGCCATGGCCTCAAGCGCGCGCGTCCGGCAGAGCTGGTGCCCGGCACGCTGCGGGTGATCACAGCGCGCATGGACTACCTGCCACGCCAGGCCCCTGAGGGCTGGCAGAACCTGGTGTTCGAGCGGCTTGGCCAGCCGCGCCAGGCGGCGGTGTCGCTGTATGCCCAGGGCCGCGATTACCACAAGGTGTTGCGCCAGCGCCTGCAGACACTGGCTGATCGGCTGCAGCAGGCGGTGGGGCCGCTGGGCTACCGTGTCTTCAGCGATTCGGCGCCGGTGCTCGAAGTTGAGCTGGCCGGGCGCAGCGGCATCGGCTGGCGTGGCAAGCACACGCTGCTGCTGCACCGTGAGGCCGGCTCGATGTTTTTTCTGGGCGAGATCTACATCGATCTGGCTTTGCCGATCACGCCACCCGTCACCGCACATTGCGGCGAGTGCACGGCCTGCATCAGCGCCTGCCCTACCGGCGCCATCATCGCGCCCTACCGGCTGGACGCACGGCGCTGCATCAGCTACCTGACGATCGAGCAGGACGGGCCAATCCCGCTGGAGTTCCGCGTCGCCATGGGCAACCGCATCTACGGCTGCGACGACTGCCTGGCCGTCTGCCCGTGGAACAAGTTCGCCGCCACGGCGCGCGAGAGCGCCTTCCATGCGCGGGATGAACTGCGCGCGCCGTCGTTGGCGGTTCTGGCGGCCCTTGATGACGCGGCGTTTCGCGCGATGTTCCGCAAGAGTCCGGTCAAGCGCATCGGCCGCGACCGCTTCGTCAGGAACGTGCTCTACGCCATCGGCAACAGCGGGGACGCGGCGCTGGCGGCCTCGGCGGCGGCGCTGGTCGAGGACCCGTCCGACGTGGTGCGGGACGCGGCGGTCTGGGCGCTGGAACGGCTGGGGCCGGCGACCCTCAACACCTAG
>JBBQJN010000321.1:0-3785 GCA_038325945.1 Burkholderiales bacterium | reverse complement strand
CGCCAGGCTGAAGGTGCCCCAGTGCACCGGCAGAAAGGCGCCGCCGCCCAGCAACTTGTGCGCCGCCAGTGCATTGGCCGGGCCGAGGTGGATGTCGCCCCAGGCCGGGTGGAAGGCGCCCACCTCCAGCATCACCAGGTCGAACGGCCCCAGGCGCTGGGCGATGGCGGCGTATTCAGTGGTCAGGCCGGTATCACCGCTGAAAAACACCGCGTGGCGTTCATCGCGCAGCACGATGGACGACCACAGCGTGGCATTGCGATCCTTCAGCCCGCGGCCCGAGAAATGCTGTGACGGCGCTGCCGTCACCGTCAGCCCGGTGCCGGGCAGGCGGTGCGATTCCCACCAGTCCAGCTCGGTGATGCGCTGCGCCGGCACGCCCCAGGCCTCAAGGTGCGCGCCCACGCCCAGCGAGGTGACAAAGGGCACATCGCGCTTGGCCAGCGCGCGGATGCTGGGATAGTCGAGGTGGTCGTAATGGTCGTGCGAGATCACCACCAAGTCGATCTCGGGCAGGGCCTTCAGCGCCACCGGCACTGGCTGGAAGCGCTTGGGCCCCAGCGTGCGCAAGGGCGACGCGCGCGGGCCCCAGACCGGGTCGGTCAGCACACGCAAGCCGCCCATTTCCAGCAGCACCGTGGAGTGGCCCAGCCAGGTGGCGCGCAGGCCGCTGTCGGCCGGCTTGCGCCAGGCCTGGCGCGGGTCCATCGCCGGCAGCGGGCCGGTGGGTGCGCGGCGGCTGCCGCCAAAGAGAAAGTCGCTCAGGCTGGGCCGTACCGCAGCCGGGTCACGCAGGCCGGCCTGTATGGGGTGACGGTTGCGAAAACGCTCGCCCGTCCACAGCGGCGAGGCGCGCATGCGCTCCAAACGCAGGCCTTCAGGTTTCTTGCCAAAAGTCTGCATCGTGGTGATCAGGAGATCAGGCGCCGAAGCGGGCCCGGCACCGCAGTCTGCCACCGCGTCGCTCCCCTGGATCCGGTGTACGCTCATTGGTCGCGCCGCACAGGAGTTTGTCCATGTCCCGATCACCACGTTCTACCCGCCCCGACACCGCACCCGCCGCTGCCGGCGAGCACGCCTTCGCCAGCACCCGCCAGGCCTTTGAGCCCGCGCCGGGCAAGGCCGGTGCGATGTACTCGCTGCCCGAACTGGGCCGTTTGCTGGGCCGTGATCTGAGCCGGCTGCCGCTATCGATCCGCATCGTGCTCGAGAGCCTGCTGCGCCATTGCGACGGCCAGCGCGTGCTGCCCGAGCAAGTGCGCGCGCTGGCCGGCTGGCAGCCACGTGCCGAGCGCAACGCCGAGATCCCGTTTGTCGTGGCGCGGGTGGTACTGCAAGACTTTACCGGCGTACCGCTGCTGGCCGATCTGGCGGCGATGCGCCATGCCGCACTGGCGCTGGGCCGCAAGCCGGAACTGATCGAACCGCTGGTGCCGGTGGATCTGGTGGTCGACCACTCGGTGATGATCGACAACTACGGCAGCGTGCAGGCGCTCGACCTGAACATGGTGCTGGAGTTCAAGCGCAACCGCGAGCGCTACGGCTTCTTGAAATGGGGCATGCAGGCCTTCAACAGCTTCGGCGTGGTGCCACCGGGCTTTGGCATCGTGCACCAGATCAACCTGGAATACCTGGCGCGCGGCGTGCACCGCAGCGCCAAGGTGCGCGGCGAGACCCAGCTGTATTACCCCGACACGCTGGTCGGCACCGACAGCCATACCACCATGATCAACGGCATCGGCGTGGTTGGCTGGGGTGTCGGCGGCATCGAGGCCGAGGCCGCCATGCTGGGCCAGCCGGTGTACCTGCTGACGCCCGACGTGGTGGGGCTTGACCTGCAGGGCAAGTTGCGCGAAGGCGTGACCGCCACCGACCTGGTGCTGACCATCACCGAGTTGCTGCGCCGAGAGAAGGTGGTGGGCCAGTTTGTCGAGTTCTTCGGCGCCGGCACCGCCAGCCTGGCGCTGCCTGACCGCGCCACCATCGCCAACATGGCACCCGAATTTGGCGCCACGCTGGCGCTGTTTCCGGTTGACGAGAAAACCGTGGCCTACCTCAAAGGCACCGGCCGCGAGCGCCAGGAGGTCTCGGCCTTCGAGGCCTACTTCAAGGCCCAGGGCCTGTTCGGCGTGCCGCGCGCCGGGCAGATCGACTACAGCAGGGTGGTCACGCTCGACCTCGACAAAGTGGCGCCTTCACTGGCCGGCCCCAAGCGGCCGCAGGACCGCATCGAGCTCGGCCAGGTGGCCCGCCGCTTTGATGAGCTGTTCACCGCGCCGGCCAGCGAGGATGGCTACCAGCTCAGTGCCGAGCAGCTGGAGCAAGCCGCAGCGGCCGGCGATGACCTGACGCTGCACAACGGTGACGTGCTGATCGCCGCCATCACCTCGTGCACCAACACCAGCAACCCCGGCGTGATGCTGGCCGCCGGCCTGTTGGCGCAAAAGGCGGTGGCGCGCGGCCTGAAGGTGGCGCCGCACATCAAGACCTCGCTGGCGCCGGGCTCGCGCATCGTCACCGACTACCTGGACAAGGCCGGCCTGATCAAGCCGTTGCGCAAGCTGGGCTTTTTTGTCTCGGCCTACGGCTGCACCACCTGCATCGGCAACTCAGGCGATCTGGCGCCCGAGATCGATCAGGCCATCACCGAGCATGCGCTGGTCTGCGCCGCGGTGCTGTCGGGCAACCGCAACTTCGAGGCCCGCATCCACCCGCGCATCAAGGCCAACTTTCTGGCCAGCCCGCCGCTGGTGGTGGCTTATGCCATCGCCGGCACCATGCGGCGCGACCTGATGACCGAGCCGCTGGGCCATGACGCCAAGGGCCAGCCGGTGTTTCTGGGCGATGTCTGGCCCAGCAGCGAGGAGATCGAGGCGCTGATGAAGCATGCGATGGACCCCGGCGTCTACCGCAGCAACTATGCGCAGGTGGCCGAGCGGCCGGGCAAGCTGTGGAAGGCGATCCCCGGCGCCAGCGGCACGGCCTACGACTGGCCGGCCAGCAGCTACATCGCGCTGCCGCCCTACTTTGACGGCTTCAAGCTGGCAGCGCCGCCGCCAACGGCCGATCTGAAGATCAGCGGCGCGCGCATCATGGCGCTGTTCGGTGATTCGATCACCACCGACCACATCTCGCCAGCCGGCAACATCGCCGCCGATTCACCGGCCGGCCGCTGGCTGCAGGATCAAGGCGTGCCGCCGGTTGAGTTCAACAGCTACGGCTCGCGGCGTGGCCACCACGAGGTGATGGTGCGCGGCACCTTCGCCAATGTGCGCATCAAGAACCTGATGCTGGCGCCGGCCGCCGACGGCAGCCGCGTCGAGGGCGGTCTGACCCGGCTGCCGCTGCCTGCGGGCGGCCTCGGCCCGGCGCTGGCGATCTTTGACGCGGCAACCCAGCACATCGCCGCTGGAACACCCACGGTGGTGCTGGCCGGCGAGGAGTACGGCACCGGCAGCAGCCGCGACTGGGCCGCCAAGGGCACGGCGCTGCTGGGCATACGCGCCGTGGTGGCGCGCAGCTTCGAGCGTATCCACCGCAGCAACCTGGTGGGCATGGGCGTGCTGCCGCTGCAGTTTCGCGGCGACGACAGCTGGCAGACGCTAGGCCTGACCGGCGACGAGACGCTGGACATCGTGATCGATGGGCCGCTGGCGCCACAGCGCGAGGCGCAACTGCGGGTGCAGCGCGCCGATGGCAGCGTGCAGACCTGCACGCTGACACTGCGCATCGACACGCCGATCGAGGTCGACTACATGCGCCACGGCGGCATCCTGCCCTTTGTG
>JBBQJN010000320.1:0-3816 GCA_038325945.1 Burkholderiales bacterium | reverse complement strand
CCCGGGCGCAACTGGGTCAGCACGCGGTCGACCACTTCGGACTTGGTCTTGGCATCGAAGTAGATCAGCACGTTGCGCAGGAAGACGACATCGAACGGGCCCAGGCCCTGCACGTCCTGGCACAGGTTGAGCTGGCCGAAGCTCACGCGTTGACGCAGCTTGTCCTGCATCTGCACCATGCCCGCGGACGCACCGTCTCCGCGCAGGCAGTAGCGTTTGAGCCGCTCGGGCGCGACGTTACGCAGCCGGTCCTCGGGGTAGACGGCCTCGCTGGCGCTGCGCAGCACGCGGTCGCTGATGTCGGTGCCCAGGATGCGCCAATCGTTGCCGATGCGGCCCTGCTGCGCCAGGTCGGCCAGCAGCATCGCGGTGCTGAAGGCTTCGTCGCCAAACGACGAAGCCGCGCTCCATACCGACAGCGTGCGCGGCTTGGTGCGCGTCAGCTCCTGCGCCAGCAGGTCATAGTGCGCTGGTTCGCGGAAGAAGTAGGTCTCGTTGGTGGTCAGCAAGTCGATCGCCATCTGGAACTCGCCACCATCGGCCGGGCCGCCAATCAGCGCCAGATAGTCCTCGTAGCCGCCGATGCCCAGGCGCTGGATGCGCGGCGCCAGCCGCGACGAGACCAGTGACTTCTTGCTGTCGTTGAATGACAGCCCGATGCTGTCGTACATCAGCGAGGTGATCTTGCGGTAGGTGTCGTCACGCAGTGCTTCCATGGTGCTCTCTAGTGTTCCGTTCAGGCGGCGACAGTGTCTTGCGCCGCTTCGCAAAGCTGCGCCATCTCGGTCACGTCGAAAGCCTTGTCGGGCTCGAGGATGATCACGAAACGGGTACCGACCTTGCCCATGCCCTGGATGAAGTCGCGCCGCACGGCGCTGCCAAAGTTTGGGGGCGACTCGATCTGCTCCGGCGGGATGTCGATCACCTCGCTGACCGCGTCGACCAGCAGGCCGAGTTCGACCCGCTCTCCGTCGCGTACCGCATCGAAGATCACGATGCAGGTCTTCTTGCCGATGGTCGCCCGCGGCCGGCCGAAGCGCGACTGCAGGTCGATCACCGGCACCACCGCACCGCGCAGGTTGATCACGCCGCGCACGAAACCAGGCATCAGCGGCACCGTGGTCATTGGCCCGACCTGGATGATTTCGCGCACGGTGCGGATGTCCATCGCGAACACTTCCTCGCCGAGCGTGAAGGTCAGGAACTGGGCCGGCACATCGACCGCCGCGGCCCGCGCCGTGGCGACACTTTTTGGGTTTGCCATGGCGACACCTCAATAAGGACGGAAGTTGCCGTTGGTGCCGGTGGCCGCGGCCCGGGGCGCGGACGCGGCGGGCTTGCTGCCCGCTCGCATGGGCGAGTTGCCGCTGCGACGCTCGGCAACCGCATTGGCGGCCGGCTTGGCCTTGCGCGCCGGTGCACCGCCGCCGAGGTTGAAGAAGGCCACCGCCTGCTGCAGCTGCTCGGCCTGGCCCGACAGCTCTTCGGAGGTGGCCGCCAGTTCTTCGGAGGCCGACGCGTTCTGCTGCGTGGCTTTGCTCAACTGGCCCATCGCGCCGCCGATCTGCGTCACCGACTGGCTCTGTTCGCTGGAGGCTGCGGCGATCTCCTGCACCAGTTCTGATGTCTTCTGGATCGAAGGCACGATCTCGTCAAGCAGCTTGCCAGCGCGCTCGGCGGTGCTCACGCTGTTGCCCGCCAGGTCGCCGATCTCCTTGGCCGCTTCCTGGCTGCGTTCGGCCAGTTTGCGCACTTCGGCGGCCACCACCGCGAAGCCCTTGCCGTGCTCGCCGGCCCGCGCCGCTTCGATGGCGGCGTTCAGCGCCAGCAGGTTGGTCTGGTAGGCGATGTCGTCGACAATCGAGATCTTCTGCGCGATCTTCTTCATCGCGCTGACCGTCTGCGTCACCGCCGCGCCGCCTTCACCGGCTTCCTTGCTGGCCTTGGTGGCCATGCCGTCGGTGACCTTGGCGTTGTCGCTGTTCTGGCTGATGCTGGCCGAGATGAGGTCGATCGACGCCGTGGTTTCCTCCACCGACGAGGCTTGCTCGCTGGCCGCCTGCGACAGGCTCTGCGCCGTGGCGCTGACCTGGTTGGCCGCGCCGGTGAGTGCGTCGGCCGCTGCACGCACTTCCTCGATGATGCTTGCGAGCTTCTCGCAAGTCACGTTGGCATCGTCCTTGACCTGCCCGAAGGTGCCCTCGGCGTCGCGGGTGATGCGCTGGCTGAGGTCGCCCGTGGCCAGGCCACTGAACACCCGGCCGACATCCTCGATGATCGCCGCCAGCTTGTCGGTGGTGGCATTGGCATCGTCCTTGACCTGGCCGAAAGTGCCGTCGTAGTTCTTCGTGATGCGTTGGGTCAGGTCGCCGGCCGACAGTGCGCCGAAGACGCGGCCGACGTCAGAGAAGATCACGCCGGTGGTTTCTATCAAGGCGTTGACGCCTGCGCACAGCAATTGAATTGGACCAGACTTGCCGTCCATCGGTATGCGCTGCGCGAGGTCGCCGTCGCGCGCTGCCGAGGTGACGCGCTGGACCTCCTCGACCGCAGCCTTAAGAATGTTCGCCGCGTTGACCTGCTCGGTCACGTCGGTGGCGATCTTGATGACCTTGGCGACCCGGCCCATTTCATCTTTGACGGGCGCGTAGACCGCCTGGATCCAGATCTCTTGGCCGGCCTTGGCGATGCGCTTGAACACTTCGCTCTGCGCCTTGCCGTCGTTCAGATCGCGCCAGAACTGTGCGTATGCCGACGCGTTGGCCTCGTGCGGGTCGACGAACATGCGGTGGTGCCTGCCGACGATCTCGTCCAGCCGATAGCCCAGGGTCTTGAGAAAGTTCTCGTTCGCCTTCAGCACGGTGCCGTCGAGCTTGAACTCGATGAAGGCGTACGACGTGTCGATGGCGTCCAGGATGCCCCGTGCGTTCTGGCGCTCGATTTCGGCCTCGGTGATGTCGTAGCGCACGCCGAGGTATTTCATCGGCTTGCCGTTCTCGCCCAGGATCGGTGCCACCACCGCATCCACGTAGTAGGGCGTGCCGTCCTTGGCGCGGTTCTTGATGATGCCGCGAAAGATCTCGCCGCGCCCGATGGTCGACCAGAGTTGCTTGAACGTCTCTTTCGGCATGTCCGGGTGCCGCGTAGTGTTGTGCGGCTGGCCGATCAACTCCTGGCGGCTGTACTTCGACACCTCGATGAACTTGTCGTTGACCGTGACGATGTCGCCCTTCTTGTCGGCCTCGGAGACAATGCTGGTGACGTTCATGATCTCCGTGCGCACCTTCAGCTCGGCCTCGACCTCGTCGAGCCGCGCCTTGACCTGGGACAGTGTGGCCTCGGTTTCGCTGCGAGCTGACTCAAGCTTGTTCATCTCGGTCGTAGCGTGTTCCACGGCGTCACTGGCTTGTTTAAGTTCGGCGCCGGCAAAGAGGCGTGCGAGCCAGGAAGAGTTCGTAGCGGTCATGATGTTTGTCCTTGTGAAGTGGTGGCGGTGCGGTGCGGTGCGGGTGGTGAGGGCGGGGCATGGCCCGGGAACGCGGCGGCCTGTTCTGCCAGGCGGCACAGGGAATTGACATCGAAGATGAGCGCCACCTCGCCGTTACCCAGGATCGACGAGCCCGACATGCCGCGCAGGCTCTGGAACATGCGGCCCAGCGGCTTGATCACCGTCTGGTGCTGGCCGAGCAGCACGTCGACCATCACGCCGTAGCTGTGCGAGCCGGCTTTGATGACGACCACGCTGATGCGCTCGGGTTCAGCCGTTTCCAGGCCGTACAAAGTGCGCATGTTGAGCACCGGCAGTACCCGGCCGCG
>JBBQJN010000319.1:0-3841 GCA_038325945.1 Burkholderiales bacterium | reverse complement strand
GGTTGTGCGTGTAAGCCAGCGGCGCGTCCTGGTCGTAGCTCAGCTGCTTGTAGAACTCCTGGTACTGGGCGTCGGTGATGTCGCTTTTGGGGCGCGTCCACAGTGCCGCTGCCTTGTTCACCGGCTCCCACTCTTCGGTGGTCACCTGCTCCTTTTTCTCGTCGTCCCAGCTTTGCTTTTGCATCAGGATCGGCAGCGAGATGTGGTCTGAGTACTTGCTGATGATGGACTTGAGCTTCCAGGTCGACAGGAACTCGGTCTCCTCGTCGCGCAAATGCAGGGTGACTTCGGTGCCGCGGCTGGCACGGTCAATCGTCTCCAACTCGTACTCGCCGGTGCCTTCGCTGCTCCAGCGCACGCCCTGCTCCGCAGGCGCGCCGGCGCGGCGGGTCTCCACGGTGATGCGGTCGGCGACGATGAAGCCCGAATAAAAACCGACGCCAAACTGGCCGATCAGGTTGGCGTCCTTCTTCTGCTCGCCCTCGAGCTTGGCCATGAACTCGCGGGTGCCACTCTTGGCGATGGTGCCCAGGTGCGAAGCGGCTTCTTCGGCGCTCATGCCGATGCCGTTGTCGCGGATGGTGAGGGTCTTGGCCTCGGCGTCGAACATCACGCGCAGCTCCAGGTTGGGCTGATCCTCGAACAAGGCGTTGTTGTCCAGCGCCTCGAAGCGCAGCTTGTCGCAGGCATCCGATGCGTTGGAGATCAGCTCGCGCAGAAAGATCTCCTTGTTGGAGTACAGCGAATGGGTGACGAGGTGCAGGATCTGCTTGACTTCGGCCTGGAAGGCGTGGGTTTGCTTGGTCATGGGCTCTTCTCGGTGGGGTCGGGTTCGGGGGTGCGCCGGGCAGGCCGGCCGGCGCCTTACAGCACCTTGCGGGCAGCAAATGGCGGCAGAGTGCCGGACTTCAAGTGCAGGTCACTTGGCTGACAGGCTGTCCGGTCTTGAGCCGCAGACGTGAGCCGCTGTGCGTCCTCATGGCATGCTACCGCCATCGCCGCTGCCGGCTTTTGCCTCCACCCCCGCATGGTCGACACCGCCCCGACGCCCGAAAACCCATCACCCCCCTCGCTGGCCAGCCTGCGCATCGACCGCAGTGCGATCCCGCTGAAACGCCGGCGCCGGCGCTGGCCCTGGGTGCTGGCGCTGCTGGTGGTGGCCGCGGCTGCCGCGCTGCTGCTGATGCCGCGCAAGACCGAGGTGCAGGTCAGCTCGGTGCTGGCGGCCTACCCGTCGCAGCAATATGCCGAGCTCAGCGCTTCGGGCTATGTGGTGGCCCAGCGCCGCGCTGCGGTGGCCAGCAAGGGCACCGGCAGGCTGGTGGAATTGCGGGCGCGCGAAGGCAGCGTGCTCAAGCAGGGTGAGCTGATCGGCCGGCTCGACGCCAGCGATGTGCAGGCCGCGATCGTCGCCGCCCAGGCCGGCGTGGCGCAGGCGCAGGCTGGCCAGGCCCAGGCCGAGGCGGCACTGGGGCAGATGCGGGCCGAACTGGCCAACGCCGATGGCGACCTGAAACGCCAGCAGGCGCTGCAGGGACAGGGTTTTGTCTCGGCGCAGGCCTTGGACGGGTTTGAGCGCCGCGTCGCGGTGGCCCGGGCCGCGCTGGCCACCCAGCAGGCGGCGATCCAGACCGCCCGCACCGCAGTGGCGCAAAGCCAGGCGCTGGTGGCTGTGCAGCGGGTGAACCAGGCCAACACCGAGATCCGCGCGCCGTTCGACGGCGTGGTGCTGGTGAAAAACGCCAATGTCGGCGACATGATCACGCCGTTTTCCAGCGCCGCAGGCACCTCGGGCGCGGTGGTGACGATCGCCGACATGAGCACGCTGGAGGTCGAGGCCGATGTCTCGGAAAGCAACATCGCCCGCATCAAGGCCGAGCAGCCGGTGGAGATCACGCTAGACGCGCTGCCCGACATGCGCTGGCGCGGCAATGTCTCGCGCATCGTGCCCACGGTCGACCGCGCCAAGGCCACGGTGATGACCAAGATCCGCTTCGAGGCGCTGGACGCGCGCATCCTGCCCGAGATGAGCGCCAAGGTCAGCTTTCTGTCGCGGCCGGCCAGCGCCGAGGACCAGAAAGCGGTGATCGCGGTCAACCCCAAGGCGATCGTGCAACGCGACGGCCAGTCGCTGGTGTTCCGCCTGGCTGGCGAGACGGTGCAGGCGGTGCCGGTGACGACCGGCCGCAAGATCGGCGATCTGCAAGAGCTGACCGGCGGCGCGTTGAAATCGGGCGAGCGCGTGGTGCTGAGCCCGACCGCCAAGCTGAAGGACGGCGCCAAGGTGGTGGTGGTGAGCAAGTGAGCCGCGCCGCACCGTTGATCGACATCCAGCACCTGAGCAAGGGCTATGTGCGCGGCGGCCAGGCCATTGCGGTGCTGCTGGACATCCACCTCGAGGTGATGGCCGGCGAATTTGTCGCGCTGATGGGCCCCAGCGGCTCGGGCAAGAGCACGCTGCTGAACCTGATCGCCGGCATCGACAAGCCCGACGCCGGCACCATCCATATCGGCGGCATCAACATCGCCACGCTGAGCGAGGGCGAACTGGCCGACTGGCGCGCCGCCAACGTCGGTTTCATCTTCCAGTTTTACAACCTGCTGCCGGTGCTCAGCGCCTTTGACAACGTGGAACTGCCATTGCTGCTGACGGGACTGAGCGCGCGCCAGCGCCACGAGCGGGTGACCCAGGTGATGCACCTGGTGGGCTTGAGCGACCGTGCCGACCACTACCCCAGCGAGCTGTCGGGCGGCCAGCAGCAGCGGGTGGCGATCGCCCGCGCGCTGGTCACCGACCCCACGCTGATCGTCGCCGACGAGCCCACCGGCGACCTCGACCGCGTCACCGGCGAAGAGGTGCTGTCGTTGCTCGACCAACTGGTGCACGAACTCGGCAAGACCATCGTGATGGTGACGCACGACCCCAAGGCCGCGGCGCGCGCCGGGCGCATGGTGCATCTGGAAAAAGGGGTGCTGGTGGATGAGGCGCCGGCATGAGGGCGACTCAAGCCAGTCGAGGCCGGAGGGCCGAGCGCCGGGCCGCCCCAAGCCGGCCCGCATTCCCTCGGGGGATTGGCCAACGTAACCGTTGGCCGAGGGGCGAAGTGGAACCCCCACGCTCACTTCGTTCGCTGCCCCCCAGGGGGGCGCTCAGTACCTTCGGAACGGCCGGGCGGTACTGAGAGATGTTTGTCTTCCGCCTGCTGCTTAAAAACGCCTTCCGCCACAAGCTGCGCACCGCGCTGACGATGGTGGGCCTGGTGGTGGCGATCTGCGCCTTTGGCTTGCTGCGCACCATCGTTGACGCCTGGTACGCCGGCGTCGAAGGCAGCAGCAGCACGCGGCTGGTGGTGCGCAGCAACATCTCGCTGACCTTTGCGCTGCCGCTGAACTATGCCGAGAAGCTGCGCGCGGTGGAGGGTGTACGCCAAGTCAGCTGGGCCAACTGGTTTGGTGGCGTCTACATCACCGAGCGCAACTTTTTCCCGCAGTTTGCGGTAGAGCCGGCCAGCTACCTGGCGCTGTACCCCGAGTACCGGCTGGCCGACGAGCAGAAACTGGCCTTTCTGCGCGACCGTCAGGGCGCGGTGGTCGGCCGCAAGCTGGCCGACAAGTTTGGCTGGAAGATCGGCGACCAGATCCCGTTGCGCGGCACCATCTTTCCCGGCACCTGGACCTTCAATCTGCGCGGCATCTGGGACGGCGCCGAGGCCAAGACAGACGAGAGCCAACTGCTGTTCCACTGGGCCTACCTCAACGAGAGCCTGCGCCAGCGCTTCAAGGGCCGCGGCGGCGACCAGGTGGGCGTCTACATCGCCGGCATCGACGAGCCGAACAACGC
>JBBQJN010000318.1:0-3860 GCA_038325945.1 Burkholderiales bacterium | reverse complement strand
GTTGCTCCTCCTCGCGGGCATGAGCCCGCAGCGTCGTCGCGCCTTGCTGGCGCACCGCATCGCAGCCCACTCGGGCGTGTCCAACTGCGGAATCTAGGATCGTCTTGCAGGCTCATCAAGCGCATCACGCGGGCCATGCCGGGGTGAATCGGTGCTGCGACGACCGACAGGAAACGCGCGACCGCCGAGGGCAGGTGCGAGCTGCGCGCTTCGATGCCTGCGGTCTTGGCATACAGCGCTGTGACATCGAGGTTGCTGTAGTTGCCTGGCCCGCCCATGTCGAGCCGGCGGAACGGCGGCGGGACTTCCAGCAGCGCACGCACGGCAAGCGTGGCCACGTCGGTGGCGGCGATGAAGTTGCGCAGCTTGGTGCCGCGGCCTATGAGCTGCGCCTTGCCCTTGGCCAACAGCCCCGCGCCGTTGAAGTTGTGAGCATGGTGCTCCATGAAGGCTGTGGGACGCAGGATGACGTGATCGAGCCCGCTGGCGGCAAGCACCTGCTCAATGGCCCACTTCGTGCGGAAGAAGTCGATCGGATGGTCGGGCGCAGCCCCGTAGGCCGACGTGTAAACGAAACGTTCCACACCCGCAGAGCGCGCCGCCGCAATCAGGGCGCGGTGTCCGGCATCGTCCACCCGCTCGGAACGCTGGCGTCCTCGCCCCAGCAGCCCGTGGGCAGCCGCCAACACATGGCTGGCGCCTGAACAAGCGCGCTGCAACGTCACCGGGTCAGTCAGGTCGCCCTCGAAGACTTCGACTGCCGAGGCAACAAGTACGGGCGCCTTGCCAAGGTCGCGCACGAGGGCGCGAACTGGCGTGCCCTGCGCGCGTAACTGCAGGACGACCTGCTACCCAAGCACGCCAGTGGCTCCCACCACCAAAATCTTTGTCATCGAGGCTGCCCCTGGCGTGAAGTGGCATTGTCCTGCGCAGACGGGCCCAGTTCAAGTATTGCGGCCGTGCAAGCAGCGCTCGGATGCTCGTCGTCCGACTCTGAGCTTGCCGTCTCCGCCCTTGACCGCCAGCACGCGCCTGGTTCACCTTGTCTTCCATTTGCCATCGCACTTCAGGCCGTGCGTCAAGCCGCTCTGGTGGACCAGATCACCCGCCCCCGCGGCCTTGTAGCCGAGCTCATCGTCGTTGTGATGCGCAGTACGCCAGCCAAGCAGCGCTCCTGCACAGCACGCATGCAGATGTCATGGGTGGTCATCGGTGTCGTCCCGCCTCCAGCTGGCGGCAACCACCGATAACATGCCGCAAACAGACCTTGGAGGAGCCGCAATGACATGGCCGAGATGCCAGCATTGCACAAGATTTGCGCATGCCTGCATAGGCGCCACCGCCATCGAACTTTGCGTTCCTGCGGCAGCAGGATCCGCTGCTGGCGCAGCTCGGCGCATCGGCTGAGCGTCACTGCCTGGCCGTCCCGGGTGCGGGCCTGTTGAAGCTGCGGCGGTTTGTTGAGGCCGTCGCCCAGCATGTTGCTGTCGTCAATGGGCTGGACGCTGGCGAGGCCACCTTCAACACCGGCGCCTACGTCACCCACGGCGGCTTCCGCGCCATCGACAAGGTGTTTGCCGGCCAAGGCCGGGCCTTGCTGGGCGAACTGGAAGTCGAAATCTGGGGCGATGCCGCCTGACCCCCAACTTCTGGGGGTGCCCACCCGAGCTTGATCGAACTCTTTATGAACTATATTTAGTCGGATACCGCCGCACCAAACCCGAGCACCCACCATGCGCTACTCCACCCAAGTCAAATCCATCAGCTACCTCAAGGCCAACGCCGCCGAAATGCTGCAAACCCTGGCCGAGGCGCGTGAACCCGTGCTGATCACCCAGAACGGCGAGGCCAAGGCCGTGCTGCAGGATGTCGCGTCGTATGAAGAGATGCAGGAAACCCTGGCCTTGCTGAAGCTGCTGGCGATGGGCGACCGCGAGATCGAGAACGGCCAGTTCAAGCCGATTGACGAGGTTTTTGCCGACCTGCGTGCGGAACTGCGTCGAGACTTCAAGTCGGCTCGGTGACCGTGCCCGACACCTACCGAGTCAGCATTACCGTCAGGGCAAGGCAAGACCTGAGCGCGATAGTGCGTTGGATCGCTGAGCACGACTCGCTGCATGTTGCTGAGCATTTGCTCGACAGGGTGCTAGAGACCTGCCACCGGCTGCAATCGCATCCTGAGCGTGGTGCATTTCCACCCGAACTGTTGTCGCTGGGCATTCGGCGTTACCGCCAGGTGTTCTTCAAGCCCTACAGGGTGATCTACCGAGTGCTGGATGACCACGTCACGGTGCTGCTGATCGCCGACGGCAGGCGCGACCTCAAGACCCTGTTGGAGCGGCGCCTGCTGGGCGCCTGAACCAGCCTGAACGGCACTTCCGCACTGGCGCTGCCGGCCCGCGCCCTATCCGCTACTCGATTGCCCTGATCCCCCAGGTCCACCCACAACATCGGCTGGACCACCTGCGGCCCTTCATCGCCGCCTACGATGGCCAGGCCGATGGCAGCGCCCTGCGGGTGGACGAAGGCGAGGGCGGGCGCTGTCGCCGCTTCAGCCGCTTCAAGGAGTGCGAGGTGGCCGCCCAAGCCTTGTTTGCAGCGGCCCTGCTGCACAGCGCGCTGCTGCGCGACTTCGTCCGCACTGTGCTGGTCAGCCATCACCGGCGCTTGGACACACAGATCAACGTCCACCAGTGGGAGCCCTTCCTGGCAGACTGCGCCGCCGTTGACTCGGCCGTCGCCACCTGGACGCCGACTACCCGGGCCAAGCTGCTGCAGGTCATCCTCAGAATTCTGGTTGAGGCCCAATATCTGGAATCCTCCCGCACACTGCGGCTCAGGGCAACTCATGCGCATACCCAGGTCAAGCGCCTGCTCCACGGCTTGGATCACGACGACCTCATCAAGACCATGGAACTGCATACACGAGTGCGACCTTCGACCAGCGCCTGAACCAGATCCTGCCGCGCATCACCACGCCTGAGTTCCTGGCCAACAAGGGCCTGGGCAACGAGATCGGTTTCTGGGTGTTCGACTACCCGCCCGAGCGCGAACTCGACATCCGCGCCTTTGTCGCTGGCGTCTTGCTGCCTGCCCTGGCCAAGGCCACGATCAAGGCGGTGGAGATCAACCTGTTCGAGCTGATCGTCGACGTGCTCAACGAGCGCAAGCTGCTCGACCGCGCTATCGCGATGCAGGCCGCCAAAGGCGAAGCGGCGGCGTTGGCGGCGTTGCGGCCGGTCCTGAAGGAAGACAAGCTGGCCCAGCGCATCACGTCCCGCATCAATGTGGACGAGGTTGCCGACGGCGTCTAAGACAGCTTCCAGCAAGCCTTCCAGCAGATCAACGGTGCCGCCTGGCGGGCCGAGCGCGACGCGGTGGATTTCTTGCGCGACCACGTGGTGCAGGCCCTGTCGGTGGCGCTCAAGATGACGCCCGAGTCGGCGGCCAAATGGTCCGACACCGCCCGCGACAGCTACAAGATCAACATCGAGAGCTTTGCCCGCTTGCTGGGCGACTACCTCGACACCCAGCCCAAGGGGCACCGCATCGACTTTCTGGTCGATGAGGTGGGGCAGTTCATCAGCGACAACACCAAGCTGATGCTGACACTGCAGACCATCCACCGAGCAGCTGGGCACGCTGTGCCAGGGCAGGGCGTGGGTCATCGTCACCAGCCAAGAGGTTGAGCCCTACGACATCCAGTTGCTCAAGGCGCAGTTCCTGATCCGCTACGTGGCCGAGGTGATCAAGCCCACGGTCGACAACCTGGCCACGCTCTGCCTGGACCAGATCGACGCCGACAAGCTGGCGCTCAAACGCCGCATCCAGGCCAGCCTGGAGCGCCTGGAGGGCCAGCG
>JBBQJN010000317.1:0-3896 GCA_038325945.1 Burkholderiales bacterium | reverse complement strand
TTGCCCCATAGCTGGGCTATGGGGCTGCAAATCCGGCAAGAACTGTCCTCGCTGGGGCCGATTCTCGCTATCGACGCCCCAAGTCCGACAGGCTCCTAGGTTTATGTCCGGGCACAGTCTCGCGGGCATGAGCCCGCAGCGTCGTCGCGCCTTGCCAGCGCACGCCATCGCGGCCCACTCGGGCGCGTCCAACTGCGGTGTCTAGGATCATCGTCGGCAAGTACCGGGATCGGTTGCTGACGCGGTCGCCGCACTCGAAGAAGCACCGCGGCAGCGGGAATTTCGCGACTTCCCAGGCCCTGAAGCTCTGGAACGCCCATTCGCTTCCCGAGCAAGAGCGAACCGATGCCGGGTTCAAGTTTGATCGGGTCCAGCGCGGCGTTGCCGGCCCTGACAAACCTCACCGCCGCAACGGAGCCACCTTGCTTGCGGTCTTCGCAGACTTCGCCCGGCTCATCGCGCGGCGCCTGCGGGCTAGACCCAGCGCAGGGGGAGGCGGCAGCCCCTCATCGCCCTCTTAAAGGCAACGGCCACTGCGGCGGTCCGGCCACCAGCAGGCGCACGCGGTAGACCGAGGTGCAGGCGGTGACGTAGAGGGTCTTGTGATCTGCATCGCCAAACGCGAAGTTGCAGGCCTTCTCCGGGAACCGAATGCGGGCCAGTCGGTGGCCCTGCGGAGAGAAGACATGAATGCCTCCCGGCCCACAGCAGTAGACGTGCCCCTGCAGATCCACCTTCATGCCATCGGGCACGCCGGGCTCGTCACCCGGAACCTCGGCAAAGAGCCGGCCCGCCGAGACGCTGCCATCGGGCTCAACGTCAAAGACATGGATCTGCTTGCGCGGACTGTCGTTGACAAAAAGCGTTGACTCGTCGAGGCTGAAGCACAAACCGTTGGGCTGCTCCAGCCGAGCTGCCAAGCGAGACAAGCTGCCGTCCCGTGGGTCGATGCGGTACACGCTGCTGTGATCAAGATCGGGTTCGCGTGGCACCCCATGCGGCGCGCGGCGGCCAAAGATCGGGTCGGTGAAGTAGATCGCACCATCGCTCTTGACCACGATGTCGTTCGGGCTGTTGAGGGCGCGGCCTTCAAAGTGGCTGGCCAGCACCGTGATGGCGCTGTCGGGCTCGGTACGCGTCACCCGGCTGCTGGCGTGTTCGCAGGTCAGCAGCCGGCCCTGGCGGTCCCAGGCATTGCCGTTGGCCATCTGGCTGGGTTGGCGGAAGCTGCTCAAGCCTTGCTCGGCGTCCCAGCGGTGCATCTGGTCGCCGATGATGTCACTGAACAGCAGGTACGACTGCGCGCTATGCCATAGCGCGCCTTCGGTGAAGGCGAAGCCGGTAGCCACCTGCTCGATGACCGCGTCCGAAGCCAACGGCAAGCTGGCGCTGTGGTCAAGCACTTCGATAGTCATACGGATGAGCTCCTGCGGTTGAACCTAGAAACCGCTGTTGACCGCTTGCATCCGCTGGCAAGGCCGCATGAACACTGACTTTTGTGGCCACGACCGCACTCACCTTTTGGGTGACAGCGCTTCGCACCCGATTGAGCCGCCGCAGCCACGTCTGGGGGCGTTGCTTTGCCTTGCAGGCAGTAGCCTGCTGCGTTGTCGCGCCTACCCAGACGCGCCCGCAACGGCCCACTCGGGCGCGTCCAACTGCGGTTTCTAGGTTGAACGAAGCTGAGGCTGTCAGAACTACTCGGCCTTGATGTTGTTGTCGGCGATGAGCTTGGCAAAGCGCACCATCTCAGCCCGCACAAACTCGCCCATCGCCTCAGGCGTGCCGCCAGCAGGCTCGGAGGCCAGCGCCTTCATGCGCTCGCGGATCTCGGGCATCTCCAGCACCTTGCGCACTTCGGCATTGATGCGATCGATCGCAGCGCGGGGGGTCTTGGCCGGCGCAAACACGCCGTACCACTCGTCGAAGACAAAGCCCGGCAAGCCGCTCTCAACCGCCGTGGGCACGTCGGGCGCGGTGGCGGTGCGCTTGGCACTGGTAACAGCCAGCAGGCGCAGCCGACCGCCCTGCACCATCGGCGACATAGTGGCATAGCTGGCGAACATGATCTGCGTCTCGCCGGCTACCGTCGCGGCCATCGACGGGCCCGCGCCCTTGTAATTGATGCCGACAATCTTGGTGCCTGTCATCGAGGTGAACTGGGTCAATGCCAAGTGCGGTGGTGAACCGGCGCCGATCAAGGCGGCGTTGTACTTGTCGGGGTTGGCCTTGGCGAGCGCGATCAGTTCGCCCACCGTCTTGACCGGCATCGACGGATGTACGGCCAGCCCGTAAACCCCCTTGGACACCAGCACCACCGGCGCGAGGTCGCGCGCCACATCGAAGGGGTGTTTGGTGTACAGGTAGGGGTTGGCAGCCACGTTGCTGGTGGCCAGCCCGAAGGTGTAGCCATCAGGCTCGGCATTGGCGAGCGCGGTCATGCCGATCAGGCTTGCCGCGCCGGCCTTGTTCTCGACGTTGACCTGTTGCTTGAGGGCCTCGGACAGCTTGGCCGCGATGATGCGGGCCAGCACATCGGTGCCGCCACCCGGCGACCAGGGCACGATCAGCCGGATCGGGCGGTTGGGATAGTCCTGCGCATGGCTGGGCAGGGGCAGCAGCATGCCCAGCGCAGCAGCGATAAGGAAGACACGGCGCATGATTTACTCCAGTGGGATAAATAGATCAAGGTTGCACGGCCCGGCAAGCCGATCAGTATTCGAGTACCGCAGCGTTGTCGCCGCCTGCGGAGGCGGCATCTCTGAGGGCCTTGGTGAAGAGGCTGGTGGTCACCTGCAACTGGTAGTTCGCACCCCAGCCGCTGAGCTTGGCGGCGTCCTGCGGCGTCAGGGCCAGCGTGCCGGCACATTTGCCGGCGGCCAGCGTGGCCCGGATCGCCGATTCGATCGCCGTCTGCACCGGTGCGCAGGCCCAATCGCTGCCATGGCCCATGGTGTGCGACAAGTCGTTGGGGCCGACAAACACCGCATCCACGCCGTCGACCGCTGCAATCTCCGCCGCGTTGGCCACCGCCAGCGGCGTCTCGATCATCACGATCAGGGCAATGCCGTCGTTGCTGCGTTGGGTATGTGGCGTACCGCCAAAGGCGCCGTAGCCCGCAGCCCGGCTGCTGAAGGCGCTGCCGCGCAGGCCGCGGTCCGGGTAGCGCACGCGCTGCACCAGCGCGCGGGCCTGCTCGGCGGTGTCGACCATCGGGATCTGCACGCCGCTGGCACCCATGTCGAGCACCCGTGCGATGTCCTGCGCAAAGCAGCGAACGATGGGCGTGATGCCACTGGCCCGGGCTGCGCGCAACATGTGCTCGGTGGTTTCCAGGTCGGCAGCGCCGTGTTCGTTGTCGATGACGATGCAGTCAAAGCCCGCATAGGCGCACATCTCGACGATCGCAGCACTGGGCAGGCTGTTGAAGATGGCGCGCACGGGCTGGCCGCTGCGCAGCAGCGCAGGCAGGCTGTCGTCCAGCGGGTGGCGGATGGTCCTGGCGGTCATGGCCTCAATCCACCACCAGGTTGTTGATCTTGATCAGCTGCGCGAACTTGGTCGTCTCGGCCTGGATGAACTGAGCGAAGGCTTCATGCCCCATCGGCTTGGGCACGAAACCCTGGGCAGCCAAGCGCTTGGCGACCTCGGGGTCGTTCAAAACCGCAACCACCTCTTTGTTCAGGTACGCAACCACTGGGGCCGGCGTGCCCGCTGGCGCCAGCAGCCCTAGCCAGGTCACGGCCTCAAAGCCGGCGACACCCGCCTCGGCAAGGGTCGGTACTTCGGGTGCCAAGGGCGAGCGCGTAGAACTTGTGACGGCCAATGCCTTGGCCTGCCCGCTCTTGGCAAATGCCAATCCGGTGGCCAGGTTGTCGAACTGCATGTCCAGACGA
>JBBQJN010000316.1:0-3911 GCA_038325945.1 Burkholderiales bacterium | reverse complement strand
CAACGCCCGGTCTGCCGGGCAAGCCATGTCAGCTGTCTGCGCCATCGATTTCGGCACCTCCAATTCGGCCATCGCGCTGCCCTCCGGCCCCGGCGTGCGCCTGGTCGAGCTTGAGCCCGGCCAGCTCACCATGCCCACCGCAGTGTTCTACGCCGTCGAGGGCCTGGCCTCGTTTGAAGAGCCGCATCGCCATTACGGCCGCGCCGCGGTGGCGGCTTATGTTGAAGGTGTGGAAGGCCGGCTGATGCGCTCGATGAAGAGCATCCTGGGCTCGACACTGGCGCAGCAGGCCACCGATGTCGGCGCCGGCCGTTCGGTGCGCTACCTCGACGTGGTCAGCGGCTACCTACAGCACCTCAAGACCCTGGCCGAGCGCCAGGCCGGCCAGCCGCTGAAGCGCGTGGTGCTGGGCCGGCCGGTGTTTTTTGTCGATGACGATGCCGAGCGCGACGCCGCCGCCCAGGCCGCATTGACGCAAGCCGCGCAGGCGGTGGGTTTCGACGAGATCAGCTTCCAGTACGAGCCGATCGCCGCCGCGCTGGACTACGAGACCACCATCAAAGAGGAGCAGCTGGTGCTGGTGGCCGACATCGGCGGCGGCACCTCCGACTTCTCGCTGGTGCGGGTAGGCCCGCAGCGGCGAGCGCGCATCGAGCGCCAGGACGACATCCTGGCCAATCACGGCGTGCACATCGCCGGCACCGACTTCGACCGCCACATCGAGCTGGGCCATCTGCTGCCGGTCTGCGGCTACAAGGCCAGCGGCCCCGGCGGCCGCGAGGTGCCCAGCAAGGTCTATTTCGACCTCGCCACCTGGCATCTGATCAACACCGTCTACGGCCCGGCGCGGGTGGCCGAGCTGGCGCGCATGAAGAGTTTTTACAACGATGCGCGCCAGCATGCGCGGCTGATGATGGTGGTGCAGCAGCGGCTGGGCCATGCGCTGATCGGCCAGGCCGAGGCGGCCAAGATCGAAGTCGCCGAAGGCGGACGCAGCCGCATCGACCTTTCCGCACTGCAACCCGGCCTGCAGGTCGAGTTGGACGAAGCCCAGGCGATGGCTGCGGTGGACGCCGACATCGAGCGCATCGCCATCGCCGCCGAGCAGACCCTGGCGCAGGCCGGGCTGGCACGCGAGCGGGTCGACGCGCTGTACTTCACCGGTGGCTCCACCGGGCTGCAGCCGCTGGCCGCACGCATCGCGGCGCGCTTTCCGGCGGCCAGGGTGGTGCGTGGTGATCGCTTCGCCAGCGTGGCGCAGGGGCTGGGCGTGCACGCGCGAAGGGTGTTCGGCGCGGCCGGCTGACCGCGGCCGGCCGCGGCCAACGGCGCGCAGGCAGGCAGCGGCTGACCACACTCGACCTGCGGTTTCAAGACACTCTTGCGGTTCGACAATCGCGCGGCGCGGCACGCGGTGGTTACCCGACAGTGCCCGGGCCTGTTGCAAAGTCTGTCGGCGCGTTGCGCCCTGGTCCTACATCAACCGGGGGGCCTGTCTGGCACCTCCCAACCATTGCCAGGTTTAAGGTTTGCATGCAGCCAGTTCGAAAGAGTTGGTTCGCTTTCAACCACTTTCTGCGACGAGCAGATCTCACCATTGGAGTACCTCATGAACGCCCCCAAGTTTTTTGTTTCTACCGTGACCGCCGTGGCCGTTGCCGGCGCCCTGAGCTTGGCCTATGCGCAAACCAGCACCAGTCCGATTACGACGCCGCAGGCTCAAAGTACCGATTCGACGATGCAAAACCAGCCCACAGTCCGTACTGACAACACCATGAACAGGAATGCCGACGGCACGTTGAGCAACAACAGCGGCATGAACAACAACAACAACCGCATGTCGTCGACCGACAACAGCGGCATGACCACCGAGCGCCAGGCACGAGCAGATCGGAACTGATGTCACAAGGCTCGGATCCGGCGCCGGAGGGTGGTTTCTGAGCGACCGCCCTCCGGCGGCGTAAAGATCCGCCTGGCCTGATCAAGACCGCAGAATTGGCCCACCATGTCGAGATGGCACAAGCTCAAGTCCGCGTCGCCCGGCGCTGACCTTGGCGCAAAGACAAGCGTACAGACAAGCGCAGAGACAAGCGCTGACTTAAGCGCTGACATCCGCACGGGTGTTCGCAATGGGCTGGTGCTGGGCCTGGCGGCGAGTCTGGTCGCGTTTGCAGCGTTGCGGCTGATGGCTCCAGGCAGCGGGCCCGCCAGCCGCACGCTGGCCTCCGCAGGGTCGCTCACCAGCCCCGTTGCGTCCACCGGCCCGGTTGGGCCGGCGGCGCCCTTGCGGGCTCAGCCGACGCAAAGGGCTGACTTCGGCACCGAAACAAAGGTGTCGGCGGACGCCCGGCACATCGCCAACTGGGTTGCCGATGCGCGCGACAACGCCGGTGCGGATTTCGTCATCGTCGACAAACTGTTCGCCCGCTTGTATGTCTTCGACGCGGCGGCTCGGCTGCAGGCGGCCACGCCGGTGCTGCTGGGGTCGGCACCGGGCGACGATTCGGTGCCAGGCATCGGCGACCGCCCGATCCCCCTGGTGCGGCCCGAAGAGCGCACCACCCCGGCCGGCCGGTTTGTCGGCGAACGCGGTGTCAACACTCTCGGCGAGGACGTGGTGTGGGTCGACTACGAGGCTGCGGTATCGATGCACCGCGTGCGCAACAGCGATCCAAAAGAGCACCGGCTGGCGCGCCTGGCGTCACCCACCACCGCCGACAACCGCATTTCCTACGGCTGCATCAACCTGCCGGTGAAGTTCTACGACGCCCATATCGGCCCGCGCATCGCACACCGCAGCATCGTTGTCTATGTATTGCCCGAGCACAAGCCGGTGCAACAGGTGTTCAACTCCTACGATGTCGCGGCGGCGCACTCGTCGGCCGTGCCGACCCTTCGGTCTTCGAAACAGCCGGTAAAGGGGGTTTAACGGGCATAACGGGCATAACGGGCCTAACACCGCTCATCTGCCCGGCGCGACAACGCCAAACCGGTGATTTGCGCCACCATCACCCATCACTTTCCCTGATTGCCGCTGCAGCAAGCGCAACTAACATTTGCGCTGCGAGCGACCCGCCGGGTTGCCAGGATAAAGCGGGCGGCTTCGGCCGTCGCTTGTCGGACAGCGCGGATCGGACATGCGGTATTCATGGCTGGGTGGCACGGTGGCGCTGGTCTGCGCCTTGTTGGGACGCGCAGAGGCTTTCACTCCGAGCGCCAGCGTGGTGGTTTCGGCGCATCGCCCCGACGCCGCCTTGCCGAACGCCGCGCTGCAGATGGCGTTGCAGATGGCGCAGCAGGTGGTGGCCCGGGGCGACCACGGTCAACGACCGTTCGCCGTCGTCGACAAGCACGCGGCGCTGATGCTGGTGTTTCAGGCCGATGGCGCGCTGGTGGGCAGTTCGTCGGTGCTGCTCGGTCGCGCCCTGGGTGATCAAACCGCGCCTGGCGTCGGCCAGCGCACCCAGAGCGGCGCCTTGCGCGACAGCGACCGCACCACCCCGGCCGGCCGTTTTCGGTCCGAGCCCGGCCGCAACCTGACCGGCGAAGCCATCATTTGGCTCGATTACGACAGCGCGTTGGCCATCCACCGGCTTCGCAATGGCCCGGACCGCGACAGCCGAGTGTTGAAACTGGCCTCTGCCGACAGCCGAGACCGGCGCGTATCGGCCGGCTGCGTGGTGGTGCCGGAGGCCTTCTACGACGGTGTTGTCCAGCGGCTGCTCGGCCAAAGCCGCGGCATGGTGTACGTGATGCCCGAAAACAGCGCCTGGCAGGACAACTGGCCCGGCCTGCGGGCCGACAACGACGCTTGACAGCGGCGCAGCCGATCACGCCAAGCCGCAAGTTCGAGATCAGAAAGCCACCCGAGCGCATCGCGGCGCGCTTTCCGGCCGCCAAGGTGGTGCGCG
>JBBQJN010000315.1:0-3917 GCA_038325945.1 Burkholderiales bacterium | reverse complement strand
AAACCTGGCGCAACCAGCAGATCAAGGGCCTTGCCTATGCCACGCTGATGTCCAAAGTGAGTGACCTGAAATCAGCAACGACGCAGCTACCGTGGTGGTTGCCCCATGGGCCGGCCCGATGTGGCGCTGCCGGTGGACGGGCCGCAGTTTGAGCTGTTCCAGAAGTTCATGCGCGATCAGCCCAATGTCTGGAGCCAGGTGAGCTGCCCCGAGCGGCTGTCGGTGACTGCGCCGAAGGCCTTTGGAGCGAGCAAAATGCCTATCCGTACATGGTGCCGTTTGCTCGCCGCATCGTTGAAGAGTTTTCCGACCGCGTGCTGTGGGCAACGACTGGCCGCACCCCAGCCTGAAGCACCACATGCCGGACGATGGGCTGCTGGAGGACTTCATCCCCCACATCGCGCCCACCGTCTAGCTGCAGCGCAAACTGCCGGTGGACAACCCGATGCGGCTGTATTGGCCCGAAGAATCTTCCCGCTGAATTGCGCACGCAAGGAGCAAGCATGGCCCTGAACAAACCCTACCTGGACGTTCCCGGCACGACCATCTTTGATGCCGAACAATCGCGCTTGGGCTACCACCTCAACCAGTTTTGCATGAGCCTGATGAGGGCCGCCAACCGCCAGCGCTTCAAGGCCGACGAGCGCGCCTATCTGGACGAGTGGCCAATGACCGAGGAGCAGAAGCAGGGCGTGCTCAGCCGCGACCTGAACCGCTGCATCGCCGCCGGCGGCAACATTTACTTTCTGGCCAAGATCGGTGCCACCGATGGCAAGAGTTTCCAGTACATGGCCGCCAGCATGACCGGCATGACACAGGAAGACTACGCCGCGATGATGCTGGCCGGTGGTCGCTCGGTCGAGGGCAACCGCAGCATCAGCGACAACAAGAAGGCGAGCGCCTGATGGCCAAGATCACAGCCAGCGTCTTCACCTCGCATGTGCCGGCCATTGGCGCCGCGCTCGACCTGGGCAAGAGCAACGAGCCCTATTGGCAACCGCTGTTCAAGGGCTACGAATTCTCAAAGAAGTGGTTCAAGGCCAACCCGCCGGACGCTATTTTTCTGGTCTACAACGACCATGCCACGGCCTTCAGCCTGGAGATGATTCCCACCTTCGCCATCGGCACCGCGGCGCAGTTTGCGCCCGCCGATGAAGGCTGGGGGCCACGCCCGGTGCCCGTGGTCATCGGCCACCCGACGCTGGCCGCACACATTACGCAGTCGGTGATCCAGGACGACTTCGACCTGACCATCGTCAACAGGATGGATGTGGACCATGGCCTGACCGTGCCGCTCAGCCTGATGTGCGGCCAGCCCGGTGCAGACAAGCCGGCCTGGCCTTGCCCGGTGATCCCGTTTGCCGTCAATGTTGTGCAGTACCCGGCGCCCAGCGGCAAGCGCTGCTTCATGCTGGGTCAGGCCATACGGCGTGCCATTGAATCGTTCGACGAGCCGCTGAACGTGCAGATCTGGGGCACCGGCGGCATGAGCCACCAGTTGCAGGGGCCGCGCGCCGGCCTGATCAACAAGGCATTCGACAACGCCTTTCTCGACCGGCTGATCGCCGACCCGGCGGGCTTGGCCACGATGCCGCACATCGACTATGTGCGCGAAGCCGGCAGCGAAGGCATCGAGCTGGTGATGTGGCTGATCGCCCGCGGCGCAATGGCCGACATCAACGGCGGCGCGCCGCCCCGGTTGGCGCACCGTTTCTACCATGTACCTGCCAGCAATACCGCAGTGGGCCACCTGATTCTGGAGAACATCTGAATGAGCAAAACGATCAAAATCGCCCTGGCCGGCGCGGGTGCCTTCGGCATCAAGCACCTGGACGGTATCAAGCACATTGACGGTGTGGAGGTGGTCTCGCTGGTCAGCCGCGAGATTGAAAAAACCCGTGCGGTGGCCGCGCGATACGGCATCGCCCACACCAGCACCAACCTGGCCGATAGCCTGGCGCTGGCCGAGGTGGACGCGGTGATCCTGTGCACACCCACACAGATGCATGCCGAGCAAAGCATCGCCTGCATGAAGGCGGGCAAGCATGTGCAGATGGAAATCCCGCTGGCAGACTCGCTGGCCGATGCACAGTCGGTGCTGGCAGCACAGCAGGCCAGCGGCCTGGTAGCCATGTGCGGCCACACCCGGCGCTTCAACCCCAGCCACCAGTGGATCAACCAGAAGGTGCGCGCAGGGCAGTTCACTATCCAGCAGATGGATGTGCAGACCTACTTTTTCCGACGCAGCAACACCAATGCGCTGGGTCAGGCCCGCAGCTGGACCGACCACTTGCTGTGGCACCACGCTGCGCACACGGTGGACCTGTTTGCCTACCAATGCGGCAGCCCCATCGTGCAGGCCCATGCGCTGCAAGGTCCGATCCACCCGCAGCTGGGCATCGCCCTTGACTTGAGCATCCAGCTCAAGGCGGAAAGTGGTGCGATCTGCACGCTGAGCCTGAGCTTCAATAACGATGGTCCGCTGGGCACCTACTTCCGCTACATCGGCGATAGCGGCACCTACATCGCGCGTTACGACGACCTCTTCAACGGCAAAGAGGAGAAGATCGACGTCAGCCAAGTGGCGGTGTCGATGAACGGCATTGAGCTGCAGGACCGCGAGTTCTTCGCCGCCATTCGCGAGGGCCGCGAGCCCAATGCCAGCGTTGCGCAAGTGCTGCCGTGCTACGAGGTGCTGCACAAGCTCGACCTGCAGTTTCTGGCAGGATGAGCGCCACACAGGCCGCGCATGCCGGCCAACACCACACCGACGAGCGGGCTGAACGAAGCGCCAGGTTTCTTGCCGTGTTGGTGATTGCCTCTCAGTCTCTGGCCTTCGGCAGTGCAGACCGCTCGCTGATGCAGCTCCGGCCTCCCCGTGCCTGCTGCCGCGCTACAGCGCAGCCACCCTCTGCTCCACCCTGCCGTAGCCAATGCGCTCCTGCTCCAGTCGCACCGGTTCTTCTCGCAGCCGCCGCCAGCGCAGGTCGTCATAGAGCCGCCGCTCGTCACGGCCGAGCAGCGGCAGATCGCGCTGCGTGGGCTGCGGCTCGGTCACCCACTGGTCCTCGTGCGCCAGCAAGGTGTCACGGTCCATCAGGAACGACAGCGCATGCGGAAAGTGGCAGCGCAACTGGTCCAGGATCGCGAAGCCATGGGTATCGATGTCGCCCCAATAGTGCACAGCGCGCTGGTGCAGCCAAGCCGCCTGCGCCACGGCATCGAAGCCATAACCAGCGCCAAACACCACCAGGCTGTCAGTCGCGGGCGGAAAGGCCAGAAAGTTGATTTCGTTCTCGGTGATAAAGACGCGCCGCACCGGCGCATCCAGGCGCACAAAAGCGGGCGCCGACAGCGTGTAATCGGCGTCGGTACCGGGCACCCAGGCGGGGTGGCACGGGTCGAGGAAGCGCAGGCGCACGCGCTGGGGTTTGTCGCGAAAGCCGTAGCGGGCTGCGAACTGGCTCACACCGCGCGTTGCGGGGTCAACTGCGGCGCTGGGCAGCACCTGGTCCAGCAACTCGGCCAGCACGGCACGCTGTGCTTCGATGAACTTGCTGTGGATGCCGGGCAGGTCAACCTGGCGCAGGTACAGGCCCGGGCGCGGGTGCGCCTGCAGCCAGGCGACGATGGCCAGCAGCCGCGGCCAGTCGTCGGCCAAGGCCAATGCGCGTCGTGGTTGGCACTGCAGCCAAGGCACCAGCCCTGGCTGCTGCTGTTGTGTGGCGGCCAGCAGATCGACAAACGCCCTGCCCTCGCGCAGCTTGCCGCTCAGGCGCAGCGCGTCGGCCAGCGTGTCGACCCAGGCCTCGTCGGGCAAGCTGTTGCTGCCGATGACGCGGTGCCGCACGTCGCGCAGCACCAGGCGGTAGCCCTTGCTGCTGCCCTGCTGCAACTCGGCGACCCAGGCGCGCACC
>JBBQJN010000314.1:0-3962 GCA_038325945.1 Burkholderiales bacterium | reverse complement strand
CTGTCGCTGCACGGCGTGGGCTTGTCGATCGGCGGCGAAGCGCCGCTGGACGAGGCCCACCTCGATGCGCTGCGGGCGCTGATTCGTCGCTACCAGCCGGCGATGTTCTCCGAGCACCTGGCCTGGTCCAGCCACGGCGGCGTGTATTTCAACGACCTGCTGCCGCTGCCCTACCACGCAGCCAGCCTGGCCCGAGTCTGCGCGCACATCGACCACACGCAAGAGCGGCTGCAATGCCGGCTGTTGCTGGAGAACCCGTCAACCTATGTCGAATTCAACAGCTCGACGATGGACGAGGCGGGCTTCCTGCAGGAGGTGGTGCGCCGCACCGGTTGCGGCCTGCTGCTCGATGTCAACAACGCTTATCTCTCGTGCATCAATCATGGCCGTGATCCGCAAGCGCTGATCGCGGCGCTGCCGCTGCATGCGGTGGGCGAGATCCATCTCGCGGGCTTTGCGCGCGATCAGGACGCGGCCGGCGCCCCCTTGTTGATCGACAGCCATGGCTCGCCGGTGGACGAGGCGGTTTGGCTCTTGTACGAGCAGGTAGTGCAAAGGCTGGGGCCCTTGCCGACGCTGCTGGAACGCGACAACGAGGTGCCCACCCTGGCCACGCTGCTGGCCGAAGCCGGGCGCGCCGACAGCTTGTTGATGCAGGCGGCAACGGCATGAGCCGCCGCGACCCCCAAACCGCCCAGCGGCCAGATGACACCGCCGAAGAAGCCGGCTTTGCCGCTGCGCTGCTGGCGCCCGCGCTGCCCTGTCCACTGGGTCTGCGGGCCTGGAATGGCTCAGACCCGACCCAGCGCCTGGCGGTGCATCGCAACAACGTGATGAGTTCGCTGATCGATGCGCTGGCCACCAGTTTCCCGGTGACACAAGAACTGGTGGGCGAGGAATTCTTCCGCGCCATGGCCGCCGAATTTGTGCGCCGCCAGCCGCCGCGAAGCCGCGTTTTGGCCCGCTACGGTGATCGATTGCCCGACTTCATCGCCGACTTCGAACCCGCTCGCAGCGTGCCCTACCTGGCTGATCTGGCGCGGCTGGAGTTCGCCCGTATCCAGGCTTATCACGCGGCCGATGCTGAGACGCTGTCGCCAGCCGCCGCCGTGGCGGCGCTGAGCGACGGCGCGGCAGTGGGCCGCTTGCACGTGGTCTGCCACCCCTCCGTGGCCGTGCTGGCATCGCGCTTTGCGATCGTCTCGATCTGGGCGGCGCACCAGGGCCAGGGCGACCTGGCCGAACTGGACCCGCTGTTGCCTGAGGCGGCGCTGGTGCTGCGCGAAGGCCTGGACGTGCTGGTGCTGAGCCTGCCGCCGGGCGCCGAGCGCTTTGTCGCGGCGCTGCAGCAGGGCCGCACGCTGGCCGAGGCGGTGTCGCACGCACTCGCCGAAGCCGCCGACTTTGATCTGCAGGCCCTGCTCACGCTGCTGGTGCGCCACGGCGCGATCTGCGCGCTGCAATTACCAAGGAGTACCGAAGCATGAACAGGCAAAGCAGCCACGGCGGCATCAACGCCGCCGCCGCATCGTCGACACCCGCCCGCCTGGTGGCCACGCTGATCTCGTGGTTCGAGCGCATCCCGCTGAGCCTGATCGCCTTGGTGGCGCGCTTCTCCATCGCCGCGGTGTTCTGGAACTCGGGCCAGACCAAGGTCGAGGGCCTGGTCGTCAACCTGGTCAATGGTGAGTTCAGCCTGGGCTGGCCCCGCTTGTCCGAGTCCGCGCTGTCCTTGTTCCAGCACGAGTACCAGTTGCCGCTGCTGCCGCCCGCACTGGCGGCGATGATGGCCGCGACGGCCGAGCATGTGTTCCCGCTGCTGCTGTTGTTCGGCCTGGCCACACGCTTCTCGGCCACTGCCCTGCTGGGCATGACGTTGGTGATCCAACTGCTGGTCTACCCCGGCGCCTATGCCACCCATGGCACCTGGGCGGCGGTGCTGCTGTACCTGATGGCCTGCGGCCCGGGCGTGTTGTCGATCGATCACCTGCTGAAGACGCGCGGCGGCGTTTAGGAGGCGTCAATACCCTCAGGCCGCGCAGGCGCTGGCGGGGCGGGTCTCGTCGGCCAGCGCGCCGCCGCAACTCGAGCCCTGGCCGGCGGTGCAGCCGAAGCAGTGGTCGGCGATGCGGATGGCCTGGCCTTGCAACTGCTCGGCACTGATGTCGCGCAGGTGGGTGCGCGCCGACGCGGCGCCCTGCGTTGACTGGATCGGCAGGCCGAGTTGCTGGTTGAAGTCGCAGTCGTACAAGTAGCCCAGCCAGTCCACGCTGACCAGGCTGCGGCACATCACCTGGGCCAGGTTCTGCTCACGGTGCGCGCTGCGCAGCAGGCCCATGTAGCTGGCGAACTGGCCCTTGGACACCAGGGTCGAGCCGAAGCGCTGGATCGGCATGTTGGCGAGCGTGAACAGCTGGTTGAAAACTACGCCGAAGTGCTGCGCCAGGTGGCGGCGGTAGTCGAGTTCCAGGGCTGCCTGGGGCGGCGGCAGGTTCGCCCCCTGGGGGTTGTAGACGAGATTGAGGATCAACCCTGAATCTGGCTGGCCATAACCCAGGGAGTTGAGCCGCTGCAGGCCCCGAATGCTGGCGTCGAACGTCCCCTTGCCGCGCTGCCGGTCGACGTTGTCTTCCAGGTAGCAGGGCAGCGAGGCGACGATCTGCACCTGCTGCGCGGCCAGGAATTCGGCCATGTCTTCAAAGCCCGGTTCTTCCAGTATGGTCAGGTTGCAGCGGTCCATCACCTTGACGTCGAGCGCGCGCGCGGCGGCGACCAGGTAGCGGAAATGCGGGTTCATCTCCGGCGCGCCGCCGGTCAGGTCCAGCGTCGAGATGCCCCCGGCGCGCAGCACGTCCAGCACCTGGTCCGCGGTCTCCCGGCTCATCTGCTCGGTGCGGTTGGGGCCGGCGTTGACATGGCAATGCACGCAGCTCTGGTTGCAGGTATAGCCGAGGTTGACCTGCAGCGTGTCTGGCCGTTGACGCCTCAGGGCAGGAAAGTCGGTGTCGACCAGCAGGGGAAAGGTAGCGCGCATGAGTGAGTCCGGAAGAAAACGAGTGCCAAGGATAAACCGAATCGGCAGTTGATGTTGCGCTGCACAGAGGTGTCTAATGCCGGGCAGCCAGTTCGGCACGCACCCGGCGGCTGATACGGTCGAAAACGGTCACAAGCGCGACGATGGCAAGCAGCAGCGTGGCCAGCCGGCCCCACTGGAAAAGGGACACCGCTTCCGACACCAGCAGGCCCAGGCCGCCCACGCCTATCAACCCCAGCACGGTCGAGTCGCGCACATTGAATTCCCATATATACAGATGGATCGCCAGGCCCTGCGGCAGCATCGTGCGCGGCAGCGCATGCAGCAGGGTCTGCAGTGGCGTCATGCCCAGCACCAGGCCGCCGTCGATCAGGCGCCGGTCTATGGTCTCGATGGCTTCCGCATACAGCTTGCCGTAGCTGCCGAAGGAATGAAAGGCAATGGCCAGGATGCCGGCCATCGGCCCCAGGCCCATGATGCCCACCAGCAGCAGGCCGAACACCAGCGCATGGATGGCGCGCGCCGCATCCAGCAGCAGGCGGGCGGGCGCCGCCACCCAGCGCGGCGCCTCCATGTTGCGGGCGCTGGCCACGCCGAATGGGAGCGCGGCAATGGCGGCAATCAGCGAGCCCAGCGTCGCCACCTTCAGCGTGGTCCAGGTCGCGTCGGCCAGGCCGACAAGGTAGGCGCGCTCGACCTGGCGCTTGTCTTCGGTGCGCAGCACGCGGCCGTCGTCGTCCCGGTAAGCAAAAGCGCGCTCGCCGCGCCAGGCGTCGATGAAACTGGGTCGCGACAGCTCGTCGAGCGTGCGCACCAGGTTCTGCAGCGGCCTGCGGCCGAACTGGAGGTCGCCGGCACGCACGAAACTGAGCACGCTGGCCGCGATCAGCACCCCGTATAGCGCGGTAAACAGCCACAGCCGCAGTCG
>JBBQJN010000313.1:0-3963 GCA_038325945.1 Burkholderiales bacterium | reverse complement strand
TTCGGCCTCGCGGCGGATGCTGATGTCCTGCGCCTGCGGGATCAAACACGGTGCGCTGACGTTCTGGCCGCTGAAGTGGCCACTGTGCAAGTCCACAGGCACCACCCGGTCGCTGGCGCGCAGGCAGCGCAGCTCACCCCGGCGGCGCGCCGATTGCGCGACCTCGCGCTCGGCCTTTGCCAGCCGCAGGCCCTGGGCCTGCTGTTCGCCCATGAGAAAACGCCGGGCCGCCCAAAGTTTCCTCATTCCCACTCGGGGGGTGTGACGCGCAGCAACAGGTCTGGGGCGCACTCACATTGGCGGAAGTGGTAGTGGTGCAGCATCACCAACAGCAGGATGATGATCGGCACCGCGCCGGCCATCACGCCCACGCCGGTAGCCTTTAAGGCCAGAAACAGCAGGCCGGCGATCAGCGCGCCGGCCGCACAAGTGGTGCCGGCCCAGCCAAAACTGGCCAGCCAGGTCGCCTGGCTCAGCACCTCCTGGCGTTTGAGGTATCTCGCCAACGTGATCAGCAGCGCTTTGTACCTGAAGTGGCCGATGGCAAGCCCCATCGCCAACATCAGCACCAGCACCAGCACCAGCGCCACGCTGTAGGTGCCCTGGGCGTCGATGCGCCGGGGCTGTCGTCATGCGGCTTCAACATCTCATGGGCCAGCTCAAGGTGTGGCGAGCCAGCGCTCGCGCCGCCCTGAAAGTCTCGGGGCCTGTAGGGCTTGTCGGCCTGCCAGCGCCGGGCTTGAGCGCGATCTGCGCGCCAAAGCGGCTGGCCTGGCTTGCCCGGAAGCCAAAAGCCCCAAGCGCCAAGCGCCAACTGAAAAATACAGGCGCAGCGAACAACGCCTGCCTTGCCGGGTGTCAAAACGACTGTCCGCCGCCGACTCAGGGCTTGCAGGCGGGTTGCTGGGCGCGCCGGCCCGCACCTCTGCTCTGCAGCTCTCGCTCAGCACCAGACCAACGCGGGCCCGTCCCAAAGCCCGACAGGCTCCTAGGAGCCTGTCGGGCTTGGGGAGCGTCGGCTGCGAATCGACCGCAGCGGTCCATTTCTCACCGTCTTTTTGCCCCATAGCTGGGCTATGAGGCTGCAAATCCGGCAAGAACTGTCCTCGCTGGGGCCGACTCTCGCTATCGACGCCCCAAGTCCGACAGGCTCCTAGTCTGGGGTCAGCTTGACGCAAGGGGTGAGCGGCGTGCCGTTAGGGTCACGGTCTCGCTGAAGTTGCTGGGCACGGTCTCGGCAGCCACTGAGCCGGTCTTGGGCCAACAGCTGGCAGTGTGGCGCAGCACCGTCTTGCCACCCCAGGTCAGAGCTGGGTCGTAGATCGGCCAGTCGATGCCGGACGGCAGGTCGGCCACGGTGCCAGCGCCATTGATGCCGCAGTGATTCCAGGGAATCAGCGGCTTCGGTGCGATAGATGTCACGGCGCGACAGATCTGCATCCAGGCGCTCGGGCGGGCACTGCCGGCATGCAGCCCTGCCGACGGGCGAGTTTGCCAGCCAATGGCGACACACCCCCCCTGAATGAGTGGTGAACCCCCTGCTTGCGGGGATCGGCTGCCTTGAGCCAACATCCTGTCCGTCCCATACTTCTGACATGGAAAATTTCTCGACACGGCGTGTCGCGTTGGTACCTCGCTTGACCAACCTGCTCACCATCGCGGTGGTGCTTGGGGCCATGGGATGGTCGGGCGCTCATCGACCGGTCGAAGATCGGCATGCGGCCACCTTGAGCCCATCATCGGCCTCCGAGCAGGCTCTGCCGGTGATGCTCGACGATCCCGTGCCGGCCCAGCCCGCGTCGCTGGGGCTGCAGGCACCGCAGGTGGGGCCTGCTTCGCCGAGCATCGCCCCGCAAGGCCTCACGCAGGTCAAATGGTCGCAACCGTCATCGCCAGCGCCAGCGCCAGAGCCAGTCAATGGTTTGCAGACGGCGGGCTATGTTGCCGCTTCGCGGCGCTGAGGCTTTTGTTTGGTGCGCAAGTATTCCATGATGCGGGGCGGCGCCCCGCATCATGACACTTAGAGTTTGCTGAGATACTCGCCGGGCCACAGACGCAGACTCTTGCTGTCAACCTGCCATGATCAAATTGCGCAGTGCACCGCCTGTGCGTCCAGCGCCGATACCAGCACTTCCGGCGCCAGCCCGAGCAAATAGCCCCGGCGCCCGCCGTTGATCAGCAGGGTGGGCAGCGCCAGCACGCTGGCCTCGATGTACACCGGCATGACCTTGCGGGTGCCAAACGGTGAAGTGCCACCCACCTGGTAGCCGCTGTGACGCTGGGCCACCTCCGGCTTGCAGGATTCAATGCTCTTGACGCCGATGGCGCGGGCCAGGTTCTTGGTGCTGACCTGCTTGTCGCCATGCATCAGCACGATCAGCGGCTCGGCGCGCTCGTTCTGCATCACCAGGGTCTTGATCAACGCATGCTCCGGCCAACCGAGCTGGCGCGCCGATTCGGCCGTGCCGCCATGCTCGACATAGTTGTAGACATGCTCGGTGAAGGCCACGCCGGCACCGCGCAGCCACTGCGTGGCCGGCGTTTCGCTGACATGCTTGTCCTTCTTGGCCATCGATTGCCGGCTTCAGTTGTGCCGCGTCGAGGCGCTCACTGCGCCGGGTCGCGGATCTCCCAGCGGATGCGATCTAGCGCCGTCAGCAGTTCGGGCGACAACGTGGTGCCCCAGGCGGCCAGGTTTTCGTCGAGCTGCGCCAGGGTGGTCACGCCGATGATGGTGCTGGCGACGCGCCAGCTGGTGTAGCAGAAGGCCAGCGCCAGCTGCGTTGGTGTCATCCCATGCTCACGGGCCAGCGCGTTATAACGCCGCGCTGCGGTCAGCGCTTCAGGCCGGGCCCAGCGTTGTTCGCGCATGCGCTTGAAACGGGCAATGCGGCCCAGCTCAGGCTGCGAGACATCAAAGCCCGGGCCGTCGTACTTGCCGGTCAGCGTGCCAAAACCCAGCGGGCTGTAGGCCAGCAGGCCGACCTGGCTGCGCAGCAGGGTCTCGTCGAGGCCGTTGTCCGCGCTGCGGTTGACCAGCGCGTAGGGGTTCTGCACCGACACCACCCGCGGCAGGTGGTGCAGTTCGGCCAACCGCAGAAATTCGGACACCCCCCAGGGCGATTCATTGGACAGGCCGATGTGGCGCACCTTGCCGGCTTTCACCAAGCCGGCCAACGCCTCCAGTTGGGCATGGATGGTGGTGAATTCGCGGTCCTTGCTGGGGTCGAGGTAGATCGAGCCAAAGGCCGGCACATTGCGGTTGGGCCAGTGGATCTGGTAAAGGTCGATGGTGTCGACCTGCAGCCGGCGCAGGCTGTCATCGCAGGCCTGCACAATTTCGGTGGGCAGCAGGTTGTCGCTGCCATTGCGCACCCAGTCCATGCCTCGTGCCGGGCCGGCCACCTTGGTCGCCAGCACAATGCGCTGGCGCATGCCGGGCCGCTCAGCCAGCCAACGGCCGATGATGGCCTCGGTGGCGCCATAGGTTTCGCGCCGGGGCGGCACGGCGTACATCTCGGCGGTATCGATGAAGTTCAACCCGCAGTCCATCGCCCGATCGAGGATGGCATGCGAGGTACGTTCGTCGACCTGCTCGCCAAAGGTCATGGTGCCCAGGCAGATCGGCGTGACCTGCAGGCTGCTGCCGCCAAGCAGCACGGTGGGGAGGGTGTCGTGGTTCATGCGCCTGCCTGAAGCTAAGAAGATCAGAGTGTGCCGCATCACCGCCGACCCGGTGGTGATGGCAGTAGGCCGGGCGGTTTGACGCCGAAGGGCGGGTCACGGCTCGTAGCGGTCGTCCTGAGCGTCGCCGCCAAAGCCGACTCTCGACGTGCCGTGCGAGGCTGACGAGGCCGCCAGGCAACCGGATCCCTCCATGTCCCCCGCCGACGTCCGGGCAGGCCGCCCGGCCGAGGCAGCAACAGAAACATCGGGCTACCGCCAACCGCCCCGCGCCCCGGC
>JBBQJN010000312.1:0-4082 GCA_038325945.1 Burkholderiales bacterium | reverse complement strand
GCCCGCGCGAAGAAGGCAGCGGCGCGGTGATGAGCGTGCTGCTGCTTAGCGACCCCGAGGCCCACGAGCAGGGCGCGGCCCAGGCCGCTACCAGTCTGTCCCCAAGCCCGACAGGCTCCTAAGAGCCTGTCGGGCTCTGGGACAGGCTCCTAGGCGCCTGTCGGGGTTGGGGAGCGTCGGCGGGGAATCGACCGCAGCGGTCCATTTCTCACCGTCTTTTTGCCCCATAGCTGGGCTATGGGGCTGCAAATCCGGCAAGAACTGTCCTCGCTGGGGCCGATTCTCGCTATCGACGCCCCAAGCCCGACAGGCTCCTAGTGACAAACCCTGGAGGCTGCCGTGGGGGCGGCCGCTGCGACAAGCTGTCGCGGCGCGGCCGCTAGACTGATGGCCCCATGCAGCAACGACCCTCTTGTCCGGTGGCGGTGGTCATCGAACGCCAGCAACAGCCCAACGAATGGGAGGCTTGGCGCTTCCGCATCGTCGAAGTGCTGGTCGATGACGGCAGCTTCGGCACCAAACCACGGCTGCTGCGCGACGACGGCCGTTTTGCCCAGACCCTGCATCCAGGCTTGAGCGTCACGCTGTTCCGCGACGAAGCCGAGGGTTATTACCTGAACCTCACGTCAGGCGGACCGGTCTGGTTTGTGATGTGGCGCACCGACGAGGCCGATCCGCCCAATGCCTGGCCCGAGATGGTGACGCTGTCCTACAACGAAGCCGGCCGCCTGCTCGATGCCCAGGAGCGCGTAGACAACCTGCCGCTACCCGAAGCCCACTGCGCCTGGCTGCAGAACTTTGTTGATGAACATTACAAACCCGAGCCCAAGCAGCGCCGCCGTCCAGCGTCGTTCAAGGCGCCGGGTGAGCGTTGAGCGTGGCGGTGCCGAATGAGTGAGCCGCAAGACGACGATGCTGGCGGCTTTTTGACGCGCTGGTCGCGCCGCAAGGTGCAACTGCGTCAGGGCGTGGTGCTGGTCGAGCCGCCGTCGCCCGCCGCACAGCCCACCGCACTGCCGGCAGCACCGTCGGCCGCCACGTTGCCACAGCGCGCGGGCGCTGCGGCGCCGCCGTTGCCGGCCGCTGCAGCAAGCCCGGCGACGCTGCGGGCCGTGCCCGCCGGACAGGCTGCGCCTGGCCTGGCGCCGTCACCAGCACAGCCGCCAAGCGTGATCGTCGAAGTGCCGCCACCGCCCACCTTGGCCGATGTCGCCGCACTGGGCCGTGACAGTGATTTCAGCCGCTTTGTGGCGCCCGGTGTCGATAGCGGCGTGCGCAACGCGGCGCTGCAGAAGCTGTTCACTGATCCGCACTTCAACATCATGGACGGCCTCGATACCTACATCGACGACTATGGCAAACCCGACCCGCTGCCCGCGCATTGGCTGCGCAAGATGGTGCAGTCGCAATCGTTAGGCCTGTTCGACGAAGAAAAAGCCGAGGCCGAGGCCGAGGCCGCTGCGGCGGCGTCAGCGCTGCCCGCAGCGGCGCTGCCGCCCGCAGCCACGGACACACGCTCCGATGCTGCGGCCGCCTCTGGCCAGATCCCAGACAACCCCATCTCCCAGGACTCAAACACCCATGAAGACGCTGATCTGCGACTGCAACCGCACGATGCCCTTGGACCGGCCGGCCCTGGCGCGGGCCCTGAGCCTGACGCCGGGGGCCAGCGCTGACGGTCTGGAGGCCGAGCACAGCCTGCTCTGCCGCCGCGAGGCAGCGGCGTTTCAGCGCGCCGCCGTGGCCACCGGCAAGAGCGCCGAGACGCTGCTGGTGGGCTGCACCCAGGAGGGCCGGTTATTCCAGGCGCTCAACGAGCAGACCGAAGGCAGTGCGCCGCTCGACGTGCGGCCGATCCACTTTGTCAACCTGCGCGAAACCGGTGGCTGGTCACGCGACGCCAAGTCGGCCACGCCCAAGTTGGCGGCGCTGATCGCTGCCGCGCAGCTGCCCGATGCCGACCCGGTGGGCACCGTCAGCTACCGTAGCGAAGGCCGCTGCCTGGTGATCGGCGGCGCCGATGCCGCCGAGCGCGCTGCGGCGCTGCTGGCCGACAAGCTGGTGCCCAGCCTGCTGATCGATCGCCCGGGCGGCGCGCTGCTGCAGAGCCATACCCATGCGGTACACACCGGCCGCCTGAGCCAGCTCAGCGGCTGGCTGGGCCAGTTTGATGCCCAGTGGACCAGCAGCAACCCGATTGACCTTGATCTGTGCACCCGCTGCAACGCCTGCATCGAAGCCTGCCCCGAGGGCGCGATCGACTTCAGCTACCAGGTCGATCTGTCGGCCTGCAAAAGCCACCGCGATTGCGTGCGGGTCTGTGAGGCCGCTGGCGCGATCGACTTCCAGCGTGAGCCGCAGCAGGTCGAAGAGCGCTTCGACCTGGTGCTCGACCTGCGCGAGCAACCGGCCTTCAGCCAGCACCAGCAGCCGCAGGGTTACTTCCACGTTGGCGGCGACGAGCGCAAGCTGATGGCCGCAGTGCTGGCGCTGCGCGATCTGGTGGGCGAGTTCGAGAAGCCACGCTTCTTCAGCTACCGGCAGAGCCTGTGCGCACACAGCCGCAACCAGCAGATCGGCTGCACCGCCTGCATCGACGTCTGCTCGGCCCGCGCCATCCGCAGCGATGCCACGCTCAAGGGCAAGACCACCGGCAAGAACCGTGGCCCGATCCCTGGCCATGCGGCGCCCGGCGCGCCCAAGGGGCAGGGCGGCGGCGTGGTGGTTGAGCCGCACCTGTGTGTGGGCTGCGGCGCCTGCTCCACCGTCTGCCCCAGCGGCGCGATGAGCTTTGCCTACCCCAGCACAGTGGACCAGGGCAAGCGCCTGCGCACCCTGCTCACCGCCTATGCCAAGGCCGGCGGCAAAGACGCGGCTCTGCTGCTGCACAGCCAAGGTGCCGGCAGCAAGCTGATTGACGAACTGGGCCGCGCGGCGCGTGTTGACCGCAGCGCCAGCGGCCTGCACGGCGTGCCGGCACGTGTGTTGCCGGTGGCGGTGTGGCATACCGCCAGCATCGGCCTCGACCTCTGGCTGGCGGCCAAGGCCCAGGGTGCCAGCCAGGTCTGGTTGCTGCTGACCGACGAAGAAGCGCCCGAGTACCGCCAGGCGCTGACCGAGCAAATGGCGGTGGCCCAGGCCATCCTTGCCGGGCTGGGCTATGCCGGCGAGCACTTCAAGTTGATTGTTGCCCGCGACGCGCGCGATCTGCCGGCGCTGGATGCGGCGCTGCTCACGGCGCCGGCCCAGGGCGTGGCACGCGCAGCGGCATTTGCGGCCCAGGCCGACAAGCGCGGCACGCTGGACTTGGCAATCGAGCACCTGCTGGGCCAAGCACCGGTGAAGGCCGAAGTCCTGCCGCTGCCGGCCGCCGGCTCGCCCTTTGGCAGCCTGCAGCTCAATACCGAGACCTGCACGATGTGCCTGAGCTGTGTGGGTGCCTGCCCGGCGAGCGCCTTGCTCGACAACCCCGACAAGCCGCAGCTGCGCTTCATCGAGAAGAACTGCGTGCAGTGCGGCGTCTGCGTCAGCACCTGCCCCGAGGGCGCGATCACGCTGCAGCCGCGGCTCTGGCTGGCCGACGAGGGCAAGGCACGCAAGGCCGCGCGCGTGCTGCATGAGGTGCCGCCCTATGCCTGTGTGCGCTGCAGCAAGCCCTTTGGCACGCTGCGCGCAATCGAGTCGATGATCGGCAAGCTGGCCGGTCACTCGGCTTTCCAGGGCGCGGCCGCTGAGCGCTTGAAGATGTGTGGTGATTGCCGGGTGATCGATCTGCACAGCAGCCCCAATGAGGTCAGGATCACGGATCTTTAGACCCCCCCGAAGCGCATGCGGCGCTCTCCCCAGGGGGCGACCCCGCTGGCCCGGCACAGCCGGATCCAGGGCGTCTGCTTGATGCGCCGGGTGCTGCGTGCCGAGTACCGAGTACCGAGTACCGAGTGCGGAGTGCCGGCTTACTGTTTTACGAGAATGGCCCATATGAATGATCCTCAAACCAGTGCCCTGAGTTTTGCCAGTGCCGACCAGAGTGAAGAGCTGGCGCGCGCGGAGCTGTATGGCCTGCTCGCCAGCCTGTGGCTGGC
>JBBQJN010000311.1:0-4090 GCA_038325945.1 Burkholderiales bacterium | reverse complement strand
TGTGCCGGCACCCAGTGGTCTTTAGCCAACGACCGGATGTGCGCTGCCCGGCCTGCTACAGCCCACTGGCGCTGCTGCCTGAAGCCGACGCGCTGATCCATCCAGGCCAGAGCGGCAGCCGACGTGCGGCAGTGCGCCGTGACCAGAGCCATGTTGCGCTGATGCAAGTGGGCTGGCCGTCAGCGCCGCTGCCGGTGCGCTGGCGCGATCTGTCGCTGACCGGGCTAAGCCTGTACGCGCCGCAGCCGCTGGCGCCGGGCCAGCGCTTGCGCCTGAGCGACAGCGCGCTCGAAGTCGTGGCCGAGGTGGTGGCTTGTCGGCCGCAAGGCCGGCTTCATGTGGTGCACGCGCGGCTGCTGACCGCCTTGCTGCTGCAGACCACCGGGGTCTTTGTCTCGGCCCAGGCCTGAAATCTGACCCGAAAGCTCACTTTGTCCGCTGCCCCCAAGAGGGCCGCCCAGCAGCTTGAGATACAGCCCTGGCGCCGGCTGTGGCATCATGCGCGCCCCTGACCGTCGGTCTTGCTTGTCGAGCGGCCGCGCCCTGAGAGCGAATGACGATGGACCTGAAACTGCCGATCACCATCCACGATGAACTTGATGACAAGGTCATCGAATCCACCGGCGTGCTCGATCTCGCCAGCGGCGAGATCCGTGACATCAAGTACCTCGAGTTCGACCTCGAGACCGACGGCTTCCCGGCCGAGAGCCCAGACTACGACTTCACCTGCGGCACGCTGAGCAACGGCAGCAAGGACGTTGAGTTTCGCATCGAGGTCGACATCGTCGGCCGCAAGTACTCGATCACGCCGAGCGAGCTGCTCGAGCTTAAGGGCCGTGCCGCCAAGCTGTTCTCGGCGCCGCCCGGCGGCCACCCGCCGCCCGAGCCGCCGCCCCGCCGCGGCCGGCGCTGACACGCGGCAGGCGCACGCGACCTGCGCACGCTACCTGCCCACGGTACAGGCAACGCGGCGGCAGTTCGCCACGCGGCTGTCACGCCGCTGTCGTGAATCGTTCATAAACTATGGCAATGTCCTCAGTGAACGATGGGCCCGCCCGGTTGCCCGCCCGGTTGCCAGCCCAGTTGCCAGCCCAGTTGCCAGCCCAGTCGCCCGCCTTGCTCAACCGTGAGCGCGCGATCCTCGAATTCAACGCTCGCGTGCTGGCCCAGGCCCGCCGCGACGACGTGCCGCTGCTTGAGCGGCTGCGCTACATCACGATCGTTTCGTCCAACATGGACGAGTTCTTCGAGGTGCGCTTCGCCGACGCCATCGCCGACATGCGCGCCGCGATGCGCGAGACCGCCGGTGCGCGAGACCCCCAGCGCGACGAGCTACGCGCCGTGGCAGCCGAGGCCCATGCGCTGATCGACCAGATGTACGCCGTGGTCAACCGCGAGGTGATGCCGGCGCTGCAGCGCAGCGGTATCGTCATCGTCAACCATGCCGAGCGCAACGCAGCGCAGCGCGCCTGGGTGGCCCGCTTCTTCGAGCGCGAGGTGCAGCCGCTGCTGCTGCCGGTGGGGCTGGATCCGGCGCATCCGTTTCCGCTGGTGGCGAACAAGAGCCTGAACTTTATCGTCAAGCTCGGCGGGCGGGACGCCTTCGGCCGCGACAACTCGATCGCCATCGTCAAGGTGCCGCGCGCGCTGCCGCGCGTGATCCGCCTGCCCGACGAGCTGTGCGCGCCCGGCACCCAGGCTTTTGTGCTGCTCACCAGCGTGATGCGGGCGCACCTGCAAGAGCTGTTCGGCGGCCGGCCGGTCGAATCGTTCTCGCAGTTCCGCGTCACCCGCGATTCCGACATCGAGGTTGACGAGGTCGACGTGGCCAACCTGCGCCATGCGCTGCGCCGCGGTCTGACCACGCGGCATTTCGGCGAGGCCATTCGGCTCGAGGTCGTGGCCAGCTGCCCCGAGCCGCTGTGGCGGCTGTTGCTCGGCCAGTTTGACCTGCCGCAGGCCGCGCTCTACCTGGTCGACGGCCCGGTCAACCTGGTGCGCCTGAATCAGCTGATCGACCAGGTCGATGCGCCGGCCTTGCGATTTGCGCCGTTGCTGCCGTCCTGGCCTGAGGCCGAGTTGCCGCGCGAGGGCTCGATCCTGGCGCGGCTGCTGCAGGGCGATGTGCTGCTGCACCACCCGTTCCAGAGCTTCGACGTGGTGGTCGAGTTCTTGCGCCAGGCGGTGTTCGACCCGGACGTACTGGCGATCAAGCAAACGATCTACCGCACCGGCAGCCAGTCGGTGCTGATGGAGTTGCTGATCGAGGCGGCGCGCCGCGGCAAGGAGGTCTGCGTCGTGGTCGAGCTCAAGGCCCGCTTTGACGAGGAGGCCAACATCAACTGGGCCGAGCGGCTGGAGGCGGTGGGCGCCCAGGTGGTCTACGGCATCGTCGGCTTCAAGACCCATGCCAAGCTGCTGCTGGTGACCCGGCGCGAGACCACCGGGCGCGGCCAGGTGGTGATGCGGCGCTATGCGCACCTGTCCACCGGCAACTACAACCCCGGCACCGCGCGGCTGTACACCGACCTGGGCATGCTCACCGCCGATGCGCTGCTCACCGCCGACGCCGATGCCGTGTTCCGCCAACTCGCCAGCCTGACCAAGGTGCGCACGCCGCGCCACCTGTTGACCGCGCCGTTTGCGCTGCACCGCCGGCTGATGGCCCACATCCACCAGGTGGCCGACGCTGCGCGCGCCGGGCGGCCAGCACGCATTGTGGCCAAGTTCAATGCCTTGACCGAACCGGCGATGATCGACGCGCTGGTGCAGGCCGCCCAGGCCGGCGCGCAGATCGATCTCATCGTGCGCGGCGCCTGCATGCTGCCGCCGGGCATCGTGGGCATCACCGATCGCATCCGCGTGCGCTCGGTGGTGGGCCGTTTTCTTGAGCACACCCGGGTCAGCTACTTCCGCTGGGGCGAGAGCGACGCCGACGAGGCGCTGTACCTGTCGTCGGCCGACTGGATGGGCCGCAACATGTTCCGCCGCATCGAGATCGCCTGGCCAGTGGGCGATGCCCGGCTGCGCCAGCGCGTGATCGACGAGTGCCTGGTGCCCTACCTGCACGACCGGCGCGATGCCTGGGTGCAGGACGCCGACGGCCACTACCAGCGGGTGGCCGAGCAGGGCGTCAGCGCCCAGGCGGCGCTGGCCGCGCGCTACATGACTGAAGCCTGAGGCCCGCAGCAATGAACCTGATCCTGTGGCGCCACGCCGAGGCGCGCGACCTGCCCGAAGGCGAGTTCAGCGTCGAGGCCGACCTGGCGCGTCCGCTCACCCCGCGCGGCGAGAAGCAGGCGCAGCGCATGGCCGACTGGCTCAACCGCTTCCTGCCCGAGAGCACGCGCATCCTGGTCAGCCCGGCGCTGCGCAGCCGCCAAACGGCCGATGCGCTGGAGCGCAAGTACCGCACCGTGGCATCGTTGGCGCCGGGCGCATCGCATGCCCAGGCGCTGGACGCCGCGCGCTGGCCCGATCGTCAGGAGCCGGTGCTGTTGGTGGGCCACCAGCCCACGCTGGGCCATCTGGCGGCCTACCTGATGGCCGGCGCCAGCGCGCTGGACAGCCCGGCCTGGGCGATCCGCAAGGGGGCGGTGTGGTGGCTGCGCCACCGCGCACGCGAGGACGGGCCCGAGGTGGCGCTGGTGGCGGTGCGCACGCCCGAGAAGCTTTAACAGGTGCGCGGCGTCGGCGCCGCGTGGCATGGCCAGCGCCGGCGTGGGCGCCGTCAGGCGGGGTCCAGCACCAGTCGCGGCTGGGTCTGGCGCGCCCAGGCCTCGGCCTCCTCGCGCAGCAGGTGCAGGGTGCGCAGGTGGCCGTCGGCCCAGGCGCTGCGGTAGCCCAGGCGCGCCTGCTTGCCGTCACGCACCAGCCGCAGGGCCTTGGGGTCGACCAGCCCGCGCGCATGGCACTTGATCACCGCCAGCCGCAGCGCCAGCACCTGCCAGGCAAAGCGCTCGCTGCACAACTGGGGCTCGATCTTGCGCAGGCCGCCGCGCTGGCCCAGCACCAGGTCGGCCATGCGGCGCTGCTGGCTCTGCGAGAAGCCCGGTGCATCCACATGGCCCATCAGGTAGGCGCTGTGGCG
>JBBQJN010000310.1:0-4093 GCA_038325945.1 Burkholderiales bacterium | reverse complement strand
GCTGCCGGTCTCGACGATCTCTTCCACCTCCACCACGCTGATCTTGCCGGCCATGATCGCCGCCGGGTTGAAGTTGCGCGCGGTGCGGCGGAACACCAGGTTGCCGCTCTTGTCGGCCTTCCAGGCCTTGCCCAGCGCCACATCGGGCAGCAGCGCGCGCTCCATCACATACTGATGGCCGTCGAACTCGCGGATCTCTTTGCCCTCGGCCACCAGCGTGCCCACGCCGGTGCGGGTGAAGAAGGCCGGGATGCCCGCGCCGCCGGCGCGCAACCGCTCGGCCAGCGTGCCCTGGGGCGTGAACTCCAGCTGCAGCTCACCGGCCAGGTACTGGCGCTCGAACTCCTTGTTCTCGCCGACATAGCTGCTGATCATCTTGCTGATCTGCCGTGTCTCCAGCAGCTTGCCCAGGCCGAAGCCATCGACGCCGGCGTTGTTGCTGATCACGCTGAGGCCCTTGACGCCGCTGTCGCGCAGTGCGTCGATCAGCGCCTCGGGGATGCCGCACAGGCCAAAGCCGCCGACGGCCAGCAACTGGCCGTCGTGCACGATGCCGTCCAGGGCCGCGGCGGCGCTGGGGTAGATCTTTTTCATGAAGGGAGTCCTTTCCAGGCGTTGGCGGATGCTGGCCGCAGGCAGCCGCGTCAAGGTGCGCAAGCGCTGCGGCGAACGAACGAACGAACAAACGAACGGACGCAAGCGTACTACGTAGTCGATTACGTAGGGGTTACGTAAGATCGCCTAAGGCAACGCTCAACATCGTGCGCCGCAAGCCGCTGCCGCGCCCCTCGCGCAAAGGAACCCCATGAGCCCAACCCCTCCCGCCGATCCGGCAAGTCTTCCGGCGAGCCATCCGGCAACCGATCTGGCCGCGCTGCAGGCGCTGCTGCACGAGGTGGTAGCACCCTGGGTGCGTGAGCTTGAGCTGCGTGTGCTCGAGGCGCGGGCCGGCGAGGTGGTGCTGGCGCTGCCGATCACACCGCGCCATGTGCATGGCGGCGGTGTGCTGTGCGGCCAGACCATGATGGCCGCGGCCGATACCGCCATGATCCTGGCCATCTGCAGCCCCGACGGCGCCTTTCGCCCCATGACCACGGTGCAGCTGCAAACCAGCTTTTTGCGGCCCATCGCCGGCAGCACCTCCGCGCCGGCCGGTGAGGCGCGTGTGGTGGCCAAGGTGCTGCGCCGAGGCAAGAGCCTGGTGTTCGGCGAGATCGAGCTGCTCGATGCCAGCGGCCGGCTGGCCGCGCATGCCACCACCACCTATGCGCTGCTGTGAGCAACGCAGAACTGCTGCTGGACTACCGCACCGCCTTTGACCTGGCGCCGATCGGCCTGGTGCTATCGCGCCAGCGCCAGATCGTCGACTGCAACCAGCTGCTGCTGACGATGTTTGGCGCCCAGCGCGAACAGTTGGTGGGCCACAGCCTCGAAACCCTGTACCCCACCGCCGTCGAGTTTCAGCGCACCGGCGAGCGCATCGTCGCCAGCCTGGACGCCCAGGGCTGGTATGCCGACGACCGGGTGATGAAGCGGCTGGACGGCGCGGCGCGTGGCGAGCTGTTCTGGTGCCATGTCAGCGGCCGCGCGCTCGACCCGCTGCAGCCGCACGCCGCCGGCATCTGGGCCTTCGAGGATTTGTCGCCCAAGCGCCGGCTGAAGGTGGATTTAACCGCCCGCGAACGCGAGATCGCCGCGCTGCTGATCGACGGCCTGACCAGCAAGCAGATCGGCAAGCGGCTGCAGATCAGCCCACGCACGGTGGATGTGTACCGCTCGCGGCTGATGCGCAAGCTGGGCGCGGCGACCACGGCTGAGCTGGTCAACAAGTTGCTGGCGGGCTGAGCAGGGCGAGATCAGGGTTTACGTACCCCCTCAATCGCGGGGGCTTCGAAGTGCGGTATCGCACATCCAATCGGCAAGGTGGTTCGTACGCTTTGTACAGGCAATCGCGTTTCTTCGCGTTTGCTTGACTGCCGTCACAGCCATGCCGGCAGGCGTCACACAACCCCAGGAGCCAACCGCCATGAACTTCCGCCACCCCCGCCGCCATGCTTTCATCCCAGGGCTGACCGCCGTCTGCGCTGCTGTTGCCACTCTGGCGCTGCCGCCCGCGCAGGCCTCAAGCCACCGCGAGGCCCCGTCGATCGCCGGTTCGCCGCGTGTCGACGGCACCGACTTCTACCTGTTCAACAGCTATGAAGGCGTCGCCGCCAACGGCAGCGGCGGCCGTTCGGGCTATGTCACGCTGATCGCCAACTACCTGCCGCTGCAGGATGCGTACGGCGGACCCAACTACTTCAAGCTCGACTCGAACGCGATCTACGAGATCCACGTCGACAACAACGGCGACGCCAAAGAAGACCTGACCTTCCAGTTCAAGTTCAGCAACCCATTCAAGGCCATCGCGCTGCCGATCGGCAACCAGATGGTGCCGATCCCGCTGACGCAGGCCGGCCAGGTGAATACACCGAACTCGCCCAACCTGAACGTCAACGAAAAGTTCAGCCTGACGCTGATCCGCGGCGATCGCCGCAGCGGCAACGCCTTCGTCGTCAACAACCCGGCCGGCGGGGCGCTGTTCGACAAGCCGGTCGACAACATCGGCACCAAGACGATTCCAAACTACGCCGCCTACGCCGCCCAGCACATCTACACCGTCGCCATCCCCGGCTGTGCGATGCCGGCCAAGGTCTTTGTCGGCCAGCGCCAGGAGGCCTTCGCGGTCAACCTGGGCGTGATCTTCGACCTGATCAACGTGCCTACCGGCGTCATCATCGACCGCGCCAACATCAACGCAGCCGCCGCCAATTCGATCCAGGACAAGAACATCACCAGCCTGGCGCTTGAGGTTCACAAGAGCTGCTTGACGCAGGGCAACGAGAGCGTGATCGGCGGCTGGACCACGGCCAGCGTGCGCCAGAGCCAGCTCGTCAACCCGAACCCGCCCAGCGGCTACGACACGTCGACGCGCTATGGCGGCGCCTACGTCCAGGTCTCGCGCCTGGGCAACCCGCTGGTCAACGAGGTTGTCATCGGCCTGCCCGACAAGGACAAGTTCAATGCCTCGTCGCCGTCGGGCGACGCCCAGTTCGCGACTTACGTCACTAACCCCACGCTGCCGGCGCTGATCTCGATGGTGCTCGACCCCAACGTCGGCAACGTGGCGCCGACCAACCTGCCGCGGCTGGACCTGGTGACAACCTTTCTCACCGGCATCGCCGGCGTCAACAAGCCGGCCAACGTGGTGGGTTCTGAGATGTTGCGCCTGAACACCGCGATCGCGCCGCTGCCGTTCAACCAGCAGAACCGGCTGGCGATCGTCGGCACGCTGCGCGACAGCCCTGCCGTCGCCGATTTCGCCGGCTACCCGAACGGCCGCCGGCCGAAGGACGACGTCGTCGACATCGCGCTGGTGGCGGTGATGGGCGGGCTGTGCGTGGCCAACGGCAATGGCAACGCGCTGGGCTTCGGGCCGGCCTGCAATCCCGGCGCCGTGCCGCTGGGCGCAACCTCGCTGGAACTGCACGACGGCGTCGACCAGGCCGTGGTGCCGCTGCTGCCGGGCTTCCCGTACCTGAACACGCCACTGCCTGGCGCCGGCATGGCGCCGCCGCCGGCTGCAGCGCGCACGACGAGCAGCCGCTGAGAGTTTTTCATCCCCCCTCCCCCCCCCTGAAAACAGGAACCAACCATGAAAAAACTACGACACCTCGCGCTGGCCGCCGCTGCGGCCTGCATCGCCGCATCTGCACAGGCCTCGGTGGTGGTACTCAACTTCGACAACCCGGGCTTTGTCATCGACAACCCTGACGGCAGTCAGACCCTGGTGGAAAGCGGCTACGCGCTCTCGGGCCCGGCCTTCTCCTTCCTGCCCATCGACAACGGCGGCAACGGTGTCATCGTCGGCGACGGCACCCCGTTCAGCCTGCAACAGGTGGGCGGCGGCCTGTTCTCCCTGCGCAGCCTGGACTACGCCTTCGACCCGATCTTCGGGCAGCCGGCCGGCGACCTGAGCGTCATTGGTCTCATCAACGGCATGCAGGTGGCAACGCGGACGCTGGGCCTGGGCCCGCAGGCAAGCGCCATGTTC
>JBBQJN010000309.1:0-4099 GCA_038325945.1 Burkholderiales bacterium | reverse complement strand
CGAGACCATCGGGTCGCTGGCCGGCAACGGCAGCGGCACCGTCAGCCTGGGCAGCGCCACGCTGGCCACCGGCAATGCGGTGGACACCACTTTTGCCGGCACCGTCAGCGGCGGCGCCGCCAGCGGTCTGGTCAAGCAGGGCAGCGGCAGCCTCACGCTGTCGGGCGCCAGCAGCTATACCGGGGCCACTTCGGTCAGCGCCGGCACGCTGGCGGTATCAGGCAGCCTGGCCTCGGCTGCGCTGCAGGTCCAAGCCGGCAGCACCCTGGCCTTGCTGGGGCCGCAGGTGCTGGCACCGACAGCCACGCTGACTGTGGCCAGCGGCGGCACGGCCAACCTGGGCGGCGAGCAAGCGTCGGGCGGGCTGACGCTGGCGGGCACGCTTGCCGGCACTGGCCGGCTGACCGCGCCCACCTACGCTTTGAACGGCGGCAGCACCCAGGCCAATGCCCAACTGGGCAGTGGCGCGCTGTCGTCCTCTGGTAACAGCACGCTGGGCGGCACCTCGGCAGCCGACACCGTGCTGGTCAGCGATGGCAGCCTCACCTTGCGCGCCGGCGGCGCCACCTTCATCGCCGCGCCGGCGGTGACGGTGGGCAATGCCCCCAGCGCCGCCAGCCTGGTGCTGCTGGGTAACGAGACCTTCGGCAACCTGGCCGGCAACGCCAGCGGCACGGTCAGCCTGGGCAGCGCCACGCTCAACACCGGCAATGCGGTGGACACCGCCTTTGCCGGCGCGATCAGCGGCGATGCCGCCAGTGGCTTGATCAAGCAGGGCAGTGACACCTTCACGCTGTCGGGTGCCAACAGCTACATCGGCAGCACCACCGTCAATGCCGGCACGCTGGCGGTGTCGGGCAGCCTGGCCTCACCCACCTTGCAGGTCAATGCCGGGGGCATGCTGTCGCTGCTGGCGCCGCAAGTGCTGGCGCCGGCTGCCACGCTGGCGGTGGCCACCGACGGCAGCACGTGGCTGGGCGGCGCGCAGTCGCTGGGCAGCTTGAGCCTGTCGGGCACCCTCGCCGGCAACGGCACCCTCACCGCGCCGACTTATGCGCTGGCCGGCGGCAAGTCCACCGCCGGCGCCGATCTGGGCGCGGGCATCGTCACCAGCACCGGCGACAGCACGCTGGCCGGCGCCTCGGCCGCAGCCACGGTGCGGGTAGACAGTGGCCGGCTCACGCTTGCCGGTGCCGACCGGCTCAGCAATGCGGCCGAGGTCACGGTGGCGGCACCGGGCAGCTTGATACTCACTGGCAATGACACGGTGGGCAAGCTCGTGTTGCGCGGCTTGCTTGACGGCAGCGGCACGCTGACCGCCCCGTTCTACCTGCTGGACGATGGGCAGGCGGTGGCCGACCTGGGCGCCGGCACGCTGACCAGCACCGGCAGCAGCCGGCTGGAGGGCAGCGCCGCTGTCAGCATCCTGGCCATCGACAGCGGCACCCTCACGTTGGGCAGCGCCAACCTTCTGGTGACCGCCCCTGCGGCCACGCTGGCGGCCGGTAGCTCCCTGGTGCTGGGCGGTGACGACACGCTGGGCAGCCTGTCGAGCACCGTTGCCAGCAGCGTCGTCGACCTGAAGGCCGGCACGCTGAGCACCGGCGCCGGCGCCGGCAGCACCTTTGCCGGCGCGATTTCGGGCACCGGCGGCCTGGCCAAACGCGGCGCCACCACCACCTTCAGCCTGACCGGCACCAACACCTACAGCGGCACTACCACTGTCGCAGCAGGCAATCTTGTGATCGGCGATGGCGCCACCGCCGGCTCGGTCGCCACCAGCAATTTCGTCGTCGACGGTGTGCTGCGCTCGGCGCGGTCAGACAACGTGGTGTTCGCACAGCCGATCAGCGGCGGCGGCAGCGTCGAGCAGATCGGTACCAATCCGACCAGCCGCCTGACACTGCAGGGCAACAACAAGAGCTACGAAGGCGCCACCGTGGTCACCCGTGGTGAGCTGGCCAGCGCGGCGGCCGAGAACTTCTCTGCTGTCAGCGACGTGCGCGTGGAAGATGGCGCCAAGCTGATCGTGGTCGGTGCCCAGACGGTCAAATCGATCGATGCCGAGGGCATGGTGATGATCGACTCGCGGCTGACCACCACCGGCGCGATGGCGCTCAAGGGTGCTGCGCTTGCCAGCGGCACGGCGCTGGTGGCAGGCGGCCCAGGCGTCAGCCTGGTTGGCGGCAAAATCGACGCCGTGAATGCAGGCAATCTGTGGGGCCCCAATGCGCTGTCGGTCACTGCCAGCGGCGCGCTGAACCTGTCGGCGGGAAAGGATGGCGCCGGCAACTTCCGTGACCTGGCGCTCGGCGGTTTCAGCGTTGCGGGCGGCGGCCGGCTTGACGCGGGTGCGGTGAACCTGACCGGCGAGATGACCGTCGCCGGTGGCAGCTTTGTGATCGATGCCAACAAGATCGCTACCTTTGTGCCCGATCCGACGCTGGTCGGCAAGCGCGTGCCAGGCGAGCGGCAGATCGCCTTCACGAACGATGTCGTGACGCAAGCAACTGGCAGCCGCATCGACGTGGCCGAGGGCGGTTTACTGTCGATCATCGCCAGCCAGGGTGGATCGATCAAGCTGTCAACGCAGACGAATAGCTTTGGCGGCGGCCTGGCGGTGCGCAGTGGCGCCGCCAATTCACCCTGGGTGATCAACGAAAAGGACGACCCCACCGGCGGCACGGCGATCAAGTATTCGGTGCAGAACCAGATCCAGGTTGTCGGCACCCAAGTGACGGTAGCCGGGGCCGGGTTCGAGGCCGATGTGGTAGCGATCAAGGCCGACAAGCTGAGCACGCCGGATGGCGCGGTGATCGTTGCCCGATTGCCTTTCGACAACCTGGTAGGCACCACCAACGCCTTGCCGGCCCTGACTCTTGAGCTCACCGAGCCGGCCTTCTTGTTGCCAGGCAGCTTTGGCCAGGGCGGTAGCGAGATCAACATCAACGTCGGAAGCAAGGCCTTTGGCAACCGCAGCCTGCTGCTGATTGACAGCGGCTTTGTCACTGTGCGGCCGCCGGGCGGTGCCAAGGGATCCACCGCGCTGTTTCTCAAGGGTCCGGCGGTGGCCGGCACCTATGGTTTCTTCTACGACGGTGCGGGTGTGCTGTCTGAAGTGCCCTTGTTCTACAACGGTGTGTCGGCCGTGACACCGCAGGTTTCGGGCTCGATCTCGTCAACCTTGTCGGTGTCGGAGGGCGCCCGCAAAGAGCGCTTCGAAGAGGCCGTGCGTACCGAGAATGTGGCCGTGCGCTTGCGTGCCGGTGTGATTGCCGAGGTCGGGCCCGGTTCGCCGGCCACCACCAGTGCTGGGCCGCTGGACAAAATGCGTCCCGAGACCTGCCCGCCCGCCCCTTTCGGGCTGAAATGCGCCCCTTGATGTCAAAGCGATCAATGTCATGAGCCAGTGCCCCGACTCCCGTGTCAAGCCGCCTCGCCGCCGCACAGTGCTGCGCTGGAGTCTGGCCGCTGGCGGCGGCCTGCCCTGGCTGTCGGGTCTTGCGCAGACGGCCGGCCCTGCCCAGGAGGCCGAGCCGCCGCGGCTGGCGCTGCTGATAGGCAACCGCGACTACCCTGACGACGAGGACTTGCCACCCATCCACAAGAATGTGCGCGATCTGCGCGCGGCGCTGGAGAACCGGGGCTTCACGGTGAGCGATGCGCTGGATGCCGATCTGGTCACCGCCCGCGCCAGCCTGCAGCGCTTTGCTGAGCAGGTCAAGGCGGCGCCACCCGACAGCACGGTGTTCTTTTACTTCTCCGGCCATGGCGCGCAGGTGGACGCCGAGAACCTGCTGGTCTCGGCCCGGCTCAGCCCCAAGTCCAGGCCGCTGGTGCTGACCCAGGGCAGCCTGACGCTGACCAAAGATGTGCTCGGCCAGTTGCCGATCTCAAGCAAGGGTTTGACGATTGCGGTGATCGACGCCTGTCGCACCTCGCTCAAGCCTGTGGAGGGTGAAGGCCTGAACCAGGTCGAGGCGCCACCGGGCTGCCTGATCGCGTTTGCCACTGGCGCGGGCAAACCGGCGATCGCGCCCAACAACGATGCCAACAACACTTTCTACACCGCGTCGCTGGTCAAGGTGCTGAACTCGGC
>JBBQJN010000308.1:0-4215 GCA_038325945.1 Burkholderiales bacterium | reverse complement strand
TCAGAGGTTGAGAGGCAATCCCATGGGCCCACGCCGGGGTGGTGAAGGGCCCTGAGCAAGGCGCAGCGCGACGCTCGGACTCACGTCCGAGCTAGCGATGCAACGCCGCGCAGGGCCCTTCACCACCCCGGCCCTACGGGTAAGCCCGCAAAACAACCCCACTCGTCGTTGCAAATGCTCCCTGGGTCCCAAACCCAGCTCCGCTTTGCGCCTAGATTGGCGCCGTTTTGCGGGCATGCGTGGGCCCATGGGATTGCCTCTCAACCTCTCAGCCTGACCAATCCACCACGCCGGTCCAGGCGGTCAACAGCACCACGATGCCGAAGCCGATGCGGTACCAGGCAAACGGCACAAAGCTGTGGCTGGCGATGTAGCGCAGCAACCAGCGCACGCAGGCATAGGCGCTGATGAAGGCGAAGACCAGTCCGACGGCGAACATCGGCAGGTCAGCCAGGCTGAGCAGCGCACGCTCCTTGAACAGGCTGTAGGCGCCGGCGCCGATCAGCGTGGGTATCGCCAGGAAGAAGCTGAAGTCGGTGGCCGCCTTGCGCGACAAGCCCAGCAGCATGCCGCCGATGATGGTGGCGCCCGATCGGCTGGTGCCGGGGATCATCGCCAGGCATTGCACCAGGCCAACCTTCAACGCGTCCAGCGGCGTCATGTCATCAACCGAGGCGACCAGCCTGCTGGATTGCACCCTGTTGGCCTGCCGGCGCTCGGCCCACAGGATGATGAAGCCGCCCAGGATGAAGGCGGTGGCGACTACGCTGGGGGTGAACAAGTGGGCCTTGATCGCCTTGCCAAACAGCAGGCCCAGCACCACCGCCGGCACGAAGGCGATCGCCACGTTGAGCACAAAGCGCCGCGCCTGCGGCTGGCTGGGCAGTTGCAGCACGGTATCGCGCAGGCGCTGCCAGTAGACGATGATCACCGCGCCGATGGCGCCGGTCTGGATTGCGATGTCAAAGACCTTGGCCTTGTCATCGTGCATGCCCAGCAGCGATCCAGCCAGGATCAGATGGCCGGTTGACGAGATCGGCAGGAACTCGGAGAGCCCCTCCACCACGCCCATCACGGCCGCTTTCAGCAACAGCATCCAATCCACGCGGCATCCCCTGAGCAAAGCGAAGGATGATAAGTCGGCCGCAGACGATGAAAGCGCTGCGGCGCTTCGACCTGCAGCACTCGCTGCCGCGCCATCAGGCGGCCTTGGCCGCTCAGCCGACGATCAGCCGCCGCGCCGCGCCAGCGTGATCTCCAGGCCGCGTGCCGTCACCGTCACCGCGCCGGGCTGCAACCCGAGCTGGTGCAACTGGGCCAGGCGCTGGTTACCGATGCGGTAGACCACCAGGCCTTCGAGCAGCCGCTCGGCCAGCATGCGGCCGATGCGCATGGCCGTGCCCGGCAGGGAGGTCAGCGCGTCGAGCGTCAGGCTGGACTCGGCCCCGGCCACAAAATCGAGATGCTGCACCCGTACCTGGGCCAGCCGCACCGAGGCGTCTTGCGGCTCGAAGCGCAGCGCGCTGTCAAAGCCCAGTTCACCGCGACCGCGGCCACCACGCAACCGCTCCTGCGCCTGCACCACCAGCAGCACCGAGAGCCGATTGGCATCGGGCAGCAGCCGCAGCCTCGGCGCGCTGAGCTGCAGGTCCAGCACTTCCAGCACCTGCTGCTGCCTCGGAAAGGCCCGCGCCACCAGCGCGGACAATTCAGCCTCGCTGAGCGTGATGACTCTGGGTTGGCTCAGGTTGGCGCAGCCTTGCAGCTGGGCGGCGGCGCCAGCCAACGCAACGGCGGCGGGCGCCAGCAAGAAGCAGCGGCGATGCATGCTGAGCGTTCTCCAAGTCGTTGGCCTCATTTTAGGCAAGCAGCCGCGCCGGCTTGACGATCACGGCTTGACGATGCAACGCCAGGGCAATTACATTACTGACCAGTCAGTCACTAAATGATCAAATCCTTGCCCAGCCGTCGCCGCAAAGAAGCCCGCCCCCAGGAATTGCTGGACGCAGCACTTGAGTTGTTTGTCGAGAAGGGCTTTGCCGCCAGCCGTGCCGAAGAGGTGGCAGTGCGTGCCGGCGTTTCCAAGGGCACGCTCTACCTGTACTACCCCAGCAAGCAAGCCCTGCTGCAGGCGGTGATCTCGCACCACCTGATCGACCGCTTCAGCGTGGGCGTGGCACAAGCGGCGCAGTTCCAGGGATCGGCCGCCGACCTGCTGCGCAGCCTGTTGGTCAGCGGCTGGCAAGAGGTCTACGACAGCGACGCGGCCAAGGTGTTCAAGCTGGTGATCACCGAGGTGCGCAATTTTCCGGAGCTGGCCAGCTTCTATCACCGCGAGGTCGTCGAGCCGGTGCACCGCCAACTTGGCGACGTGATTCGCCGCGGCATCGCGGCCGGCGAGTTCCGGCCGGTGGCGGTAGAGCATGCGGTGCATTCGCTGATGTTGCCGCTGGTCATGCTCTGCCTGCACCGCCATTCGCTGGGGGCCTGCGCGGCCGCCGGGCAGATTGACGGCCACCGCTTCATTCAGGCGCATGTTGACCTTGTGCTTGCCGGACTGAGCGTGTGACAGGCCATGCCATACACCCGCCCGCCCAGACCACAGCCCACGCTGTGGCCAACGGTGGCCCCCACCCTCGCACTTCGATTTGCTGATGTCAAAGTTCACCTGGCAGCGCTGGACGCTGCTGACCCTGCTGGCGCTTGGCGCCTTGTTGATCGGTCTGCGACTGACCAGCCACAAAGGCGCGAGCGACCCGCCGCCGGCCGTTGCCACTACCACTACCGCAGCTGCGGCGCCTGAAATCGATTTGGCACCGCTGGATCTGCTGGCGGCGCGCGAGCTGGTGCTGGTACGGCAGCTGGATGTCTCGGGCAGCCTGAGAGCGGTGGACAGCGCCTTCGTCAAGGCCAAGGTGGCGGCCGAGCTGAAGTTGCTGACCGTGCGCGAGGGCGACGCGGTGCGCGCCGGGCAATTGCTGGGCCAGCTTGACAGCACCGAGTTCGACTTGCGGCTGCGCCAGGCCGAGCAGCAGGCCGCCGCCGCTCGGGCGCAGCTGGAGATTGCGCAACGCCAATTGGGCAACAACAAGGCTTTGGTAGCCCAGGGCTTCATCTCGCCGACGGCGCTGGATCTGTCGACCTCCAACGAGGCCGCAGCCCAGGCCAACCTGCAGGCCGCGCTGGCAGCGGTGGAACTGGCGCGCAAGGCGCGTGCCGACACCAACCTGATCGCGCCGATCAGCGGCCTGGTGGCGCAGCGCCTGGCCCAGCCCGGCGAACGCTTGCCGCTGGACGCCCGCGTGGTGCAGATCGTCGACCTCTCGCGCATGGAGCTGGAGGCAGCCGTCGCGCCGCAGGATCTGGCCCTGCTGCGCATTGGTGCCAGCGCCCGTGTGCAGGTTGAAGGCAGCGGCGAGCCATTGGCCGCCACCGTGGTTCGCATCAACCCGAGCGCGCTGCCCGGCGCGCGCAGCGTCACCGCCTACCTGCGCGTGACGCCGCACGCCACGCTGCGCGATGGCTTGTTTGCCCGCGCCAGCATCGCGCTCGACCAGCGCAGCCTGCTGGCGATCCCGGCCTCGGCCGTGCGCAACGACCAGGCCCGCCCCTATGCGCTGCGCGTCGAAGGCAACATCGCTGTACGACAGCCGCTGACACTGGGCCAGCAGGGCCTGCCGGCCGATGCCAAGCTGCCGCGCGAGGACTGGATCGAGATCGTGTCTGGCCTGCGGGCGGGCGATCGGGTGCTGGCGGCCAGCGCCGGGCTGGTACCCGACGGCGCGCGGCTCAAGCTGCCGCTGGCCGCGCCCGCCGCGCCGGCCGCGCCCGCCGCACCAGCTGCAGCCTCGCGCTGACCCGTCATGTGGTTCACCCGCGTTTCAATCGCCAACCCGGTGATGGCCGTGATGGTCATGCTGGCCCTGGTGGTGCTGGGCTTGTTCTCGTACCAGAAGCTCAAGGTCGATCAGTTTCCTGACATCGACTTTCCCACGGTGGTGGTGCAGACCGACTACCCCGGCGCCTCGCCCGAGGTGGTGGAGACCGAGGTCAGCCGCAAGATCGAAGAGTCGGTCAACACCATCGCCGGCATCAACCAGCTGTACTCGCGCAGCTACGAGGGCAGCTCGGTGGTGATCGTGCAGTTCAACCTCGACGTCAATGGCCGCCGCGCCGCCGACGACGTGCGCGAGAAGCTGGCGCTGATCAAATCCA
>JBBQJN010000307.1:0-4219 GCA_038325945.1 Burkholderiales bacterium | reverse complement strand
AGCCGGCGCGAGGTGGCGCTGTCGGACAGGTCGGAGCCCGAGACCGCATAGCCCAGGTTGTGCAGGATCTCGGCGATGCCGCTCATGCCGGCACCGCCAATGCCGACGAAGTGGATGCGTTTGACGGCGTGTTTCATGGCGATTTCAAGAGCAATTCGAGTTCATCCGCGACGCGGGCGGCGGCTTGTGGCCGGGCCAGAGCGCGGGCGTTTTGCGCCATCTTCAGCAGGGCCGTGCGGTCCAGGGATTGCAGCTGCGCGGCCAGTGACGCTGGGCTCAGCGCGGTCTGCGGCAGGTGCAAGGCCGCGCCGCGGCCGGCCAGGTACTCGGCGTTGTCGCGCTGGTGGGCGGTGGTGCTGACGACGAGCGGCACCAGCAGGCTGGGCACACCGGCGGCACACAGCTCGCTGACCGTGACAGCGCCGGCGCGGCAGACGATCAGGTCGCAGTCGGCCAGGCGCTGGGCCATGTTGTCGATGAAGGGCAGCACCTCGGCGCTGATGCCGGCCTGGGCGTAAGCGGCGCGCACCGCGTCGAGCTGGGCGCTGCCGGTCTGGTGCACGACGCTGGGGCGGACGCCAGTCGGCAACAGCGCCAGCGCGGCCGGCACGGTGGTGTTGAGCACCTGCGCGCCCACGCTGCCACCCACCACCAGCAGCTGCAGCGGGCCGCTGCGCCCGGCGTAGCGCTCGTCCGGCATCGGCAGCGCTTCGATCTCGGCGCGCACCGGGTTGCCGGTGACGACGCCTTGCCTGATCCGCGCTGCCGGGCCGTCAAAACCAAAAGCCACCCGCTGCGCCACCCGCAACAAGGCCTTGTTCGACAGCAGCAAAGCGGCATCGGCATTGACCAGCAGCAGCGGTTTGCGCAGCAGGCCGGCCATCAGCCCGCCCGGGAAGCACACATAACCGCCCATGCCCAGCACCGCATCGGCACCGCGCCGGCGCAGGATGGCGGCCGAATCCCAAAAGGCCTTGAGCAGCCGCAGCCCGCCGGTCAGCGTGTGCAGCCAGCCCTTGCCACGCAGCCCGCTGAAGGCCAGGGTGTCGAGCGGGATGCCGGTGGGCGGCACCAGCTTGTTTTCCATGCCGCCGCGGGTGCCCAGCCAGCTCACCGTCCAGCCCCGGCGCTGCACTTCACGCGCCACCGCGATGCCCGGGATGATGTGACCGCCGGTGCCGGCCGCCATGATGACGAGGTGCGGCATCACGTGCGGCCCCCGCGCATCAACGTACGATTTTGGTTCCGGCCGGCCGCTGGCGCGGCCTTCACATCGCCGCGCGATGTGAGCCTGCACCGGAACCGACATCCGTCGCTGCGCGCCGGCGCCCTGCGTTGCACGGCGCTCATGCGCGGCCTCCGCGCATGAGTTGTCGGTTCTCAACATCCACGCGAACCACGATGGCCAGCGCGATCAGGTTCATCAGGATCGCCGAGCCACCGTAGCTCAGCAGCGGCAGGGTCAGGCCCTTGGTGGGCAGCGCGCCCAGGTTGACGCCCATGTTGATCAAGGTCTGGCCGCCGATCCAGATGCCGATGCCTTGCGCCATCAGGCCGGCAAACACCCGGTCCAGCGCGACCGCCTGGCGGCCGATCACGAAGATGCGGCGTGTCAGCCAGAAAAACGCCAGGATCACCGCGGCAACGCCGATGAAACCCAGCTCCTCGCCGATCACCGCCATCAAGAAGTCGGTGTGCGCCTCGGGCAGGTAGTGCAGTTTTTCGATGCTGCCGCCCAGGCCCTGGCCGGTGATCTCGCCGCGGCCGAAGGCGATCAGCGAATGCGTCAGCTGGTAGCCCTTGCCGGCCGAGTAGACCGGATCCCAGGGGTCGAGAAAGGCCAGGATGCGCGCACGCCGGAACGGGCTGGTGGCGATCATCAGACCAAACGCGCCCAGCAGCACCGCCACGCTCAAGAAGAACATGCGGCCGTTGACGCCACCCAGGAACAGGATGCCCAGCGCTATCACCGCAATGACGACAAACGCGCCCATGTCGGGCTCGGCCAACAACAGCACGCCGGTGAAAGCCAGCGCCAGCGCCATCGGCCAGACCGCCTGGACGAACCGCTCCTTGAGCTCCATCTTGCGCACCATGTAGCTGGCGGCATACATCGCGATCGCCAGCTTGGCCAGCTCACTCGGCTGGAAGTTCATCACGCCCAGCGGCAGCCAGCGGCGCGCGCCGTTGACACCCTTGCCCACATGCGGGATCAGCACCACGGCCAACAACAGCAGCGAGAGCACAAACAGCTTGGGCGCCCATTTCTCCCAGGCGCTGATCGGCACCTGCACCGCCAGCAAGGCCGCGACAAACGAGATGCCCAACGACAGCGCGTGCCGGCCCAGGAAGTAGGTGGGCGAGTAACGGGCGTACTTGGGGCTGTCGGGCAGCGCCACGCTGGCTGAATACACCATCACCAAGCCCAGCGCCAGCAGCGCGACCACGCACCACACCAACGCCTGGTCGAAGCCGGCGATGCGGGTGGGCTGGCCGGCGGCAGCGCCGTCCCAGTCGCGGATCGGCAGGCGGCCGGCGGCCTCGCCCTTGGCCGGGCGCAGACGGGCCCAGAGCGCTGCGAGGCCGGTGCGAGAGGCGGGCGTGGTGGCAGCGCTCACAACACGGCCTCCCCGAGCTCGGCCGCGTGGGCCTGCACCGCGGCGACAAACACCTCGGCGCGGTGGCCATAGTTTCGGAACATGTCCAGGCTGGCGCAGGCCGGGCTGAGCAGCACGGCATCGCCGGCACGGGCTTGGGCATAACACCAGGCAACGGCTGACGCCAGACTGTCGTGTTGCTGGCGCAGCACCGATGCCGCGCCCGGGTCGGCCGCCAGCACCGCGTCGATGACACCGGCGTCGCGCCCGATCAAGGCCACCGCGCGGGCAAACCGCGCGACCGGGCCGGCCAGCGGGCAGAAGTCCTGCCCCTTGCCGTCGCCGCCCAGGATCACCACCAGCTTGGCCGGCGCCTGGTCAGCGCCCAAGCCGAGCAGCGCAGCCACGGTGGCACCCACATTGGTGCCCTTGCTGTCGTCGTAGGCATCGACGTCGCCCACGCGGGCGATGAACTCGACCCGGTGCGGCTCGCCCGCGTAGTCACGCAGGCCGTGCAGCAGCGCGTTGAGCGGGCAGCCGATGGCTGTGGCCAGCGCCAGCGCCGCCAGCGCGTTGGCGGCGTTGTGGCGGCCGCGCACCCGCAGCGCATCGGCGGGCATCAGGCGCTGCAGGACGATCTCGTCGGCCTCGCCCTTGCGCCGCTTGACCGTCTCGTCCACCTCACGGGCGCGCACCAGCCAGGCCATGCCGGCCTCGATCACCAGTCCAAAGTCACCCGGATTTTGTGGCGCGTCCAGCCCGAACCGAACCACCTTGGGGCCGACCGACCGCGCCGGCTGGCCACGCCCGCCCTTGACCAGTACCGGCGCCGGCACCATGGCCTGGCATTGCAAGTCGTCGCGGTTGACCACCCTCATGCTCGCCTGGCCAAAGATGCGCGCCTTGGCCGCCGCGTAGGCGTCCATCGTGCCGTGCCAGTCCAGGTGGTCCTGCGTGATGTTGAGCACCGTCGCGGCATCGGGCTCGAAGCCCTGCACACCGTCGAGCTGGAAGCTGGACAACTCCAGCACCCAGACCTCGGGCAGCACCGAGAAAGCGGGTGCTGCGGGCAGCGGCGAGGCCGGGCTGTGCGCCGGCTCGGCGTCCGCGGCGCTGCGCACGGCCACAGGCTCGCGGTCCAGCGCATCGGCCAGCGTGGCCAGCATCGTCGGGCCGATGTTGCCGGCCGCTGCCACCCGCAGGCCGCAGCGCGCCACCAGCAAGGCGCACATCGCGGTGGTGGTGGTCTTGCCGTTGGTGCCGGTGATGGCGAGTACTTTAGGCGAGTAGCCGCGCTCGGCCTTCAGATCAGCCAGCGCGCGGGCGAACAGGTCGAGCTCACCGGCAATCACGATCCCAGCGGCGCGGGCGGCGTCCAGCAGCGGCACGATTCGGGTATCACCCGGCGCCAGGCCAGGGCTCTTGAGCAGCAAATTCACATCGGCCAGTTGTTCGACGGTCAGCGCGCCCGAATGCAGCACGGCCTGGGGTACCGATTCGCGCAGCGCCGCCGCCTGAGGCGGGCTCTCGCGTGAATCCCACACCTGCACCTGCGCGCCGAAACGTGCACACCAGCGCGCCATCGCCAGGCCGGACTCACCCAGGCCCAGCACCAGCACGTG
>JBBQJN010000306.1:0-4225 GCA_038325945.1 Burkholderiales bacterium | reverse complement strand
ACCCACCGGCACGGTGCGCTGGGCGTCCTCAATGGTGAAGGTCAGCGCAAACAGAAACTCGTTCCAGGCACCGACAAAGGCCAGCAGGCCGGTGGCGACCAGCGCCGGCCAGAGCAGCGGCATGAAGACCTGGAAAATGATTCGCCAGGGGCCGCAGCCGTCCATGATCGCCGCCTCTTCAAGCTCGTTGGGCAGCTCACGCATGAAGGTGGTGAGGATCCACACCGTAAACGGCAGCGTGAAGATGGTGTAGGGCACCACCAGGCCGATGGCGCGGTTGAACAGGCCCAGTGCCTGGATCAGCTCGAACATGCCCGACAGCACCGCCACCTGCGGGAACATCGACACACCCAGGATAGCGACCAGCAGCAGGCCCTTGCCCTTGAAACGGATGCGGCCCAGCGCATAGCTGGCGGTTACGCTCAGCAGCAACGCCCCGGCCACGGTGATGCTGGCCACCATGATCGAGTTGGCCAGGTGGCGGCCGAAAGGCTGGGCGCCGTCGAACAGCGCGGTGTAGTTGTTGAAGCTGGGGTTCTGCGGCCACAGCCCGGGGTCGAACAGCGCCGCGCCGCTCTTCAGTGAAGTGCTCAGCATGTAGATGAAGGGGCCGACCGAGATAAAGACGATCAGCGCAGCGGCGGCATAGAGCAGGGCACTGGCCCAGGGCGCGCGGTGGTTCATCGGGATTCCGTCAGCTTGACGCGGCCGACGCGCAAGAAGACCACCGCCGCCAGCATGATGATCAGGAACAGCGAGGTGGACGCCGCCGAGCCAAAGCCGATGTTGCCGGCGTCGACCATCTCGCGGCGCACGAAGCCCGACATGCTGATGGTGCTGCTGTCGTTGGAGGTCAGCACATAGATCAGGTCAAACACCCGCAGCGCATCGAGCAGGCGGAAGATCATCGCCACCATCAGCGGCTGGCGGATCAGCGGCAGCGTGACCTTCCAAAACACCCGCAGCGGGTGCACGCCGTCGACCTTGGCCGCCTCGTAGCAGTCCTTGGGCAGGGTCTGCAGCGCGGCCAGGATCAGCAGCGCCATGAAGGGCGTGGTCTTCCAGACGTCGACAAAGACCACCGTCCAAAGCGCCGTGCTGGCGTCGGCGGTCCAGGCGATGTTCTCGCTGATCAGGCCCAGCGTCAGCAGCCACTGGTTGACGATGCCAAACTGGTCATGCAGCATCCAGCCCCACATCTTGGCCGAGACGATGGTCGGTATCGCCCAGGGCACCAGCACTGCGGTGCGCACCCAGGCCCGGCCCTTGAACTCCTGGTTCAGCAGCAGCGCCACGCCCAGTCCGGTGAGGGTTTCCAATACCACCGATACCAGCGAGAACTTCAGCGTGTTGAGGATCGACACGCCCCAGTCGCTCTGCCAGAAGCCGTCGGTGTAGTTGGGGTTGAAGAACAGGCCGTAAGGCCCGAAGAAGTTCTCCAGCCCAATGAAGCGGCTGGCCTCCATGTTGTTGATGTTGGTCTCGGTCAGGCTGAACCAGATCGATCGGCCCAGCGGCCAGGCCGCGACGATCAGCATCAGGATCAGCATCGGGGCCAGAAACAGCCAGGCGGTACGGGCGCGCTTGGTCATGATTGCGGTGCCAGCTTGCAGCAGCGGTTGGCGTTCACCATTGCTCGCGCCGCACCAGCTTGAGTTTGCCTTCGAGCCTGCGCACCGCCGCTTCGCCGCTGGCCTTGCCGGCCAGCACGCTGTTGGCGGCATCCCAGAAGGCCAGGCTGAGCGCGGGGTACTTCAGCCCGGCCAGCCCCGAAGGCCGCGCCACTGCGGTCTCGAACATCGCCAGCAGGCCAGCCATGAAGGGGTTGCTGGCCAGTACCTCGGGGTCCTGGTAGAGCGCCGGCCGGGTCGGGTTGAACGAGCCCTGGATGGCGCGTTCCTTCTGCACCGCGGCGCTGGTCATGTGCATCACCAGGCTGGCGGCCACTTCGGGGTGCTTGCTGTATTTGGACACCGCCAGCTGCCAGCCGCCCAGCGTGCCGGCGTGGCGGCCGCCGTCGAGATCGCCGCGCGGCAGCTTGGAGACGCCAACCTTGCCCTTGATCAGGCTGTCGTCCTGCTGCGCCAGTGCCCAGGCATAAGGCCAGTTGCGCATGAACAGCGCCTTGCCGTTCTGGAACACGCCGCGCGCGTCCTCCTCGGCATAGTTGAGCACGCCGATCGGTGAAATGTTGCCCATGAACGACGCGATGGTGTCGAGCGCACGCGCCGCCGCCGGGTTGTTGATGGTGATGGTGCCTTGCGCGTCAACCACGCGGCCGCCGCCAAAGCTGGCCACCCACTCGAGCGCATTGCAGGTCAGGGTTTCGGCGGCCTTGGCCTGGAACACAAAGCCCTGGAAGTCGCGCACCCCGGCCGCACGTTCACCCGCCTGCACCTGCCTGGCCGCCGCCGCCAGCTCGCCCCAGGTTTCGGGTGGCTTCAGCCCATACTTGGCCAGCAAATCGCTGCGGAAATACAGCATGCCGGTATCGGTGTACCAGGGCATGCCGACCAACTTGCCGTTGACGGTGTTGTTGTCGACGATGGCCTTGAAGTGCTCGGCCTCGGCGCCACCGCTGTAGGGCTTGAGGTCGAGCAGGTGGTCCTTCAGGATGCCGGGCCAGATGATGTCGACCATCAGGATATCGATGTCGCCGCTCTTGGCCGCAAACAGCTGGCGGTACAGCGCCAGCGCCTCGGTGGCGTTGTTGGGCGGCGAATAGGTGCGCACCTTGTGCCCGGTCTTGCGCGCCCACTCGTCGGCATGCAACTTGCAGAACTTCAGGTCGCTGCCGCCGCTGCCGCAGGCAATGGTGATGGTGGCGGCCGCCGCAGACAAGCTGCCCAGGCCCAGACCCAGCGTGATCACCATCTGGTGGATGAAGTTGGGTTTCAAGCAAGGCTCCGTTGGGGGCGGTTCGGCGGGCGGTTCGGCGGGCTGCGAGTGGGGCTCATCGCAGCACGAAGACCACGGCGCTGCGCGGCGGCACGCTGAAGCGACCGGCCGCGGCATCAAAACGCGCTTCGCGGGTGATGCGGCGGTCGGCGGCGCCGGGCGCGCTCTGCACCGGGTGCAGCTGCCAGGCTTGGCCGCGGCTGCTGGCGATGGCCAGATCATGGGCCCGGGTGTCGACGTTGAACAGCAGCATCAGGCCGGCAAAGCCGGCGCCGTCCAGGCCGTTGCCGTCAAGCTCGGCGGCGATCAGCACCGGGTTCTGCGCCGGGCCGGTGTTGTGCAAGCGCAGCCGGCGCTGCACCTCGGCGCTGCTGCCCAGGCGCAGCAGCCTTGAGCTGGCGCGGATGCGCAGCAGATCACGAAACGCATCGCGTGCCAAGGCGATGTCGGCCGGCTGGGCGCGCAGCCGGGCGTCGGCCAGCCGTGGTGCGATCAGCGCGTGCAGCGCGGCGTTGTCCTGCAGCGGCGGCAGGCCGCTGCCGAAGTGGTTGCTGAGATAGCTCCAATCGAGCCGGTTGAACCAGTCACCCGAGTCGTAGCTGTTGCCGTCCATCGACTTGCTGCGCAGGATGTCGATGCCGGCATGGAAGTAGGCCGCGCCCTGGCTCAAGGCGGTGAAGGCCATGCCCAGCACTTGCACGCGGGCGCGCTCGGCCGACGAGGTGGCCAGCGGCAGCTTGAAGGCGTTGAGATCCCACAGCGTGTGGTTGTCGTGGTTCTCCACATAGTTGACCACCTCGCCGGGCTGGCTGGCATAACCCGCGATCTGGCCGGCGTAGACGATCTGGTCGCCGCGTTGCAGATCACCGCCGCGGGTGGTGAAGCTGTAATCGCGCAGCGTGCCGGCCAGGCCCAGGCGCACCAGGTCGGCCGCGGTCTTGAGCTGCTCGACACCGGGCACGCCGGCGGCCAGCGCGGCAGCGTTGGGCGCGTAATGCAGGCCGTTAAGGTAGCCCTGCCGCGCCACCACTGCGGCCGGCGCATCACCGACACCGCCGCCGCGCAGCGCGTCGCGGGCGCGGTCGCTGAAGGTGGCGATGCCGCTGCCGGCCAGCGACAGCTGCGAGGCCTGCACAAAGCGCCGACCGTCGGCCACCTCGCCGAAGTTCCAGCCCTCGCCCAGCAGGTGGATGGCGCGGCCGTTGTCGGCGGCCAGCAACTCGCGCAGCGCCAGCATGGCTTCGCGCGGCTGGTGGCCCATCAGATCGAAGCGGAAGCTGTCGATGCGGTACTCGCGGGCCCACAGCCGTACCGAGTCGAGCATCAG
>JBBQJN010000305.1:0-4232 GCA_038325945.1 Burkholderiales bacterium | reverse complement strand
GCCACCGACTTGCTCGCCCGCGCCATCCACGCTGCCCGCATGGGCCTGCCCACGCCTGCCCTGCCACCGATCCCGGCTGACTTGTCCACCCACAGTGCCGCTCTTTCAGCTGTCTGAGGGTGGCGGACTAAACGATTACTTTGGCCATCATTTCATTCTTGGCCAAAAGCCAACCTCCGCGAAACGCCGGTTAGCTCAAACGTTAACCATCACAGCCCGGTAGGTTGGAGTGGCAACTCCAACATCTGTGTGCGGCGGTCTGGTCATGCGAAAACGTGCCGCCGTGAATGTGGACATGCCGTTGGATCGGCAGACGCGGACGGCCCGCCGGGCTGACGCCGCCGCCGAAAAAGCCGCTGTACTGGCCCGCCAGGTCATCGCCGCTGGCCTGCTTGGCGGGGCGCGCTTGCCGCGCCAGCTTGGGCGCCACAGGCGCCTCGATCACAGCCCGCGGCAGCCGCGTGGCCAGCACCGCCATCGGATGCTGCAGATCGATCATCGCGCCCAGCCGCGAACGGAATAAATCGGGGGGTTGCTACGCCTGAAATCTCTCAAACATCGGCAGCTAGACTATCGATTCCCGAGCGATCCCGTAGGTCGCCAGAGCGCGAGAACCTTGCTTTTATGCGGGCTGCAGCAGACTTGCAGGGCCGACTGGCCATTGCGAAACACTGTTCAAGGTGGGACGGCCAGACGCTTTCCATGCTTGAGCGCAGCTGGTCAAGCCTCTTGCCACCTCTTCCCGCCGACCCTGCTCATCACCCTGCTCACCTGCGCGCTGTTGGTGCTTGCCACCACGCTGATCCACTACGAGGTGCTGCGCCTGCTCAGCACCCGGCTGCCGCCGATGGGCAATCCCGCGCGCTACAAGCTGGTGGTGGTGGTGCTGACGGCCTTCATGGCCCATATCGCCCAGATGGCCTTGTACGGCGGCACGCTCTACGCGCTGGTGCGGTGGCTGGATGCCGGCAACCTGACAGGCGGTGCCGGGTTTTCGCTGGCCAGCAGCCTGTACTTTTCTGCCGAGACATTCACCTCACTGGGCTTTGGCAACCTGACGCCCACCGGGCCGGTGCGGCTGCTGGCCGGCGTCGAGGCCTTGAACGGCTTGCTGCTGATCGGCTGGAGCGCGTCCTTCATCTACCTCTCGATGGAGTGCTTCTGGGTCGATTCGCCAACTATCGCCAAGCCCCTGGATTGAGGCCGAAAGGGCGAACGCAATACCCTGGACGGCCTGGAAATCCGGCCACTGGACGCCGGCATCGGCGGCCACGAGCTGCGTTGCCGGGTGCAACAGGCCGTGGCCGAGTGCCGGCGCCGCCCTCCCTGTTCAAGCCAAACCCAGCCGCCAGGTGCCGGCCACCCATCCAGCCGCCAAAACAGCCCCAGGCACAATGCCCCGCTTTGCCCAAGCAGGGGACGGCTGAGCGTGTTCAAGAATCTGATGGTTTACCGCCTGGGAGCTGAGTGGCAGCCCAACTTGGCGCAAGTAACAGAGGCGCTGGACGGCGCGCGCTTTATTGAGTGTGGCGCCACCCAGCCGCGGGCGATGGGCTGGGTGCCGCCACGCGGCGAGGCCCATGGCCAGCTGGTCGAGGCCATTGCCGGCCAATGGCTGCTGCAGCTGATGGTCGAAACCAAGCTGATCCCCGGCGCGGTGATCAAGCGCCAGGTCGAAGCACTGGCCCTGCGCATCGAGCAAAGCACAGGCCGCAAGCCTGGCAAGAAGGAGACCCGCGACCTCAAGGACCAGGCGCTGCTCGACCTGCTGCCAATGGCCTTTACCAAGCGCGCGGCGGTCAAGGTCTGGATCTCGTCGGCCGCCGGGCTGCTGGTGATCGATGCCGGCAGCGCCAGCCGCGCAGACGAAACACTGACTGCACTGAGCCAGGTGCTCGCCGGTCTCAGCGCGCAGCTGATCAACACCACCATCACGCCCGAAGCGGCGATGGCCGACTGGCTGGTCAGTGGCGAGCCACCCGCAGGCTTCACCGTCGACCGTGACTGCGAGCTCAAGGCCAGCGATGGTGAAAAGCCGGTAGTGCGCTATGCCCGCCATGCGCTCGATCTGCCTGAGATTCGAGAGCACATCGCCGCCGGCAAGCGGCCGACCCGGCTGGCGCTGACCTGGCAGGATCGCGTCTCGTTCACGCTGACCGACGGCCTGCAGCTGAAGAAGATCAGCTTCCTCGACTGCGTATTTGAAGGCCGGCTGCAGGACGGCGACGAGGGCTTCGACGCCAACGCAGCAATCGCCACTGGCGAGCTGGCGCCAATGATCGGCGAGCTGATTGACGCGCTGGGCGGCGAGCAGGTGTTTGGCGCCGTCAGCGCGCCAACGGCAGTTGGCGCCGCGCCCGCCATGCCCGCCGTAGCGCCCGCCAGCCCCGCTGCGCCAGCTGCCGCCAGCAACGTGCCACCCTGGGAAAGCGACGCCGCCTGAGCGCTGTGGCGCGCCACAGCGCTGGGCCGCGCTGGCTGACTGGTCGGCCCCGGCGCCTGCCGCGAGGCGTCAGCATGCGGCCCGCTGAACCGGCTCCGGCCGGCTCGGTCAGGCCTGGCTTCAGGTGTCCTTGCTGACCTTGATGGTCGGGAACTTGTTGCTGAAGTCCTTGGCCTTCTCGGCGATCTTCACCGCCACCAGCCGCGCCATCGACTTGTAGAGGCCAGCGATTTCGCCGTCCGGGTCAGCCACCACGGTGGGGCGGCCACTGTCGGCCTGCTCGCGAATGCTGATGTCCAGCGGCAGCGCGCCCAGGTAGTCCAGTTTGTACTGGGCGGCCATCTTCTTGCCGCCGTCAGCGCCGAAGATGTGCTCGACGTGGCCGCAGTTCGAGCAGATGTGTACCGCCATGTTCTCGACCAACCCGAGGATGGGCACGCCCACCTTCTCGAACATGCTCAAGCCCTTTTTGGCATCGAGCAGCGCGATGTCCTGCGGCGTGGTGACAATGATCGCGCCGGTGATGGGCACACGCTGGCTGAGGGTGAGCTGGATGTCGCCGGTGCCCGGCGGCATGTCGACGATCAGGTAATCCACATCTTTCCAGTTGGTCTGGCGCAACAACTGGTCGAGCGCCTGGGTGGCCATCGGGCCGCGCCAGATCATCGCCTGGTCGGCATCCACCAAAAAACCGATCGACGCCACTTGCAGGCCATGGCCGGCCATCGGCTCCATGGTCTGGCCGTCAACGCTCTCGGGCCGTCCGCTGATGCCCAGCATCATCGGCTGGCTGGGACCGTAGATATCGGCATCGAGCACGCCCACGGTGGCGCCCTCGGCGGCCAGCGCCAGTGCCAGGTTGACCGCAGTGGTGCTCTTGCCCACGCCGCCCTTGCCCGAGGCCACGGCGATGATGTTCTTCACCCCAGGCAGCAACTGCACGCCGCGCTGCACCGCATGCGCAGTGATCTTGCTGCTGACATTGACGCTGACATTGGCCACACCAGGCACCGTGCGCGCGGCGGCCACAAACTGGCGGCGCAAGCCGGCAAACTGGCTCTTGGCCGGGTAGCCCAATTCGACGTCGAAGGCCACCTCGTCGCCATCGATCTTGATGTTCTTCACCTGCCTAGCGCCGACAAAATCACGCCCGGTATGGGGGTCGACGATGGACTTCAGGGCTTCCAGCAGAGCGGCTTCGGTGACGACGGGCATGTTGGGATGGGCGGTTGGTCAACGGGGTCGGGGCCGGCGGCATGTGGGCATGCACCGGAAACAAGCCGCCAGTCTAGCGGAGCGCCTGCGCCAGCCCGGCTGCTGCGGCCGGCCAGGGTTTACAGCCTCGCCCGGCCTGGGCTTGCTGCTGCCAAGCTGTGCACCGCGCCCGCCCTAGAATCTTGAGCTGCTTCTCCTGGACGGCCCCATGCCCCGCAAGCTCTTCGTCACCACCGCCCTGCCCTATGCCAACGCGGCCTTCCACATCGGCCACATGATGGAGTACATCCAGGCCGACACCTGGGTGCGGGCGCAGCGCATGATGGGCGCGCAGGTCAACTTCGTCTGCGCCGACGACGCCCATGGCGCGCCGATCATGATCGCCGCCGAGAAGGCCGGCAAGACACCGCAGCAGTTTGTCGCCGACATCGCTGCCGGCCGCAAGCAATACCTCGACGGCTTCCACATCGGTTTCGACAACTGGCACTCGACCGACGCGCCGGAGAACCACCAGCTGGCGCAGCAGATCTACCTCAAGCTGCGCGACAACGGTCTGATCGAGACGCGCACCATC
>JBBQJN010000304.1:0-4241 GCA_038325945.1 Burkholderiales bacterium | reverse complement strand
TGCGCCAGGCGAGCGATCAGCTCTTCGATCTTCTTGCCCACCACCATCATCAGGTCGGCCAGCTCGTCGATCACCACCACCACAAAGGGCAAGCGGTCCAGCGGCTCGGGTGATTCGGGCGTCAGGCTGAAGGGGTTGCCGATCAGCTCACCCCGCGCCCTGGCCTCGTCGAGCTTTTTGTTGTAGCCGGCCAGGTTGCGCACGCCCATCTTGCTCATCAACTTGTAGCGGCGCTCCATCTCGCCGACGCACCAGGTCAGTGCGTTGGCGGCCTGCTTCATGTCGGTGACCACCGGGCACAGCAGGTGCGGGATGCCCTCGTACATGCTCATCTCGAGCATCTTGGGGTCGATCATGATGAAGCGAACGTCGCGCGCCTCGGCCTTGTAGAGGATGCTCAGGATCATCGCGTTGATGCCCACCGACTTGCCCGATCCGGTGGTGCCGGCCACCAGGCAGTGCGGCATCTTGGCCAGATCGGCCACCATCGGCGCGCCGACGATGTCCTTGCCCAGACCCATGGTCAGCTGCGAGGCAGCGTCGTGGTAGATCTGCGAGCCCAGGATCTCGGCCAGCCGGATGGTCTGGCGCTTGGCGTTGGGCAATTCGAGCGCCATCGTCGTGCGCCCAGGGATGGTCTCGACGACACGGATGCTCACCAGCGACAGTGAGCGCGCCAGGTCCTTGGCCAGGTTGACCACCTGCGAGCCCTTCACCCCGGTGGCCGGCTCAATCTCATAGCGCGTGATCACCGGGCCCGGCGAGGCCGCCACCACGCGCACCTCGACGCCAAAATCGCGCAGCTTCTTCTCGATCATGCGCGAGGTCATCTCCAGTGATTCGGGATTCACCGAATCAACCCGGATCGCCGGCGCGGCATCCAGCAGGTCGACCTGCGGCAGTTTGGTGTCGGCCAGCTCCTGGAACAGCGGCTTCTGCCGCTCCTTGGCCACGCGGGTGCTCTTGGGCACCTCGACCATGGTCTCCTCGATCACGATCGGCGCATGGTCCTCAACCTCGACGCGGCCTACCTCGCCCACCAGCTCACGCTCGCGGGTCAGCACCTCGGCGATGCGTTTGTCTTCCTTGACCTCGCGCGCCACCGCCTGGCGCTGCCACATGCTCTCGATGGCCTGGCCCAACCGGTCGGCCACGCGGCTCCAGGAGAAGCGCATCGCCAGTGACAGGCCCAGCACGCCGGCGGCGATCCACAGTACACCGGAGCCGGCAAAGCCCAGCCACTTCATCGACAGGCCGCCGGCCAGCAGGCCGAGCACGCCGCCGGCGTGGCCGCCGGGCAGGCCTGCATCCAGGCGGTAGAGCCGGGTCCATTCGAGGCCGCAGCTCGCAGCCATCAGCAGCGCCAGACCGGCCCAGAACCACCAGGCCGGGCTCGGCAGTTCGTCGACGCCCTGCGGCTCGCGCAATGCGCGCGCCAGCACCGCCAACCAATGGCGCATGGCCACCAGCATCAGCCACCAGGTGGAGTAGCCAAACAGAAACAGCGACAGGTCCGAGACCCAGGCGCCCAGCAGCCCGGCCTTGTTGGCCACGGCCGCACCGCTGCCCGAGGTGGAAAACCCAGGGTCAGCCGCCTGGTGAGTGGCCAGCGCCAGCAGCATCAGCAGCCACAGCACGGCGCCGACTAGCAGCAGCAATTGCGCACGCCAGCGCGGCACATCGGCAGCGGCGCCCGGCCGCGAGGCCAGCGTGGCCGCACCATCCCCGCGCAAGGATCCCAACGGAAAAGTCATGCGCCGGATTGTGGCGCAAAGCAGGCCGGCGGACGCCGACGCAGCGGCCGGCGCTCAGCTGCCCGCTCGGCTCACTCGGGTTGGGCCGCGCGTTCCTTGATGACCACCGAGCCGTTGTCCTGGGTCTCGATGACGCCGCGTTCCTCCAGGTCCTTCATGACCCGGCTGACCATCTCGCGCGAAGCGCCCACCACCTTGGCCATGTCCTGGCGCGAGACCTTGTTGCGGATGATCTTGACGCCGTTGATTTCCTCGGACATCTCCAGCAGCGTGCGCGCGACGCGGCCGTAGACATCGAGCAGCGCCAATGATTCGATCTGCCGGTCGGCGTGGCGCAAGCGCCGCACCAGGCCGCGCAGGATGGCGTAGGACAGCGTCGAATGCTCGGGCAGGCAGCGCTGGAAATCGGGGCGGCCGAGGATCAACATGTCGGTCTGGATTTCGCAACGCACCGTGGCCGAGTGCGGATCGTTGTCGATCAGGCTCATCTCTCCGACATAGTCGCCCGACTCCAGCACCGCCAGAATCACCTCGCGGCCACGCGCATCGGCGGTAAGCACACGGGCCCGGCCGTTGAGCAAGATGAACAGCGCATTGCTCTTGCGGCCCTGCTCGACCACCAGCTCGCCGCGCCGAAAGCGCCGCTTGACCACGCTGTCGGCAATGCCCTGGGCCTGGTCGTTGGTCAGCATCGAGAACAGCGGTACGCGCCGGATCAGGTCTAGGTTGGTCAGCATCGACATGGTGGGTTTCCTCGTTTCATGTAGTGTGCTCTTGTCAGCGCCCCGCCAATCGGCCGAGCTAGACCGCCAATCCGCGCCAATCCGCGCCAATTGCACACCGCCTGCGCATTGTGCCGATAGACCGGCCAACCGTTCTCGGGACTTGCACCCCATGGGACAATTCTCGATCTGTGCGACCCCGGTCGCCCCTGCCTTGCCCGGCACCCACCTCACATCGGATATCTACATGAGCGCCACCAACCTGCACGCCCAGGTGCTGATCCTCGGCTCCGGCCCCGCCGGCTATGCCGCGGCCATCTATGCCGCACGCGCCAACCTCAAGCCGGTGCTGATCACCGGCATGGCCCAGGGCGGCCAGCTGATGACCACTACCGACGTCGACAACTGGCCGGCCGACGTGATGGGCGTGCAAGGCCCGGAGCTGATGGAGCGCTTTCTGAAGCATGCCGAGCGTTTTGACACCCAGATGGTGTTTGACCAGATCCACACCGTTGACTTCAGCCAACGCCCGTTCAAGCTGCAAGGCGACAGCGGCAGCTACAGCTGCGACGCGCTGATCATCGCCACCGGCGCCTCGGCCAAGTACCTCGGTCTGCCGTCGGAAGAAGCCTTCATGGGCCGCGGTGTCAGCGGCTGCGCCACCTGCGATGGCTTCTTTTACAAGGGCGACACGGTGGCGGTGGTCGGTGGCGGCAACACCGCGGTCGAAGAGGCGCTTTACCTGTCGAACATCGCCAGCAAGGTGCATCTGGTGCACCGGCGCGACAAGTTCCGCGCCGAGGCCATCATGATCGACAAGCTGCACGACAAAGTGGCCGCCGGCAAGATTGAACTGCACTTGTTCAAGACCCTGGACGAGGTGCTGGGCGACGCCAGCGGGGTTACCGGCGTTCGGCTGAAAGATGCCCAGAACGGCAGCACCGAAGAGCTGGCGCTCAAGGGCTGCTTCATCGCCATCGGCCACCAGCCCAACACCGACATCTTCAAGGGCCAGCTGGACATGAAGGGCGGCTACATCGTCACCCGCACCGGCTTGGATGGCCTGGCCACCATGACCAGCGTGCCGGGCGTGTTTGCCGCCGGCGATGTGCAGGACCATGTCTACCGCCAGGCCATCACCTCGGCCGGCACCGGCTGCATGGCCGCGCTGGATGCGCAGCGCTTCCTGGAGCAGCAAGGCTGAGCTCTGGTCAGCAGTGTCGTTTCCGGGCTATAATCACTGTCTTTGCCGAAAAGCAACTTCAGGTTTCGAATCGATTCCTGAAGTATTCGAAGGGCAATCCGAAGGGCAATCACCAAGGACGCAACGAGGGTTGCTGATGGTCAGGAAGGGTGCAAACCACCCTGCCGGTGCCGATGGTCAGACATGGCGTAAAACATGTCGGAGTCCCTGCTCTGGTTGCCGAGCCTGCAACAAACAAGTTCTGGAGAAGCGTCATGGCACGCGTCTGTCAAGTCACGGGCAAGGGCCCGATGGTGGGAAACAATGTTTCCCACGCCAACAACAAGACCAAGCGTCGCTGGTTGCCCAACCTGCAGTACCGCCGCTTCTGGGTCGAGAGCGAGAACCGCTGGGTGCGCCTGCGCATCAGCAACGCCGCGTTGCGCCTGATCGACAAGGTCGGCATAGACAAGATCGTGGCCGATCTGCGCGCCAAGCACGCGCTCTGATCGCGCGCTAACCTACAGCCCCACAGGAGCACACCATGGCAAGCAAAGGCGGACGCGAAAAGATCAAGCTGGA
>JBBQJN010000303.1:0-4267 GCA_038325945.1 Burkholderiales bacterium | reverse complement strand
CAGACCGCCGCCGCTGCGGGCCTTGCGGCCAGGCAGCGCGACCGCGCGCGGCGACCGATATAGTGGAAGCACACAAGACCAGCGGCGCTCGCGCTGCGCTTCGATGCCCACAGCCCTTGCCAGAGGATTCAAGCTGAGCCTGCAGCAACATGCCACGCGCGCCCGCTGCCGGGCCCTGATGGCGCTAGGCCTGCTCGCCGCGCTGCCCTGGGTCGCCGCGGCGCAGCCGCTGATGCTGCATTACCAGGAGCGGCCGCCGTTCTCCAGCACCGGGCCGGATGGCCAGCCGCAAGGCCTGCTGATCGAGCCCCTCAAGCGTGCGCTGGCGCGCTCCGGCATCGACCACCGCTGGTTAACCACGCCCAGCCAGCGCCAGATGGCCCTGATCCAGCATGGCCAGGGCCAGGATTGCGGCATCGGCTGGCTCTACACCGCCGAGCGCGAAGCGCTGGGCCGCTTCAGCCGGCCGATCTACCGCAACTTGCCGTTCCAGGCCCTGGTGCGCTCTGATCGCGTGATCGCGGCTGCGCCCAGCGCGGCAGCCCTGCTGGCCGACGCCAGCCAGCCGCTGCTGGCCAAGGAGGGCTATTCCTATGGCGTCAGCATCGACGCCCTGATCCAGTCGCAGCCCGCAGCGGTGCAACGCACCAGCACCGAGAGCGTCTCGATGGCCCGCATGGTGGCCGCCGGACGTGCAGGCTGGATGCTGATCAGTCCGGAAGAGAGCGAACCGCTGCTGGCCAGCCTGGGCACTGATCGGGCCGCGCTGCGGCTGGTCACCCTGGCAGGTGGTGAGCCCGGATCGACGCGCCACCTGTATTGCAACCTGCAAGTCAGCGCGGCCCTGATCGCCCGCCTCGACCGCGCCTTGGCCAAGCGCTGACCGCCGGCATCGCCACCTTGCCAAACTGACCGATGCGCTGGCCCCGCTTGTCCCTGTGCGCCACCGTGGCGCTGACCATTGCCGCGGCGGTGCTGCTGCCCACGCTGGTGTTCTGGCAACTTGACCAGCGGTTGACCCGCGACAGCTATGCGCCGCTGATCGAGGAAAATCGCCGCGCCCTGCTGCTGCTGACCGCGTCCGCGCTGGCCGAGCCGATCTGGACGATCGACCAGCGTGCGGTGCGCGCCACCGCCGAACAGGTACTCAGCGATCCTTCGGTGCTGCGCTTGCGGCTGATCGAGCAGCGCCCGCAGGCGCCGGTGCTGGACTTTCCCAGCGCACCAAAGATCGATGTGGCGGCGCTCGAACTGCATTGGCCGATCCAGCGCGAGGGCGTGGTGCTGGGCAAGCTGACGATCTGGTTCGACGGCCATCAGTTAGACCGCCTGCTGGCCGAGCGCAGCCGTGCGGCGCTGTGGCTGGCCGGCCTGCAGATCCTGTTCAGCCTGGCGCTGCTGCTGCCGGTGATGCTGCGCCGGCTGCTCGGCCCGATCAAACGACTGAAAGCCCAAGCCAGCGCGATTGCCAGCCGCGCGCCGTCGGCGTCTCAGCAGTGGCACCGCAATGACGAGCTGGGCGAACTGGGCCAACACCTCAATGAGGTCAGCGTGCAGATCAACGCCTTGTTCGAGCAGGCCGAAGCACGCAAGGCGGAGCTGCAGAAGATCGCGCTGCACGACGTCCTCACCGGCCTGCCCAATCGCCGGCTGTTTGCCGAGTTGACGCAGGCCGCGGTGGCCGCCTGCCAGCGCGATGGCGGTCGCCTGGCGCTGTTGTTCATCGATGTTGACCGCTTCAAGTCGATCAACGACAACCATGGCCACGCCGCCGGCGACCAGGTGCTGCAGGCGCTGGCCAGCCGAATGCGCGCCGTTGTGCGCCAAGCCGACGTGGTGTGCCGCCACAGCGGTGATGAATTCACCGTGCTGCTGCGCAACGTCGACAGCCTCGAGGAAGTGGCGGCGATGGCCGACCGGCTGCTCAAGGAGGCCGAAGCCCCGGTGCAGGTGGATGATCGCGAACTGGCGATCTCGGTCAGCATCGGCATCGCTCTCTATCCCGACGACGCGCGCAACCACGAAGAGCTGGTAGGCCATGCCGATACCGCGATGTATGCCGCCAAGCACCTGGGCCGCGCCCGCTGCAGTTTTTACCGCGTCGAGTTCAACAGCCGCTTGCAGGCGCAGACCGAGATGGCGCAGTCGCTGTTGCGGGCCTTGCGCAAAGGCGAGTTCAGGCTGCACTACCAGCCGCTGGTGCAGGCCAACGACGGCCGGCTGGTGGGCTGCGAAGCGCTGCTGCGTTGGCAGCATCCCGAGCGCGGCCTGGTGCATCCCGAGGATTTCATCTCGGCGGCCGAGCACTGCGGCCTGATCAGCGAGTTGGGCGCCTTCACCATCAACACCGCCTGTGCGCAGATCGCCCGCTGGAAGGCCGCAGGCCTGCATTTCGGCACCGTGGCGGTGAACGTCTCGGCGTTGGAGTTTCGCCATCACCGGCTGATCGACACCGTTACCCGCGCGCTGGCCGAGCATGGCGTGGCGCCGCACGAGCTTGAGCTTGAGCTTACCGAGAGCGTGCTGATGACCGACACCGACAGCACGCGGCGCATTGTCGAGCGGCTGCAGGCGCTGGGCCTGCGCATGTCGGTGGACGACTTCGGCACCGGTTACTCGTCGCTGGCCTATCTGAAGCGGCTGCGGCCGTCGAAGATCAAGATCGACCGCGCCTTTGTGTGCGACCTGCCCGACGACCCCGATGACCGCGTGCTGGTGCCGGCCATCGTGCAACTGGCGCATTCGCTGGGTATCAGCGTGGTCGCCGAGGGTGTCGAGACCGAGGCCCAGCAGCTGTTCCTGCAGCGCTGCGGCTGTGATCTGCTGCAGGGCTACCGCATCAGCAAGGCCTTGCCGGCCGAGCGCTATGAGCAGCAGCTACAACGTCACACCACGCTGCGGCCGGTGGCCGGCAGCGCGCCCACGCCGGCCGGCGATGCCGACCGCACAGGCGGGCTCTGAGCTGGGCCCGCCCCCCTGTCCTTGAGGAGAAGAAGCATGAAAATTGACTTTGTATCGGACGTGGCCTGCCCCTGGTGCGCCGTGGGCCTGAACGCGCTGGAGCAGGCACTGGCCAAGGTGGCGCCCGAGATCCAGGCCACGCTGCACTTTCAGCCCTTCGAGCTCAATCCGCGCATGCCGCCCGAAGGCCAGGAGATCGTCGAGCACCTGACGCAGAAGTACGGCATCAGCGCCGAGCAGGTGAAGGCCAATACCGAGAACATCCGCCAGCGCGGCGCTGAGGTCGGCTTCACCTTCGGCATCGGCAAACGCAGCCGCACCTACAACACCTTTGACTGCCACCGCTTGCTGCACTGGGCCGGGCTGCAGGGCGCAGCGCAGCAGCGCGCGCTCAAGCATGCGCTGCTCAAGGCCTACTTCACCGATGGCCAGAACCCCAGCGACCACGCCGTGCTGCGCCAGGTAGCGGTCGACGCCGGGCTTGATGGCGATGCCGCCACCACCGTGCTGGCCAGCGGTGAATTTGCGACCGAGGTGCGCGATGCCGAGGCGGCCTACCAGGCGCAGGGCATCCAGTCGGTGCCGGCCATCATCATCAACGACCGCCACCTGATCTCGGGTGGCCAGCCGGCGGCGGTTTTCGAGCGCGCGCTGCGCCATATCGCCGAGGAAGCAGCGGCGCAAGCGGCACAGGAGGCGCCAGCAGCATGAGCGATCAGCGCAGCGACATCGGCCTGATCGGCCTGGCCGTGATGGGCCAGAACCTGGTGCTCAACATCGAGAGCCGGGGCTTTGCCGTCAGCGTCTACAACCGCACAGCCACCGTCACCGATGACTTCATCGCCCGCCATCCCGGCAAGCGGCTGACCGGCTGCGCCAGCCTGCAAGCAATGGTGGCCAGCCTGGCGCGGCCGCGCAAGCTGATGCTGATGGTCAAGGCCGGTGGCGCGGTGGACTCGGTGATCGAGCAGCTGATCCCGCTGCTGGAGGCCAATGACATCATCATCGACGGCGGCAACAGCCTGTACAGCGACACCGAGCGCCGCGACGCCCGGCTCGCCGGCCTGGGCCTGCGCTTTGTCGGCGCTGGCGTCTCCGGCGGAGAGGAAGGCGCGCGCAAGGGCCCGTCCATCATGCCGGGCGGCTCAGCCAGCAGTTGGGTGGAGATGCGGCCGATCTTCGAGGCCATCGCCGCCAAGGTGGACGGTGCGCCCTGCGTGCGCCACATCGGCCCCGGCGGCGCCGGCCATTACGTCAAGATGATCCACAACGGCATCGAATACGGCGACATGCAGCTGATCTGCGA
>JBBQJN010000302.1:0-4296 GCA_038325945.1 Burkholderiales bacterium | reverse complement strand
ACGCTGATGGCCTACCACCAGCCGCCGTCGGCGACGCTGCTCAACCAGTGCCTGGCGGTGGCGCTGTGGGGGTTGGTGGTGGCGATGCTGGCGCTGGTCGCCCCGCTGCGGCCGGGGCGCGCCGTGCTGCCGCTGCTGGCCGCGCTTGCGCTGCTGGCGGTCGCAGCGTTTGCCTCCTGGCGCTGGGGCACGCTGCCGCGCTCGTTGGCAACGCAGGCGCTGGGCCTGCTCGCCTGCGCGGCGCTGATGGTGGCCGCCGGCGCCGGCGCTGCCCGCGGCCCGCGCCGCAGCGCGGCTTTTGTCGCACTGGGCTGGGGCCTGCTGACCGCCGGTGTGCTCAGCGCTGGGGTGGCGCTGGTGCAGGTGTTTGCGCCAGGCTGGACCGACGGCAGCCTGATCGCACGCACCACCGTGGTCGGCCGCGCGATGGGCAACCTGCGCCAGTCCAACCACCTGTGCAGTCTGCTGCTGTGGGCGCTGGTGGCGGCGGTGATGCTGCACGGCCTGCGCCGGCTGCCGGGTGCGGCGCTGGCGCTGCTGGTGCCGCTGCTGGTGCTGGCGGTGGAGCTGAGCGCCTCGCGCACCGGCGCCGCCGGCTTGCTGCTGCTGCTGCTGTGGGGCGCGCTGGACCGGCGTTTGTCGCGCAGCGCGCGCTTTGCGCTGCTGGCCACACCGCTGCTCTACCTGCTGGCCTGGGCGGCGATGGCCTGGTGGGGCGATCTCAGCCAGCAGGCGCTGGGCGCCGGCGCGCGTGCCGCCGCCGAGGGCGGCCTCAGCGCCGACAGCCCCAATGCGCGCGCCAACATCTGGCGCAATACCTGGGCGCTGGTGCTGGCCAACCCCTGGTTTGGCGTCGGCTTTGGCGAGTTCAACTTTGCCTGGTCGCTGAGCGCGTTTGCCAACCGGCCGACCGCGTTTTTTGACCACAGCCACAACCTGCCGCTGCAGCTGATGGTTGAACTGGGCCTGCCGCTGGCGCTGCTGGTGCTGGCACTGCTGGCCTGGGCGCTATGGCGGGCCGCCCGCCTGGCCTGGCAGGCGCAGGGTGAGCAGGCCAGCATGCGCCGCGCCGGCCTGGTGCTGCTGCTGCTGATCGGCCTGCACAGCTTGGTGGAATACCCGCTGTGGTACGCCTATTTCCTGCTGCCCACGGCACTGGTATTTGGCCTGGCGCTGGGGCAGCCCGAGGCGCTGCACATGGGCTCGCACACGCCCGCGAGCACCCCCGCAGGCACCCCCAGCCGCAGCGCCACCGGCCTGGCCGCCGGTGTGCTGATGTGCGTCGGCGGCCTGTTCGCGATCTGGGACTACCAGCGCGTGGTGGTGATTTACGCGCCGGTGGACAACAGCAGCTCATTGGCCACGCGCATCGTCCGCGGCCAGCTCAGCCCCTTGTTTGCGCACCATGCCGACTACGCCGCCGCCACCAATGCCACGCCAGCGGCCAGCACCGCGCTGGGCTTGACGCGCAGCAGCCATGCGCTGCTGGACACCCGGCTGATGATGGCCTGGGCGCGGCACCTGAACGAAGGCGGCCGGCTGGACGAGGCGCGCTGGGTGGCGCAGCGGCTGCGCGACTTTCGCAACGCCGAGGCGGCGGCGTTTTTTGCCCCCTGTGCCACAGCAGCGGCCAGCGCGGCCTTTCAGTGCCAGCCGCCGCTGGCGAGCCATGACTGGCGCGATTTGGCCCGGCTGCCGCCAAGCCTTACGCTGGCGCCAGGGCCTGCGCCGTCGAACCATCAACCGCCGACGTCAGCCACCCAGTGACCCGACTTGCCGCCCTGCTTCTCAAGCAGGCGCACGTCGGTCATCACCATGCCGCGGTCAACGGCCTTGCACATGTCGTAAATCGTCAGCAGGCCGATCTGCACGGCGGTCAGCGCCTCCATCTCAACGCCGGTGCGGCCCACGGTTTCGGCCTGCACGCTGATGTGCACCGCGCTGGCCGCTTGGTCGATGCGAAAGTCAACCGCCACGCGCGTCAGCGGCAGCGGGTGGCACAGCGGGATCAGCTCGGCGCAGCGCTTGGCGCCCTGGATCGCGGCGATGCGCGCGATGCCGATGACGTCGCCCTTCTTGGCACTGCCGCTGGCAATCAGCGCCAACGTGGCCGGCAGCATGCGGATGGTGCCAATGGCCAGCGCGATACGGTGGCTGTCCAGCTTGGCGGACACGTCCACCATGTGGGCCTGGCCGTGGACGTCAAAATGGGTCAATGGCGAGGCAGCAGGGTCTGTGGACATGGCGGCGAAACAAGCGGGCAACGAGGCGGTGGGATGATAGGGGATCGACCCATGGTGACCGCTTGAAGACCGCTTTGTTCCCCCTGCCCCGCCAGCGCCTGCTGTGCGCGCTGCTGGCGGCCTGCCTGGGCCTGGGCGCGGTGCCGCCGCTGCAAGCCCAGGCCAGCGGCGTGCGGCTGCCGGCGCTGGGCGAATCGGCCTCCGACGAGTTCAACCTGAGCCAGGAAAAGCGCATCGGCGAGCAGATCATGCGCGAGATCCGCCGCGATCCCGATTACCTGGACGACCCCGAGCTGCTCGATTACCTGCGCGCGCTGTGGCAGCCGCTGGTGCGCGCGGCCCAGCGCAGCGGCGCCATCACCGCCGACACCGAGCGGCTGTTCCCTTATGAGGCCTTTCTGGTGCGCGACCGCGCGGTCAACGCCTTTGCGCTGCCGGGCGGCTTTGTCGGCGTGCACCTGGGCTTGATCGCACTCACCGCCACGCCCGATGAGCTGGCCTCGGTGCTGGCGCATGAGCTGTCGCACGTTACCCAGCGCCACATCGCCCGCAACGTGACGTCATCGTCGCGCAGCAGCTCACTGGGGCTGGCGGCAATGCTGCTGGGCCTGCTGGTGGCCAGCCGGGCCGGCAGTGCCGACGCCGCGCAGGCGGCCATCGTCGGCGGCCAGGCGGCGATGATCCAGGCCCAGCTCAATTTTTCGCGCGACATGGAGCGCGAGGCCGACCGCACCGGGCTGGCGCTGATGGCCGATGCCGGCTATGCACCCGCAGGCATGTCAGCGATGTTCGACAAGCTCGACGGCTCAAGCCGGCTCAACGACAGTGGCGGCTTCCCCTATTTGCGCAGCCACCCGCTTACCATCGACCGCATCGGCGAGGCACGGCAGGCGGTGCAGTCGGTTGCCGGTGCGCAGCCGGTGCCACCGGCACCGCTGTTGCATGGCCTGATGCAGGGCCGCGCCAGGGTGCTGATGGATGCCTCGGCACAGAGCCTGCGCAAGCTGCAAGAGTTGGACGCGCGCGCCAACATGGCGCAGTTGCCGCTGATCGACCGGCTGGGCGGGCTGTACGCCTCGGCGCTGGCCTCGATCCGGCTGCGCGAGTTTGACCGCGCCGAACGCGCCAACACCGCCGCCATGGCACTGCTGGCGGCGTCGGCTCAGGCCAGCGACGGCCCGGCGCGGCTGGCGCTGGCGCGCCTGCACTTGCAGTTGGCACTGGCGCGCCAAGATCTGGGCTCGGCCAACGCCGCGTTGGCCGCCGCCACGCCGGCCGATGGCTCACGCGCCAGCCTGATGCTGCTGTCCGACTGGGCTTTGGCCGACGGCGGCGAGCCCGCTCTGCGGCGCAGCGCCGATGCCCTGCAAACCCGGCTGGCCGATCACCGCGACGATGCAGGCGCCTGGCAGGCGTTGTCGCAGGTGTTGTCGCGCCGCGGCCTGGCGCTGCGTGCGGTGCGTGCCGAGGCTGAATCGCAGGCCGCGCTGGGCAATCTGCGCGGCGCCATCGACCGCTTGCGTGCCGGCCAGGCGCTGGCGCGCCGGGGCGGCGCTGGCACCGATTTCATCGAGGCCTCGGTAATCGACTCCCGGCTGCGCGACCTGCTGGCGCAGCGCCGACTGCTGCTGGCCGAGGCGCGTCGTGCGGGTAACTGGCCGCGCGAAGAACCCGTCGAATGATCGAATAAGCGGCGCAGCCCTGGGGCTCAGAGGTTGCGGGGCAATCGGATGCACCCGCGCCGGGCTGGCCAAGGGCCCTGAGCAAGGCGCGGCGCGCAGCCCGGACTCACGTCCGGGCAAGCGATGCAACGCCGCGCAGGGCTCTTGGGTACCCCGGCCCTTCGGGTAAGCCCCCAAAACAGCCCTACTCGTCGTTGCAAATGCTCGTTGGGTCCCAAACCCAACTCCGCTTTGCGCCTAGGAGCCTGTCGGGCTTGGGGAGCGTCGGCTGCGAATCGACCGCAGCGGTCCATTTCTCACCGTCTTTTTGCCCCATAGCTGGGCTATGGGGCTGCAAATCCGGCAAGAACTGTCCTCGCTGGGGCCGATTC
>JBBQJN010000301.1:0-4327 GCA_038325945.1 Burkholderiales bacterium | reverse complement strand
TGGCCATCGGCCTGCTGGCCTTGCCAGCGCTGACCGCCGCCAGCCCTTATGTGGTGGTGCTGGTGATCGACCTGCTTACCGCCGCGCTGTTTGCCGCCAGCCTGCACTTCATCATGGGCCCGGCGGGCATGCATTCGTTCGGCCATGCCGCTTACTTTGGGCTGGGTGCTTATGGCGGCGCGCTGCTGATGCTCAAGGCCGGCTGGCCGATGGAGGCCGCGCTGCTGGCCGCGCCACTGGCGGCCGGCGCCGGCGCGCTGGTTTTCGGCTGGTTCTGCGTGCGGCTGTCGGGTGTCTACCTGGCGATGTTGACGCTGGCGTTTGCGCAAATCGTCTGGTCGATCACCTTCCAGTGGGACGATTTCACCGGCGGCAGCAACGGCCTCACCGGCGTCTGGCCGGCGCCCTGGCTGGCCGACAAGACGGCTTATTACTTCGTCACGCTGGTGTTGGTGGCGGCCGGCGTGCTGGCGTTGCGGCGCATCTTGTTTTCGCCCTTCGGCCTGGCGATGCGGGCCAGCCGTGATTCGCGGCTGCGCGCCGACGCCATCGGCATCAACGTGCCACGCATCCAGTGGCTGGCCTTTGTGCTGGCGGCGATGGCCGCCGGCGGCGCCGGCAGCCTCTATGCCTTCAGCAAGGGCAGCATCTCGCCCGACAGCCTGGCCGTGGGCAAGAGCGTGGATGGCCTGGTGATGGTGTTGCTGGGCGGCGTGCAAACCCTGGTCGGCCCGGTGGTCGGCGCGGTCAGCTTCACCTGGCTGCAAGACACCGTGGCGCGCAGCACCGACTACTGGCGCGCGCTGCTCGGCGGCATCGTGCTGCTGCTGGTGCTGGCCTTCCCGCAGGGCATCGCCGGCTTTGTGGCCCAGCTGTTTGACCGCCGGAGGACAGGTTGATGAGCGCCGCGCCCGGCCTGCTCGAGGTGTCCGACCTGGGCAAGAGCTTTGGCGGCAACCGCGCGGTCGACAACATCAGCTTCAGTGTTGCGCCGGGCGAACTGCTGGCGATGATCGGCCCCAATGGCGCCGGCAAGTCCACCACCTTCAACATGGTCAACGGCCAGTTGCCGGCCGACAGCGGCTCGATCCGCCTGGCCGGCCAGGAACTGCTGGGCCGCAAGCCGCGCGAGATCTGGAAGCAGGGCGTCGGCCGCACCTTCCAGATCGCCGAGACCTTTGCCTCGTTGACCGTGCTCGAGAACGTGCAGATGGCGCTGATCTCGGCCGACAACCGCTTGTTCTCGATCTGGCGCCGCGCCAGCGCGCACCAGGTCGATCAGGCGATGGACCTGCTGCGCCAGGTCGGCATGGCGGCGCAGGCCGACCGGCCGTGCAGCGTGCTGGCTTACGGCGACGTCAAGCGGGTGGAGCTGGCGATTGCATTGGCCAACAAGCCGAAGCTGCTGCTGATGGACGAGCCCACCGCCGGCATGGCGCCCCAGGAGCGCAATGAACTGATGGCGCTGACCAAGCAACTGGTGGTCGAGCGCGGCCTGGCCGTGCTGTTCACCGAGCACAGCATGGACGTGGTGTTTGCCTATGCCGACCGGCTGATCGTGCTGGCCCGTGGCCGGCTGATCGCGCAGGGCAAGCCGGCCGAGATCCGAGATCATCCGGAAGTGCAGGCGGTGTACTTTGGCAGTGGCAGGACTTTCGAGAAGAAAGCGGGCGCGGCATGAGTGAAGCCCTGCTGACGGTGCAAGGCCTCAACGCCTGGTACGGCGCGGCGCAGATCCTGTTTGATGTGGATCTGCAGGTCGGTCGTGGCGAGGTGGTGGCGCTGATGGGCCGCAACGGCGCCGGCAAGAGCACCACGCTGAAGGCCATCATGGGCATGCTGGCGCGCCGCCGTGGCCAGGTCAGCTTCATGGGCCGCGATGTTTCGCGCGCCGATACCCATGAGATCGCCCGCGCCGGCCTGGGCTATGTGCCCGAGGATCGCCGCATCTTCAGCGATCTGACGGTGATGGAAAACCTGGCGGTCGGCCGCCAGCCTGCCCGTCAATGGCCCGACGGCAGCGCCGCGCCCAGTTGGACGCCCGAGGCCTTGTTCGGGCTCTTTCCCAACCTGGGCGAGATGCCGCACCGCGCGGGCGGGCGCATCAGCGGCGGCGAGCAGCAGATGCTCACCGTTGCCCGCACGCTGATGGGCAACCCCTTGCTGGTGCTGCTCGACGAGCCCAGCGAGGGCGTGGCCCCCTTGATCGTCGAGCAGATGGCGCAGATGATCCTGACCCTCAAAGCCCAGGGCGTCAGCATCCTGTTGTGCGAGCAAAACATGCACTTTGCCGAGCTGGTCTGCGACCGCGCCTATGTGCTGGAGAAGGGCCAGATCCGCCACCAGTCGAGCATGGCCGAGCTGGTGGCCGACGACGCGGTGCGGCGGGCCTACCTGTCGATGTGAGCGTGGCGGTGCTGCCGATCGATCTGCTGGTCAACGGCCAGACCCATCGCCTGGCGCTGGACGGCGCCGCGCCGTTGCTGGCGGTGCTGCGCAACGACCTGGGCCTGAACGGCCCCAAATTTGGCTGCGGCCTGGGTGAATGCGGCGCCTGCAGCGTGCTGGTTGACGGCGTTGTTGCGCGATCCTGCTGCTTGCCGCTGGCCGGCGTGGCCGGCCGCGCGGTGACCACGCTCGAAGGCCTGGGCCAGCCCGGCGCGCTGCACCCGGTGCAGCAGGGCTTCATCGATACCCAGGCCGCGCAATGCGGCTACTGCCTGAACGGCATGATCATGGCCACCGTGGCCTTGCTGCGCGTGGTGCCTCAGCCTACCGAGGCGCAGGCGCGCTCGGCCTTGTCGCACCACTTGTGCCGCTGCGGAACGCATTTGGAGATCCTGGCCGCAGTGCAGCGGGCGGCGCAGTTGATGGCCGAAATGACGGCCGAGCAGACAACCGCACTGACGACCGAACCGATGCCCGAGCAGGGCGGCGGCGCATGAACTTCCGCGCCGCCGGCTGGCGCAGCCGCGCCGATTTCCGTCAGGCCAGCGGCGTGCTGCTGGTGCTGCGCGAGCCGCCGCCGCCCTTGCCGCCGGCCGCCGGCCAGCCGCCAGCGGTGCCGGCCAATCCGGCCGAAGGCGCCGAACTGCTGCTGGCGCTGGTAGACGAAGGGCAGGGGGTTGTCAGCGCCACCGCGCTGGCCGGTCATGTTGACCTGGGCACCGGCATTGCCACCGCCTATGCGCAGATCGTCGCCGAAGAGCTCGATCTGGCGCTCGACCAGGTGCAAGTAATCCTGGGCGATACCGGCCGCTCGCCCAACCAGGGGCCGACCATCGCCAGCACCTCGATCCAGCTGCATGCCCAACCGCTGCGGCTGGCGGCGGCTCAGGCGCGCGTCTGGTTGCTGGATCGCGCAGCAGCAGCCTGTGGACTGCCGCCGGAGGAATTGCGCACCGAGGCCGCTGCGGTGATCGCGCCCGACGGCCGCCGCCAGCCCTATGCCGCGCTGCTGGTCGATGGCCATGCCGAGTTGATGCTCGATGCCGCCACGCCCACCAAGCCCGAGGCCGACTACCGGCTGGTCGGCAGCTCGGTGCCGCGCATCGACATCGAAGCCAAGGCCAGCGGCGGCGCGGTCTTTGTGCACGATGTGCGCCGCACCGGCATGCTGCATGGCCGGGTGGTGCGGCCGCCCTATGCCGGGCTCGACGCCGGGCCGTTTGTCGGCCACTCGCTGCTGGCGGTGGACGAGGGCTCGATTGCCCACCTGCCGGGCATCCGCCAAATCGTCGTCATCGGCGATTTCATCGGCATCGTTGCCGAGCGCGAGGAACAGGCAGAAGCCGCGATGCACGCGCTGCACGTGCGCTGGGCGCCGTTCACGCCGGTGGCGCCGCTCGATGACCTGGCGCAGGCGATCAGCGCCCACCCGTCCACGCCCCGCGTGGTGGCCGAGCAAGGCGATGTGGAAAGCGCGCTGGCCGGCGCCGCCCAGCGGCTGGACCGCGAGTATGTCTGGCCTTACCAGTTGCATGCCAGCATCGGCCCCAGCTGCGCGGTGGCTGAGTGGGTCGATGATGGGCAAGGCGTGCGCGCCACCGTCTGGGCCGGCACGCAGAACCCGTTTGTGCTGCGCGCCGATCTGGCGCGATTGATCGGCCTGGCCGACACCGCCATCGAGGTCATCCGGCTCGAGGCCTCGGGCTGTTATGGCCGCAACGGCGCCGATGACGTGGCTGCCGACGCGCTGCTGCTGGCCCGCGCCGTGGGCGCGCCGGTGCGGGTGCAGCTGACGCGCGAGCAAGAGCATGCCTGGGAGCCCAAGGGCGCGGCCCAGCTGATGCGGGTGCGCGGCGGCCTCACGGCCGATGGCAGCCCG
>JBBQJN010000300.1:0-4347 GCA_038325945.1 Burkholderiales bacterium | reverse complement strand
GCCGCTGGTCTGGTTGAGCAGGTGTCGCAGCGTGATGCGCGCCGAGCGCGGTAGGTTGGAGTGAACAGAGTGAACTCCAACGGCAATTCCTCATTCACGGTGGCACGTTCTGGCATGACCAGACCCCTGCACACCCATGTTGGAGTTGCCACTCCAACCTACAGGGTTGCACAAGTGTTGGAGTTGCCACTCCAACCTACAGGGCTTCGTTCCGCATTCCGACGGTCAGACCCGATTCACTCCCCGCCGTGAAATCGCGCAAAGGTATCCACATCGGCCCGCTCCGAGCGCAGCGTGTTGATCGCATGCTCGGGGTTGCGCTGGCCGATCGCCATGCCGGTGAACAGCATGCGCTCGGGTGGCATGCCGATGAAGTCGCCGATGGTCTTGGGGTAGACCGCCCAGCATTCCTGCGGGCAGCTGTCCAGGCCTTCCTCGCGCAGCAGCAGCATCACGCTCTGCAGGAACATGCCCAGGTCGCTCCATTGCGGCGGGCCCATGCGCCGGTCGACGCTGCAGAACAGCGCCATCGGCGCGCCGAAAAACTGGTAGTTGCGGGCAAACCAGCGCAGCCGGGCGGCCTTGTCTTCGCGCGGGATGCCGAGGCGGGCGTACATGTCTTCGCCGATCTTGAAGCGGTAGTCGCGGTAGGGCGACACCAACTCCTTCGGGTAGATGGCGTACTCGGGCGCCTCGCTCTTGTCGCCGGCGGCCACCTCGGCCAGGCGGCGCTGCATGATGGCCTTGAGCTCGTCGAGCCGGGCGCCAGTCACCACGTCGATGTGCCAGGGTTGCAGGTTGCCGCCCGATGGCGCGCGCGCGGCGGTGGCCAGCACGCGGCGCATCACGTCCAGCGGCACCGGCGTGGGCAGAAAGTCGCGGATCGACAAACGCGATTGCAGGGCTTCGGTGACGGTGACGGTCATGGTCATGGCGGGCAGTGGTGGCAGTGGCGGCAGTGGCGGCAAGCCCGCACCATAGCTGCAGCCCGCTCAGGGCGTGACGATGGCCAGCAGATCGATGTCGAAGCTCAGCGTGGCATTGGCCGGGATGCCGCTGCGGCCGCGCTCGCCGTAGGCAATGGCCGGCGGGCAGGTCAGGCGGGCGCTGCCGCCAACCTGCAGGCGCTGCACACCCTCGGTCCAGCACTTGATCACCCGATTGAGCGGAAATTCGGCCGGCGCGCCGCGGCTGTAGGAGCTGTCGAACTCCTTGCCGTCGCTGAAGGTGCCGCGGTAATGCACCCTGACGGTATCGCTGGCCTTGGGGCTGGGGCCCTGGCCCTGCTTCATCAGTTTGAAGACCAGGCCGCTGCTGGTGGTGACGCTGCCGCCTACGCCCAGCGCGTTAGCGTTGGCACCGGCGACGGTGCTGCTGGTCACCGCAGCGGCCGGCGGCTTGGGCGGGTTGACGTCGGATGTGTTGGCCGTGTTCGCCGCGTTGGCCAGGGCCGTGGCCAGCGCCAGGCTGGTGATCAGGCCAGTGAGCAGGCCGAGGCTCAGCTTGTGCAGCAGCGCTGGCTGTGTCTTGAGGTTGCGGGTGCGGGCAGTGGTCATGGTGCGCAGCGGCCGGTGGCCGTGGGTGAGGGGACGTCGCGCATCATCGCACCCCAGGCCAGCCGTTCCGCCCACCCGATCCGTCCACCCGCTCAGCCCGGCCAGTCTTGCGGCACCTGCAGCGGCAGCTCCAGCAGCATCTGGGCCATGCCCTTGCCCAGCGGGTCGAGCCGCAACGAGGCCGGGCCGCCGCCATCCAGCGCCTGGTGCAGCACCAGATTCATGGCATGGATGCCGGGCAGATGGAAACGTTCGACCCGGCCTTTGACCAAATGGGCCAGCCAAATCTTTACCGCCTCGGGTGTGACCTGGGCCCAGAGCAGCGGCAGCCATTCAGGCCGGCGCGCGATCAAGCCGATGTTCGACAAGTCGCCTTTGTCACCGCTGCGCGCCCAGGCCAGGTCGATCAGTCGCACGGTGCGTGTTGGCCCGCTGGATGCCTGCGGCGCGGCGGGGTCGGGCAGGGCGATCGACGGCGGGCCGGCCGGCGGCAGCTCGAACAAGACCTCGGTGCTCAGGCCGTCGAGCGTGAATCTGGGCTGCACGGCGTCGCGCGGCGCCAGAAAGGCGCAGGGCACGATCAGCGGCTGCACCGCCGGCCGGCCGCCGCCCTGGCCGGTGGTGCCGGGCGACCAACTGGTGCCGGGCGCCGCCTGCTCGCGGGCAAAGATCGTCAGCGCCTCCTTGCTGGGGTGCTGCACCGCCAGCCGCAGCATCACCTCGCGCAGGGTCGGCGGCGCGGCACGCGGGCCGTACAGGCTCTCGGCGCCGATCACCTGCAGGCTGGTGGCGCTGAAGTCGCCATGGCCAGCGGCCAGGATCAGCTCGCGGGTACGCTCCAAAAGCGCCTCGCCGCTGCGCCGGGCCTTGGCCACCGCGTCGATGCCGATGATGGTCAGCCCGGCGCTGCAGCGCCAGCCGGCCATCGAGGTGGCGCTGACCTTCAGCGTGGCCGGTGGCGGGCTACCTTGGGCGCCACTGACGCGCACGCGGTTCTCGCCGAGCTGTTCCATCCGTACCTGGCGAAAATCGCAGGCCACATCGGGCAGCAGATAGGCCCCAGGGTCGCCGATCTCGTAGAGCATCTGCTCACCCACCGTGGCGCAGCTCACCAGGCCGCCGCTGCCGGCGGGCTTGGCCACCGTGAAGCTGCCGTCGGCCTCGACGCTGACGATGGGGTAGCCGATGTGCGCCCAGTCGGGCACGCTCTGCCAGTCGGTGAACAGCCCGCCGGTGGCCTGGCAGCCGCACTCGATGATGTGGCCGGCCAGGCTGCCGCCGGCCAGGCGGTCGTAGTCGTCCATGGCCCAGCCAAAGTGGTGGATCAGCGGCCCCAGCGTGACGGCGCTGTCGACACAGCGGCCGGTGATCACCACGTCGGCACCTGCGGCCAGCGCCCGCGCCACCGGCTCGGCGCCCAGGTAGGCATTGGCGCTGAGCAGCTTGTCGGGCAGCGGCCGCCCGCTGACCAGGTCGTTGAATGAGCCGCCAGGCGCCGCAGCGCGCAGCGCCGGCAGCGCGGCGCGCACGTCGTCGCCGTCAACCACCGCGATGCGCAGCGTCACGCCCAGTTCCTCGGCCAGCCGGGCCAGCGCGGCGGCGCAGGCCTGCGGGTTGATGCCGCCGGCGTTGCTGACCACCTTGATGCCCTGGGCCACCACCTGCGGCAGCACCTGGCGCATCGCTGCCTCGACAAAGTCGGTGGCGTAGCCGGCCTCGGGGTGCTTGCGCTGGGCGGCAACCAGGATCGCCATCGTGGTCTCGGCCAGGTAGTCGAACACCAGCACGTCGATCTCGCCGCTGGCCACCAGCTGCGGCGCGCCGACGCTGGAGTCGCCCCAGAAGCCGGAGGCACCGCCGATGCGCAGCGGTGGGCGGGAGGTGGAATCAGCCATGTTCAGTCCTCGGGAGATGCCACCGGATGGCGGCCGTGCCAGGCCATTGTGCTGCCTGCCCGGGCAGGCCTGGCGAGGCGGGCAGATACACTTCGGGCTGCGCTTCTAGCGCTGACTTGTCGCTGCTTCCGGCCGCGGCGCCGCCTTCTGTCATCGCGCCAGCCATCGCGCCAGCCCCGCCCGCCCAGCCTCACGCCATGTCATCCGCTTCGCCGGCCAAACCCGCTTTCGACCTCAAGAGCACCGCCTGGACCCTGACCGCGCTGCGCCTGCAGACGGCCGACACCTCGGTGCTGGCGGCGGCGCTGGACCAGCGGTTTGGCGATAGCCCGGGCCTGTTTGACGGCGACGCGGTGGTGATTGACCTGAGCCCGTTGCGCGACGCTGACGCGGCGTTGGACTTTGCCAGCTTGCTGCCGGTGTTGCGCCGCCACGGCATGCTGCCGATTGCCGCCCAGGGCGGCAGCCCGACCCAGCTGGCCGCGGCACGTACCGCAGGCCTGGCTGAAGCCCCCGATGGCAGCGCAGCGCGGCCCGAGCTGGCGGCCGCGCGTGCCGAGCCGGCGGTGGTGCAGGATGTCGTGCGGGATCTGGTACGTAAGGTGGTGCGCGAGGTTGAGGTGTTGCGCGAGGTGATCGTGCCGGCAGCGGCAGCGGCCGCGGTGCCGCCGATGGTCATCGACAAGCCGCTGCGCTCGGGCCAGCGCATCTACGCGAAGGGTGGTGACCTGATCGTGCTGTCGGTGGTGAGCTTTGGCGCCGAAGTCATTGCCGACGGCAGCATCCATGTCTACGGCCCGCTGCGTGGCCGCGCCATTGCCGGCGCCCGGGGTGATACCACGGCCCGCATCTACAGCACCTGCCTGGAGCCGCAGCTGGTGTCGATCGCCGGCATC
>JBBQJN010000299.1:0-4348 GCA_038325945.1 Burkholderiales bacterium | reverse complement strand
AGAGCGCTACACACCCGATTGAGCTGCGCTACGGCACGCCATCGGCGTTGCTCCTTCTTGCGGGCAAGAGCCCGCAGCGTCGTCGCGCCTTGCTGACGCACCGCATCGCAGCCCACTCGGGCGTGTTCAACTGCGGAATCTAGGATAACTGGACCTCCCCAAGGGGTTGTTCCAGCACGCTCGGCACCGCGCTGGAATGCAGCCGCTTCGCCGCCTCGGCGAAGCGGCCGACGCATTGCGCGGGCCAGGCGGGGCGTAAAGCTGTGCCCTGCAGCACCCCAGCGGCAGGCAGTGGCCAGCACCGGCTGGCAATCAGCAGCTGGGTGCGCGCCATGGCGTCAGCGGCCGCCGGGGGCGGCCCCAGCGGGCGCGGGCAGCACGGGGGCCTGAGCCGGTTCATGCTCAGGCGCGCGCACGCAGGCGCGCCCTGCGGCCTTGGCCGCGTAGAGCATGCGGTCGGCGGCGTCGACCAGGGCTGGCGCAGCCAGTGCGACATGGGCGCCGTCGGCCGAGCACAGCGCCGCTGCGACGCCGATCGACAGCGACACGGTGCCGCCCAGCGGCGAGCCTGCGTGTGCCAGCCGCAGCCCGCCGACGGCGCGCAGGATCGTGTTCGCCACCTGCACTGCGCCGGGCAGATCGGTGTTCGGCAGTAGCACCGCGAATTCTTCACCGCCCCAGCGCGCGGCCAGGTCGACCGGCCGGTGCAGGGCGCCGCGGATTGCCCCGGCCACCAGCTTCAGGCAGACATCGCCCGCCGGGTGGCCATAGCGGTCGTTGAAGCGCTTGAAGTGGTCGATGTCGATCATCAGCAGGGTCAGAGAGTCGCCGCTGCGGCGGGCGCGCTCGCACTCCGCCGCCAGCGCGCCGTCGAACTGGCGGCGGTTGGCCAGCCCGGTAAGGCTGTCGGTGAAGGCCGAGTTGCGCAGTTGGTCGCTCAGCGCCTTCAGCCGCAGCTGCGTGCGCACGCGGGCCAGCACCACCTCGGCCACCGGCGGCTTGCGGATGAAGTCAGCGGCTCCGGCGGCAAAGCCAGCGAGTTCGACGCTCACCTCGCCATGGCTGGTGACGATGATCACCGGCACGTCGGCCAGCAACGGGTCGGCCTTGACTGCGGCGCAAAACTCGAAGCCCGTCATGCCGGGCATCTCGGCGTCGATCAGCACCAGGTCGGGCGGCTGCGCCTGCGCCATGCGCAGCGCCTCGGCGCCGGAGAGCGCGAATCGCAAGTCGCCCTGGCCCGCCAGCATGCGGCCGAGCACCTGCACGCTGCCGGGGTCGTCGTCGACGATCAGCAGCGACGGCTTGGCGCACGACGGGGCCGGCAGCTCGCAACCACGACACAGCGGCGCCGGTGCGGCGTGCCAGTCGGCCCGGGTGAAGACAAAGGATGACAGTGCGCTCATGACAAGCTCCCGGAAGTCATGGAAAGAAGTGCCGCATCCCCGCCGCCGAGTTGGTGCACGCAGGCCGATCCAGGGCCTGATCGGCGGGCCCTGGCCAGCGCTGTCTCGGCGGCCCGGTGCAGCTCAACCGCCAGATCGCGCGTTGCCGGCGTGTCAGCGGCAGGCAACTCGCACACCGCCAGGCCGATGCAGAGCGTGACCGGCGGATCACCGGCGCCGTTGGGCGCGCCCGACAGCCGTGCCGCCAACGTGGCGGCATCATCGGTCGCGGTGTCCGGCAGCAACAGCGCAAACGCGTCAGCACCATGCCGCACCGGCAGGTCGGCCGGACGCTGGCATAGCCGGCGCACCGCCTGCGCCACGGTGCGCAGGCAGCTGTCGCCGAAGGCGCTGCCATGCAGGCGGTTGTAGGCGGCGAAGCCGTCGATGTCGGCGAGCAGCAGCGCCAGCGGCCGGCCCGTGCGCTGGCTGCGCGCGCACTCCAGTGCCAGCTCGACATCGAGAAGGCCACGATCGGCCAGGCCCGTCAGACCATCCCGGGCAGTCAGCCGCGCCATCAGTCGGGTCATTCGGCGCAGGCGCAGCTGCATGGCCACGCGCGCCAGCAGCGCCGGCCCGGTCACCGGCTTGGTGACGAAGTCGGCCGCCCCGATGTCGAACGCCGCGATCTCGAACGTCGGTAGCCCGTGCTGGGTGATGAAGATCACCGGCACATCCGCCAGCAACGGATCGGCCTTCAGTGCCAGTCGCACCGCGAAGCCGCCAATGCCCGGCATCTCGACGTCGAGCAGCACCAGCTCGGGCTGCCAGGCGTGCGCCACGACCAGCGCCTCGGCGCCGCTGGTGGCGAAGCGCAGTTCGCGGTAGCCGGCGAGCACCCGTGCCATCCACTGGATCGCGCCGGGGTCGTCGTCGACTAGCAGGATCCTTGCGTCGGACAGTGAAGGCAGCAACTGGCCGATGGTGTCCATTCAGGCCGCCCCCGCGGCGCAGCGCGCCAGCTCGATCAAGAAGCGGGTGCCCTCACCCTCGCGGCTGTCGACCGCAAGACGACCGCCCATCGCCCGCACGAGCTCGCGGGTCAGCGCCAGGCCCAGCCCGCTGCCCGGCACGCCGCTGGCCTCGGCCCCCAGCCGGTTGTAGGGCTCGAACAAGTGCGCCAGCTGCTGCGGGCTCATGCCGCGGCCCTGATCGGCCACGCTGAGCACAACGCGGTCGCCGTCGGCATGCATCTCGACCTGCACACGGCCGGCGGCTGCACCGTACTTCAGCGCGTTCGACAACAGATTGCCCAGGCACTGGGCCAGGCGCCGGGCATCGGCCACGGCATGCACCGGGGCATCGGGCAGCGCCAGGTTCACGGCGACGCTGGCCAGCGCCGCTTGTGCGGCGATCTGCTCGCAGGCCAGCGCGAGCAGCGGCCCGACCTCGACCGCGTGCGTCTGCACGCTCAGCTGACCGGACTCCAGCCGCGCCAGGTCGACGACGTCGCGCATCAGCGCCGTCAGCTCCGCCGACGCGCGGGCCATCAGCGCCAGGTGCAGGGCGTGCGCGCTCAGTGGCGTATCAGCGGCACTGGCCTGCATCAGCTGCGTGAAGCCGCTGATGGCGTTCAGCGGGTTGCCCATTTCATGCGCAATGAAGGACAGCGTGGAACGCATTGCACTGCGGCTGGCCTGGGCCTCGAAGAGCAGGCGGTCGGCGGCCTCGCGGCGCTGATGCTGGCGCAGGTCGTGCACGATCACCGACTGCAGCGCGTCGGCGCCGCTGCCGACCACGGAGACGGCCAGTTCCACGTCGATGGTCGTACCGTCGCAACGTCTCAGGCGCCCCGGGCCCGAGCGCAACACAGGCGCCTCGGCGATGGCCGTGTCACCGCTGGCCGACAGCAGCGCCGGCAGCAGCCGACCCAACAGTTCGGCCTCGCTGCAGCCGGACAACGTGCAGGCCGCGGCGTTGGCCAGCACGACGTGGCCCTGCGCATCGGCGGCGACGATGCAGTCGCTGGCGGCGGCCACCAGCGCCGCGACGCGGGCGTCGCTGACGCGCAGCGACTGCCGGCGCACGGCCTCGAGGTCGGCGTCGACGCTGTGCTTGCGCGCCACCAACCGGCCGACACGGGCGCGCAGCACCGCGGCGTCGTAGGGCTTGACGAGGTAGTCGTCGGCGCCGAGCGACAGCGCCCGCGGCTCGTGGCCGGGCACCTTCGACTGCGTGACGAAGACCACTGGCACGTGGCGCAGTGCCGGGTGCGCCTTCAGCCGCGTGCACAACGTGAAGCCGTTGGTGCCGGGCAGGTCGATGTCGAGCAGGATCAGGTCGGGCTGCAGCATGGGCGCCAACTGCAGGGCTTGTTCGCCGTCGAGCGCGAAGTGGCACTCGCCGAGGCCCTGCAGCATGTGCCTGAGCAACTTGATCGCGGCCGCGTTGTCGTCGATGATGAGCAGCCGCGCGGAGCCTGGGTGCGCGGCCACCCCGGCGGCCGCAGGGCGCAGGTGCAGGCGCAGCCGTGCCAGCACCTGCACCGGTTCGAGCGGCTTGCGCAGAAAGTCAGCCGCGCCCATTCGAAGTGCGGCGACTTCAAACTCGACCTCGACGTGGTTCGTGATGAACAGGACCGGAATCTGCGTCGTGCCGACATCAGCCTTCAGCGCCTTGCAGACCTCGAAGCCGCTCAGGCCCGGCATCTCCGCGTCGAGCAGTACCAGGTCGGGGCGCTGCGCGCGCACCATCGCCAGCGCGTCCGCGCCGTTGGTGGCGAAACTGACCTGCGCGAACCCGGCCAGCAGGCTGCCCAGCTGCTGGATCACGCCCAGATCGTCGTCGACGACGAGCAGGCGCGACAAGCATGGTGCGCTCGCGCGGGTTGCGGCCGGGCCGGCGCTTGGAGCGGTTGCCGCACGCGGGCCGGCCGGGCCCGCCTGAGTGGCTGCGGGCACCGC
>JBBQJN010000298.1:0-4439 GCA_038325945.1 Burkholderiales bacterium | reverse complement strand
CACCGCCATCGGTCGGTAGAACTCACCGCCCTCGCCTACCCCGATGGCCACGGGCACCATGCCGGCGACCAGCGCAAAGGTGGTCATCAGGATCGGCCGCAACCGTTTGCGGCCAGCGGCCATCAGTGCGTCTTCGCGGTCAACGCCTTCGGCCTCCTGGCGCCGCGCGGCGTCAAGCAACAGGATGGCGTTTTTGGCCACCAGCCCCATCAGCATGATGACGCCAATAAAGCTCATCAGGTTGAGGGTGCCGCCGGTGGCCAGCAGCGCCAGCACCACGCCGATCAGCGACAGCGGCAGCGACAGCATCACCGCCAGCGGCGCGGTGAATGAGCCAAACTGCACCACCAGGATGAAGTACATCAGCACGATGCCCGAGGCCAGCGCAATGGTCATCTGCTTGAACACCTCTTGCTGGTCACGCGAGGCGCCGGCCAGCTCCAGGCCATAGCCCGGCGGAAAATCAATCGCCCGCGCCAGCTTCAGCGCATCGGCCGTCACCTCACCGGGTGAACGACCCTGGGCGTTGGCCGCCACCGAGATCGTGCGCTTGCCGTCGGCATGCTGGATCTGCGACGGCCCCTTGCCCATGGTGATGGTGGCGATCTGCTCGAGCGGCACCATGCGGTTGCTGCCGGTCACCGCGATCGGCAGGCGCTCGATGTTGGCCGCGCTGACGCGGTCATCGGGATGCAGGCGCACGGCGACATCACGGGTCTCGCCGCTGGGGTCAACCCAGTCACCCACCTCGACGCCGGCAAAGGCCACACGCAGCGCCTGCGCCGCGTCGGCCGCCGAGATGCCCAACGCGTTGGCCAGGCCGCGGTCGAGCTCGATCTTGAGCTCAGGCTGCGGGTCTTGCTCGGACAGGCCGACATCCACCGCGCCCGGTACCTGGCGCAGTTGAACCATGAAACGGTTGGTAATCTCCAGCAGCCGGCGTGAATCGGGCCCGGTGAAGCGCACCTGCACCGGCTTCTGCGCGCCGTTGTTAAGGTCGTCGAGCACCACGTACTCGGCACCCACCAGGCGGCTGGTCAGCGCACGAAGTTCAACCGCCAACTCGGCCGCCGAACGCTGGCGCTTGTGGCTCTTGCCGATGTCGACATAGACCCGGCCGCCGCCAGGGGTGATGCTGCTGTTGGTGGCCACCGTTTCGGGCAGGCCGCGCGCCAGCGTGGCCGCAGCTTCTACCTTGAGCCGGCTGTATTCCAGGCTGCTTGACGAGGGCGTGCGCACCTCGATGGCGAGGGTGCCGGCATCAGACGCCGGCAGAAAGCTCGAGCCGCCAAACTTGGCCTGCAGCCCCAGCGCAGCCGCCAGGCTGGCGACGGCAAACACGGCCATCCAGCGCCGGTGGTGCAGCGCCCAGGCGATGAGCAGGCCGTAACGGTCAGCTTGGTGGTCAAACCAGGTGTTGAAACTTGCCAGCCACTTGCTGATGCCACGCTTGGGTTCGAGGTGGTGGCCCGGCGGATCGCCCCAATAGGCCGACAACAGGGGATCGAGCGTGAAGCTGATGAACAGGCTGACCAGCACCGACGCCACCACGGTGACGCCAAAGGGCCGGAACCACTCACCCGAGACGCCGGGCATGAAGGCCACTGGTATGAACACCGCGACGATCGAGAAGGTGGTGGCAGCCACCGCCAGCCCGATCTCGGCGGTGCCCTCCAGCGCCGCCTTGACGCGACTGGAGCCACGCTCGAGGTGGCGCACGATGTTCTCGCGCACCACGATGGCATCGTCGATCAGCACGCCGATGGCCAGCGAAAGGCCCAGCAGGCTCATGAAGTTGAGCGTGAAACCGGCCAGCCAGACGGCGATGAAAGCGGCAATCACCGAGGTTGGCAGCGACAGCGCGGTGATCAGCGTCGAGCGCCAGGAATTGAGGAACACATAGACCACAAACACCGTGAGCACCGCACCAAAGACCAGCGCGTCGATCACATTGCGCAGGCTGTTGTAGGCGTTCTCGCCACCGTCCTGCGTTACTTCCAATTTCGTGCCGGCGGGCAGCCGGCGGTTGATCTCGGCCACTTTCAGCCGCACCTCGTTGGCCACGCTGACGGTACTGGCTTCGCGCGTGCGGATGATCGACAGGCCGACGTTCGGCAGGCCGTTGCGCACCGAAACGCTGCTCATCTCGCCAAAGCCATCTTGCACCGTGGCCACTTGCGACAGCCGCAGCAACTCATCGCCGCGGCGCTTGATGACGATCTGCTCGAAGCCCGAGGGCGAGGCAATGCGCCCGACCAGGCGGATGCTCTGATCCTCCAGCTTGCCACGCACCTTGCCCACCGGCGCGTTGGCGTTTTGCGCCCGCAATGCGGCCACTACTTCGGTGACTGAAACGCCGTACTCGCGCAGCTTCTGCGCATGCAGCAGCACGCTGAGCTCGCGCCGCAGCGCGCCATTGACATTGACCACCGCCACGCCGGCGATGCCACGGAAGTGGTCGGCCAGGTCATCCTCGGCCAGCCGCGAGATGGCCGCGTGCGACAAGCCCGATGACGACAGCGCCAGCTGCATGATGGGCTGCGCCGAGGGATCCAGCCGCTGCAGCACCGGCTCGCGGATCTCGGTGGGCAGCTTGTGGCGCACCGAGCCGATCGCATTGCGCACCTCGTCGGCGGCCTCGATCATGTTCTTGTCGAAATTGAAGATCAGCACCAGCCGGGCAAAGCCCTCGCTGGCAGTGGCGCGCACCTGGTAGACGCCCGAGATGCCCTGCAAGGCCTTCTCGATGCGGTTGACCACCTCACGCTCCACCGTGTCGGGTGACGCGCCGGGATAAGTGATGCCGACGGTGAGCACGGGCTGCTCGACATCGGGGATCTGGTTGACACGCAGCTTGGACAGCGCCAGCAGCCCCAGCGCCATCATGCCGATGATGATCACCACCATGGCCACCGGCCGCTTGACACTGAACTCAGAGAGGAACATGGCGACTCACTTTGCCGCTGATGCCGCTGATGCCGCTGATGCCTCGTTGGCGGTTGTGGCGGCGGCTGCGGCGGCGCTCGAAGCCGCGCCTGCCGGCACCGCCGCGGCCCACTGCACGGGCTGGCCATCGACCAGGCCGCTGCCGGGATGGCGCAGCACACGGTCGCCGGCGCGCAGGCCGCTGAGCACCGGAAACTCACCACTGCGCGGGTCGCGCTCACCCAGTTGCAGCGCCACCTTGCGGATCTGCTCGCCATCCAGCCGCCAGGCGAAGGCTGTCTCGCCGGCGCGCTGCAGAGCGCTGTCGGCCAGCATCAGCACCGTGCTGGCGCCGCTGTTGACGCGGCCTTCGGCAAACAGGCCGCTGACGCGTGGCGCGTCGGCGGCGTCGGCAAAGTCGACCAGCACCGCAACCTGCCGCGTGGCGGCATTGGCGGTGGCATCGACTCGGCGCAAGCGGCCGACAAAGTCGGACTTGGCATAACCGTTGACGCGGAAGTTCACCACCTGTCCGGGCTTGAGTTCGTGCAAACGATCGGCCGAGACCAGGCCCTCGAAGCGCAGGCTGCGCGGGTCGATCACCTTGAGCAGTTCGCGCCCGATCGTCACCGTGTCGCCGACCGAGACCTGGCGCTCACTGAGCACGCCGTCAAACGGCGCACGCACTTCTGTGCGCCGCAGTTGCTGCTGTGCGCTGGAGGCCCGCGCGCGCGCCGCCACCAGCTCGCTCTGGCTGTTGGCGCGGCGCAGTTCGGCGTCTTCCAGCGACTGCAGCGTGGTCATGCCCTGGGTCTGCAAGGTCTTCTGCCGCTGCACCTGGCGCTCGGTCTGCTCCAGCGTCTGGCTGGCAGCGCGCACGGCGGCCTCGGCCGAGTTCAGGCTCTCGCGGATCGCGCTGTCATCCAGCCGCACCAGCAGATCGCCCTTGCGCACCGGCTCGCCGTTGTCCTTGAGCACCTGCTGCACCACCGCGCCCAGTTCAGCACGCAGATCGGCGCGGCGCTCGGGCAGCAAGGAGCCGGTGATCACCGGCCCGCTGGCCTGCAGGCGCGTATCCAGTGTGAGCAGGTCCACCGGCGACAGCAGCAGCGCGGCGCTGGCGGCGGCACTGGCGGCCGCGGCCTTGTCTGCGGCCGGCGATGAGCCGGGCTTGCCGCAGCCGGCGAGCAGGGCCGCCAGCAGGATGGGCGTCAACAGAAATCTTGTCAGCACAGACATGGTCGCGGGCCACGACTGACGCGGCGAGATAGGGTGAGAGAAAGCAAAAGCCGAGCCCGCGAGGTTAGCCGATCGCGGCAGGCTGGCCGCATTCAGGGTTGCGGCAGCTCGGCCTGAAGCAAGGCCTGCAACTCGGCCTCGTTCAGCACCGCCACCCCCAACTCGATCGCCTTGGCGAGCTTGCTGCCGGCCTCTTCGCCGGCCACCACGAAGTGCGTCTTCTTCGACACCGACCCCGCCACCTTGCCGCCAGCGGCCTCGATCAGCGCCTTGGC
>JBBQJN010000297.1:0-4444 GCA_038325945.1 Burkholderiales bacterium | reverse complement strand
CCGGCTCAAGCCCAGCTGCCTGGCGATCTCCGGCCCGTTGTGCTTGGCTTGCATCAAGGCCTGGATCGAGATCCGATCAGCCTGCGTCACGTGCGAGTAGTGGGTTCCCATATGGGCGACACCTTACAGGTTGCGCCGTGTCGCACTTCAAACTTGAGCCCGACGTTCACTCTGTTCGCTCCAACCTACCGAACTCCAACCTACCAAGCTGCAAAGAGCAATTGGAGCAGGGCGGTATCAGCATCCCGTTCCCGCAGCGTGAGGTGCTTGTGCTCAAGCCGGCTGGCAGCGGCCCGGACTGAGAGGTTGAGGGGCAATCCCATGGGGCCCACGTAAGCCCGCAAATCGGCTCCAATCTAGGCGCAAAGCGGACCTGGGTTTGGGACCCAGGGAGCATTTGCAACGACGAGTGGGGCTGTTTTGCGGGCATACCCGTAGGGCCGGGGTGATCAAGGGCCCTGCGCGGCGTTGCATCGCTAGCTCGGACGTGAGTCCGAGCGTCGCGCTGCGCCTTGCTCAGGGCCCTTGGCCACCCCGGCGTGGGCCCATGGGATTGCCTCTCAACCTCTGAGCTTGGCCGGCGCGGTGTCGGGCCGCAGCGGCTGGCCCTGCTCAGCCGGCCAGCACCGCCAGCACCTGGCCCTCGCTGACCTGCTCGCCCTCAGCCGCCAGCAACTGCTGCAGCACGCCAGCGGCGGTGGCATGGATGGGAATCTCCATCTTCATCGATTCGATGATCAGGATGGTGTCGCCCTCGGCAAGTTGGTCGCCGGGCTGGCGCTCGATCTTCCAGACCGTGCCGGTGACCAGCGATTCGACGCGGTGCAATGCCATGAGGGTGCCTTCTTCGGGTTGCTAAAGCGGCCTGCCGCCAGTTGGCCTGCCGCGAGCCTAAGCCTGATGCCAGAGCCGTACGGTACGCCCGCAGGGCGTCGGCCGTGCCCGGTGAAATCCCCCGCCCGGATCGTCCGCCAGGCGACTGCGGCCGGCGGCAGGCCTGGCTTCCAATGAGGTGCACGGCTGTCGCGGGCAATCCTTGCCGATGGCAGGCTGATAGCCCGCCGCTTGTTGGCCGCACCTGGCCGGGCGATGGCCCTAGGAGACCGCGCGATGACCTGGCAAGCTGAACTCGATGAACTGGCGCGGCGCAGCGCGATGGCGCTGCAGATGGGCGGCGCCGACAAGGTCAAGCGCCAGCACGACGGCGGGCGGCTGACGGTGCGCGAACGCATCGACCAGTTGCTTGATGTCAGCAGCTTCCATGAAGTAGGCGCCTTGTCTGGCGTAGGCGAGTACGACGACAGCGGCGCGATCAGTGCGGTGACGCCGGCCAACTGTGTATTTGGCCGCGGCCGCATCGACGGCCGGCCGGTGGTGGTGGTGGGCGACGATTTCACCGTGCGCGGCGGCTCGGCCGATGCCTCGATCAGCAACAAGCCTCTGATGGCCGAGGACATGGCGGCTGACTTCAGGCTGCCGATCGTGCGCATCATCGAGGGCTCGGGCGGCGGCGGCTCGGTCAAGACCATCGAGACACGCGGCGCGTCCAACCTGCCCGGCGGTATCGGCGGCACGCGCGGCTTTTGGCGCATGACGGCCAACCTGGCCGAGGTGCCGGTGGTCGGGCTGGGGCTGGGCTCGGTGGCCGGGCTGGGCGCGGCGCGGCTGGCCTCCAGCCACTATTCGGTGATGACACGCAGCTCGGCGATGTTTGTCGCCGGGCCGCCGGTGGTGGCCCGGCTGGGCCAAAAGCTGGACAAGCAGGAGCTGGGCGGCGCCGACATCCAGACCCGCAGCGGCGCGGTCGATGCCGCCGTGGCTACCGAGGCCGAGGCCTTTGCCTGCGCCCGGCGCTTTTTGTCCTATCTGCCGCTATCGGTGCACGGCCTGCCGCCGGTGCTGCCCAGCAGCGACGACCCGCAACGCGCCGACGAGTCGCTGTTCAGCGCGGTGCCGCGCAACCGGCGCCATGTCTACAAGATGCGGCCGATCATCGAATCGGTGGTTGATGTCGGCAGCTTCTTCGAGATCGGGCAGAACTTCGGCCGCTCGATCATCGCCGGCCTGGCGCGGCTGCAGGGCCACCCGGTGCTGCTGCTGGCCAGCGACCCCTTCCACTACGGCGGCGCCTGGAGCGCCGACACCTGTCAGAAGGTGGTGCGCTTTGTTGACCTGGCCGAGACTTTTCACCTGCCGGTGGTCTACCTGATGGACTGCCCGGGCTTCATGATCGGCCTCGAGGCCGAACGCAGCGCCACCATCCGCCATGGCGTGCGGGCGATGGCGGCGATGAACCAGAGCACGATGCCCTGGTGCACGGTGATTGTGCGCAATGCCTTTGGTGTGGCCGGCGCGGCAAATCAGCCGGGCGGGCGTTTGTCGCTGCGCTATGCCTGGCTGTCGGCCAACTGGGGTTCGCTGCCGCTGGAAGGCGGCATCGAGGCCGCCTACCGTGCCGAGATCGAGGCCGCTGCTGACCCGGCCGCCAAGCTGGCCGAGATCGAGGCCCGGCTGAACGCGCTGCGCTCGCCGTTTCGCAGTGCCGAGAAGTTCTGGGTCGAGGAGATCATCGACCCGCGGCGCACCCGTGCGCTGCTGTGCGATTTTGCGCAACTGGCCGAGCCGCTGCGCCGCCCCGGCCGCTCGGCGATGGCGATGCGGCCTTGAACGCCTGCCGCGGCTACGGCCGATGCGTGGTGGCAAACACCTTCTGCGCCACCTGCCAGCGGCCGTCCACCTTGAGCAGGTTGAGGTAATCGGTGAAGTAGCGCGGCGGGATCTGGCAGCGCAGTTTCACCAGCGCCGTGGTCGGCCCTGACTGGTCGATCAGCAGAATGGCGTCGTCGCGCACCAGGCCCTTGGTCTGCGGTGATGGCCGCTCGCGCACGGCCTTCAGCCATTGCGCCAATGGCAGCACACAGAGCTTGCCGTCCTGCTCGTAGCTGAGCGCGCTGGTGTCGTGGAAGACGCTGGCCAGCTTGTCGGCATCACCTTCGTAGAGGCCGTCGAAGTAGGTCTGCACCGTAGCCTCAATGGCCTGGCGTTCGTCGTTGCTCATGGGGACTCCTGTGGGTAAAAGCGTGGGCGCTCAGCGTGGGCTCATGCGCAAGGCGCCGTCGAGCCAGATGGTCTCACCATTGAGCGTCGGATGCTCGACGATGGGCAGCGTCAGCGCGGCAAACTCGCCGGCCTGGCTGACTCTGGCGGATGCTGCCGCGTCGAGCGCGCATGAAAAAGGCCAGCACGGGGCCGGCCATAGGCTGCTGTTGACGGGGCCAAGGCCCCGCCGCGCCATGGAAATCAGTTCTTGACCGCCGCCGACGCCGCTGGTGCTGCCACCGGCGCAGGCATAGGCGCCGCGATGGCAGCGGTGGCCGCCGCCGGTGCCACCATCGCCGCAGGCGCGGCGGCCGGCACGCTGTGGCTGCTGCTGGCGCCCGTGCCCATGGGCAGCAGCGGCACGATCAGCAAGGCCACGATGTTGATGATCTTGATCAGCGGGTTGATGGCCGGGCCGGCGGTGTCCTTGTAGGGGTCGCCCACGGTGTCGCCGGTGACGGCGGCCTTGTGCGTCTCGCTGCCCTTGCCGCCATGGTTGCCGTCTTCGATGTACTTCTTGGCGTTGTCCCAGGCGCCGCCGCCGGTGCACATGCTGATGGCGACAAACAGGCCGGTGACGATGGTACCCATCAACAGGCCGCCCAGCGCCGCAGGGCCCAGCGTCAGGCCGACGACGACCGGCACCACCACCGGCAGCAGCGAGGGGATGATCATCTCCTTGATGGCTGCGCTGGTGAGCATGTCAACCGCCGCGCTGTAGTCGGGCTTGCGCTTGCCGGCCATGATCATGCCGTCGGCGAACTGGCGGCGTACCTCCACCACCACTGAGCCAGCGGCGCGGCCCACGGCCTCCATCGCCATGGCGCCAAACAGGTAGGGGATCAGGCCGCCGATGAACAGGCCGACGATGACCTTGGGGTCACTCAGGTCAAAGGCGATGTGGATGCCACGAGCGGCCAGCGAGTGGGTGTAGTCGGCAAACAGCACCAGCGCGGCCAAGCCGGCCGAACCAATGGCATAGCCCTTGGTCACCGCCTTGGTGGTATTGCCCACCGCATCCAGCGGGTCGGTGACGTCGCGCACGCTCTTCGGCAACTCGGCCATCTCGGCGATGCCACCAGCGTTGTCGGTGATCGGGCCGTAGGCGTCGAGCGCCACCACGATGCCGGCCATGCTGAGCATGGCGGTGGCAGCGATGGCGATGCCGTACAGGCCACCCAGCCAGTAGGACGTCAGGATGGCAGCGCAGACCATGATCACCGGCCAGGCGGTGGAGCGCATCGACACGCCGAGGCCGGCGATGATGTTGGTGCCATGGCCGGTGGTGCTGGCCTGCGCGATGTGCTTGACCGGCGCGTACTGGGTGCCGGTGTAGTACTCGGTG
>JBBQJN010000296.1:0-4480 GCA_038325945.1 Burkholderiales bacterium | reverse complement strand
GCGGCCGAGCGCGCATCGAGTACGGCGGCGTCGTCGAAGCGGCGCTCCGGGTGGGCATGGCCGGCAATCCACTCCCAGCGCAGCAGTTCGCGGTGGGCTTCGAACAGCGCCTCGGCGCTGATCGAGGTCGGTTTCAAGCCGCGGCCCCTGGCATGACGGCAGCGCCGATCAGGCCACGGACTTCAACGGCGTCCAGTCGGAGATCAGCTTGTGCAGCGCGTCAGCGTCTGCGGCGGACTTCATGCGCTCGCGCAGTTCACGGTCAGACAGCAACTCGGCGATCTCGGACAAGATTTCCAGATGCCGCTGGGTCGCGGCCTCGGGCACCAGCAGGAAGATCAGCAGGCCCACCGGCTCGTCGTCGGGGGCGTCAAAAGGTATCGGCTGAGTCACCCGCACCACCGCCGCCAGCGGATTTTTCAGGCCCTTGATGCGGCCGTGCGGAATCGCCACGCCGTGGCCGAGGCCGGTCGAGCCGAGACGCTCGCGCGCAAACAGGTTGTCGGTAACCGTGGCGCGCGCGATCGCATGCTGGTTTTCGAACAGCAAGCCGGCATGCTCAAAAGCGCGCTTCTTGCTGGTGGCGTCCACACCCACCAGCACGTTGGCGGCGGGAAGGATGGCAGCGAGACGATTCATGGTGTTTCCCTCGCTTCACGGCGGCTGGACGCCGCCGCAGACGCGGGCTCTGTGACAGAAAGATGATTATAGAAACGCATTGCTGCACCACCACCCGGACTTCGGGGGGCGAGCGCGGGAACTTGTCACACGGAGTTGTTTGTTGCCGAAATGATGAAAACGGCCCCAGAGGGGCCGTTGATCGGCTGCGGCAGCGGGCCTCAGGCCGAGTCGGAGTCCAAGCGCTTGGTGGCCGGAGCCCGGTGGTGATCCTGCACCTTGTCCTTGTGGCGACAAACTTGGCGATCCAGTTTGTCCATCAACTGGTCGATCGCCGCGTACAGGTCTTCATGTGATTGTTCGACAAAAATATCCTTTCCTTTGACGTGGAGCGTCACTTCGGCTTTTTGCCGTCGTTCCTTCTCCTTGAGCTTCTCGACTGTCAGCAGAACACTGATGTCGACCACCTGGTCGAAATGCCTTGTGACCCGATCCAGCTTGGTGAGTACGTACTCTCGCAGCGCCGGCGTTACTTCCAGATGGTGTCCGCTGATCGTCAGGTTCATCAGAGCGTCCTTTCAAATTGGTTTCTCGGCATCCGGACGGTTTGTCTGAGGGCCATCCGACGCAGCATGTGCCCCACCGTCCGGGATCAGTGTGCGCCTGATCGCGGGGGGATGACAAGTGCAGTTGGCGCCTGCTCTGCGGTCATTTACGCGGCTTCGCCGCGTCTTGCGCAGGCGCGCGGCTTCGCCGCGTCTTGCGCAGGCGCGTGGCTTCGCCGCTGGCATGGCCTGTCAGACCTGACACTGGGGATTTCCCGTGGGGCTGCGGCAAGCTGGTGGAAAATAGCGGTAGAGTGAAAAAAGTGACGAAGTTGGATCCGGCGCGCCCATCGCGTGCTGGACAGCATCGTCGTCGAAGCCGAGGTCGTGCCGATGTCTGCGGACATCAGGGTGCGGCGTCAAACAGGCCGGGCAGCCGGCAGCGCAATGCGAAAAAGCGCAACAAATGACGATGTCCTGTCGACGCGAGAAGCCGCAGAAAAACTGGGTGTTGCCCTGCGTACAGTGCAGTTGTGGGTGGAAAGCGGGGTCTTGCCGGCGTGGAAGACGGCCGGCGGCCACCGCCGCATCTCACGCGCGGCGGTTGAGCGGCTGATCAACGAGCGCAGATCGGCGCTGGCGGGCTTACCTGCGCGCGTTGCCGAACCGACTTCGCCGCGATTGCGGCTGATGGTGGTCGAGGACGAGCCCGAAACCCTGCGCTTGTTCAGCATGGTCATTGCCGCTTGGGAGCTGCCGGTTGACGTGATGCCCGCAGCCAACGGTTTCGAGGCCTTGTTGAGCATGGGTCAGCACTGCCCCGACCTGCTGCTGACCGACCTCAACATGCCGGGCATGGACGGCTTCAAGATGATCAATTCGTTGCGCGCCGAGGGCGCCGGGTTTGGCGGCATGCAGATCGTCGTGGTGACCGCGTTGGACGCCGCCGAAATCGTACGCCGCGGCGGTTTGCCGGCCGATGTGCGGGTGTTTCACAAGCCCGTGCCTTTCGACGAGCTCGAAGCTGTGGTGCGTGGCAGCCTGGCGGTAGCTGCGAGGGCGGCCTGAGGCCGCCGGCGCCTGGCTGCCTAGGAGCCTGTCGGGCTTGGGGAGCGTCGGCTGCGAATCGACCGCAGCGGTCCATTTCTCACCGTCTTCTTGCCCCATAGCTGGGCTATGGGGCTGCAAATCCGGCAAGAACTGCCCTCGCTGGGGCCGATTCTCGCTTTTCGACGCCCCAAGCCCGACAGGCTCCTAGCCTTCATTGCGCGGCTTTGGCGTGAGTCGTGCGAGCGCTCGCTGGCGGCCGCCAAGGTCCGGGTTGGCGCTGGCTGCGATGCCATAATCGCCGCGCCGCGCAAGGCTGCGGCAAGCGGTGAGGCGCTCGCTGCCTTCGTCAACGCCACGGGCGCCACCGGCCACCCGTCACGGGCCGCCATCGCACGCTGGAGAGCTGCATGCTCAATGTCTTCACACTGGCCCAGGGCAAGCTGGTGCAGCAGGAAATCGAGAGCCCCGACCTGCTGGCCGATGTGCAGCCGGTATGGGTGGATCTTGAGGCGCCCTCGAAGACCGAAAAGGGCTGGATCAGTCAGCGCTTCGGCCTCACCATCCCCGACAACATCATCGATGACGACCTCGAAGAGTCGGCGCGCTTTTACGAAGAAGACAACGGCGAGCTGCACATTCGCTCCGACTTCCTGATCGATGACGACGTCACGCCGCGCAACGTGCGGGTGGCGTTCATTCTGAAGGACGGCGTGCTGTTTTCGGTGCACGCCGAAGACCTGCCGGTGTTCCGGCTGTTGCGCCTGCGCGCGCGGCGCATTCCGTCGCTGATCGAAGACGCCAAGGATGTGCTGCTCGGTCTCTACGACGCCGATGCCGAGTACTCGGCCGATGCACTGGAGGGCATCTACGTCAGCCTGGAGAAGGTCAGCGCGCGGGTGCTCAAAGAGGGCATCGATGACCGCGCCGCCGGCGAGGCGCTGAGTGCCATCGCCAAAGAAGAGGACGTCAACGGCCGCATCCGCCGCAATGTGATGGATACGCGCCGGGCGGTGAGCTTCATGATGCGCAGCCGGCTGCTCAATGCCGAGCAGTTTGAGGAGGCGCGGCAGATCATGCGCGACATCGATTCGCTCGACAGCCATACCGCGTTCCTGTTCGACAAGATCAACTTCCTGATGGACGCCACGGTGGGCTTCATCAACATCAACCAGAACAAGGTCATCAAGATCTTCTCGGTGGCCAGCGTGGCGCTGCTGCCGCCAACGCTGATTGCCAGCATCTACGGCATGAACTTCAAGTACATGCCCGAGTTGGACCAGGTCTGGGGTTATCCGCTGGCGCTGGGCCTGATGCTCGCTTCGGTGGCCGCTCCTTTCATCTACTTTCGCCGCAAGGGCTGGCTGCGCTAGGCCAGACACGCTCACTGACCAGACGGGCCTATGAGATTGCGGGAAATGCCGGCTTTTTGCCCCGTTTTGACCGATGTCGCCGCCGGGGCCGCTGTGCTAGCGTGCATCTCTGGTGGCCGCAGGGCCGATCGCAGATGCTTTTCCTGCAATAAGGTTCAGTTCATGCTTGCTGCTGTCCGGTTCAAGACCCTGGCCCGCGCCGCCTGCGGCTGGCTGGCCGCCTGGCTGTTGGCCAGCACTGCCCAGGCCCAGTTTGCGATGGTGCCTTCCCCGGTGCCGGCCTCGCCCGAACCCAGCCAGGCTGAAAGCGACCAGGATTACCGCAGGGACGGCGCCAAGCACCTCTATGCGCTGTATCCGATGCGCATCTTCAAGGGCCGATTGCCGCCGCTGCTGTACGGCGTGGCCATCGTCGAGACCGATGTTGACGCCGAGGGCAAGGTCATCGACGTGCGCGTCAGGCGGCCACCTGCCGCGCCCGAGGTTGGCCCCTGGGTGGTGGCGATGATCCGCAAGGCGGGGCCTTTTCCTGTGCCGGCCAAGCTGGGCAAGGCCACCTATTCCGAGATCTGGCTGGTGCACAAAAGCGGCAACTTCCAGCTCGATACGCTGACCGAAGGCCAGAACTGAGAGGCTGAGAGGCAATCGGATGCACCCGCGTAAGCCCCCAAAACAGCCCCAATCTAGGCGCAAAGCGGAGTTGGGTTTGGGACCCAACGAGCATTTGCAACGACGAGTGGGGCTGTTTTGGGGGCATACCCGAAGGGCCGGGGTACCCAAGAGCCCTGCGCGGCGTTGCATCGCTTGCCCGGACATGAGTCCGGGCTGCGCGCCGCGCCTTGCTCAGGGCCCTTGGCCACCCCGGCGCGGGTGCATCCGATTGCCTCTCAGCCTCTG
>JBBQJN010000295.1:0-4496 GCA_038325945.1 Burkholderiales bacterium | reverse complement strand
CCGACAGGCTCCTAGACAGCGCCACGGCCGCTCTGGCGCATGCTGGCCGGCCAGTTTGTCAGCCCGCTGATCTCCGTTCTGTTTGCCGCCGCGCTGCTGGCGGTGGCGCTGGGCCGTTGGGGTGACGCCGGGGTGATCCTGCCGTGGTGCTGGTCAATGCGCTGATCGGCACGGTGCAAGAGGGCTGAGCCGAACGCTCGATGGCCTCGCTGCGCCAGCTCTCGGCGCTGCAGGTGCAGGTGCAGGTGCAGGTGCAGGTGCAGGTGCGGGTGCAACGGGGCGGCAGCGCGGCCCAGCTGCCGGCCAGCGCGCTGGTGCCCGGCGACATCCTGCTGCTGGCTGCGGGCGATGCGGTGGGCGCCGATGCACGCTTGCTCGACGTCGCCTCATTGCAACTGGCCGAGGCCGCGCTGACCGGCGAATCGGTGCCGGTGCTCAAGGCCCTGGCCGCGCTGCCCGCGGCCAGCAGCCTGGCCGACCGCCACAACACGGTTCATGCCGGCACCCACGTCACAGCCGGGCGCGGCACCGCAGAGGTGGTGGTGGCCGCCGGGGTGCATACCGAGGTCGGTGGCATCGCCGGCCTCACCAGCAGCGCACAGGAGCCGCACATACCGCTGGAGCACCGCATCGCCCCCTTTGGCCGCTGGCCGCTGGCCGCTGGCCGCTGGCTGGTGGCTGGTGGCTGGTGGCTGGTGGCTGGTGGCGATGGCGCTGGGCCTGTTTGTGCTGGTGCTGGCGCTGGGCTTGTGGCGCGGGCTGCCGCTGGCCGAGGTGCTGATGGTGGCGATCAGCCAGAGGGTGTCGATGGTGCCCGAGGGCTTGCCGGTGGCGATGACGGTGGCGCTGGCGGTGGGCATGCAACGCATGGCGGCCAGCGGCGCCATCATCCGCCGGCTGTCGGCGGTGGAGACGCTGGGCTCGGGCTGCGGTGGCGCCGGTGCACATCTGCACCGCAGTGACGGCGATGACAATGAGCGGCCTGGTGTGCTGATCGGCCTGGTGATGCGGCCGCAGGGCCGGGTGCTGCGCGTGCTCAGCTGGGTCAGTGTCGGGCTGGTCTGCGGGGCGCTGATCGGCGGGTTGCCGCTGGCCTTGTCCGGCGGCTCGTGATCAGCGTTGCCTCAACCGCCGAGCGCCAGGCCGACGCCGCTGATCCGGTTGCCGGCCATGTCGCGCACGATCAGGGTGGCGGCGCCCAGCGGCACGCGGTCACCGACCACCGGCGGGCGGCCGATCATCTGTGCCATCCAGTCGCCCAGGTGCGCCTCGGCGTCGTCGGGCAGCGGCAGCGCATAAAAGCTGCAGACCGCCGCCACCGGCAATTGCGGGTCGAGCGCGAAGTCGCCAAACGCCAGGCGCGCCCGCGGCGTGTCGTCGCGGTCGGGCAAGGCCACGCCCAGGCGGCGCGCCATCCAGCCGATCGTCGAGCCCTGCAGCAGCAGCGACACCAGCACCACGACGAAAGCGACGTTGAACAGCAGCTGCGCCTGCGCCACGCCGGCCAGCAAGGGGAACAGCGCCAGCACGATGGGCACCGCGCCGCGCAGGCCGACCCAGGCGATGAAGGCGGTCTCGGCGCGGCTGAAGCGAAACGGCCACAGGCACAACCACACTGCCGCCGGCCGGGCGACGAAGATCAGCACCGCCGCCAGGCCCAGGCTGGGCAGCAGTTGCGGCAGCAGGGCGCTGGGCGTCACCAGCAGGCCGAGCAGCAGGAACATGCCGGCCTGCGCCAGCCAGGCGTAGCCGTCCATGGCTGGCAGGGTTGGCGCGGTCTCATCGGCGGCCCGGTGGGCGACGATCAGGCCAAACAGGTAGATCGCCAGAAAGCCGGAGCCGCCAATCACGCCGGTGGCTGCAAAGATCGACAGGCCGCCGGCCACCATCATCAGCGCCAGCACGCCGCCGCCGGCATCCCGCGTGGCAATGCGCCGCAGCAAAGCGCCCATCAGCAGCCCGCCGACCAGACCGAACAGCGTGCCCCAGCCGAATTGCTGGGCAAAGCTCAGCAGGATCTCGGCACCGGCCGACTCGCCGCGCGCCAGTGCGGTGATCAGCGCGATGCAGGCCAGGGTCAGGTAGATCGCCATCGGGTCGTTGACGCCGGACTCGATCTCCAGCGTGGCCGCCACCCGCTCGTTGAGGGTGACGCCGGAGCGTGTCAGCAGCGCAAACACCGCGGCGGCGTCGGTAGAGCCGACGATGGCGCCCAGCAGCAGCGCGGTGGGGCCGTCCAGGCCGAGCAGCAGCATGGCCGCGCCGGCGGTGATCGCCGCACTGACCATCACGCCGACGGTGGCCAGCAGCGCGGCCGGCTTCAGCCCGGTGCGGAAGGTGCTGAAGGCGGTGCGTAGCCCGCCGTCAAGCAGGATCACCGCCAGCGCCAGGTTGCCGACCCAGAACACCAGCAGGTAGTCGTCGAAGCGGTAGCCACCGGGGCCGTCCTCGCCGGCCAGCACACCGGCGATCAGGAACACCAGCAGGAAGGAGAAGCCGATGCGCGCAGAGAACAGCCCCGCCAGCACGCTGGCGAAGACCAGCGCGGCGGCGGCGAGCAGCGGCACGTTGACGAAGTCCATGGCTGGAGTATCAAGGGTGTGGCGCGCCCGATAGCATGGGCGTGATGCCTGACGCCCCCTTTGCCGAACTCGCGCTGCTGCTGCTGGCCAGCGCGCTGGCCGGCGCGCTGTTTGTGCGCCTGCGCCAGCCGGTGCTGGTGGCCTACATCCTGGTGGGCATCGCCGCCGGGCCCACGGTGTTTGGCTTTGTCGCCGCGCATGACCAGATCGACCTGCTGGCCCAGGTCGGCGTGACGGTGCTGCTGTTCGCCGTCGGCCTCAAGCTCGATCTGCACCACATCCGCCACATCGGGCCGGTGGCGCTGGCCACTGGGCTGGGCCAGCTGGTGTTCACAATCGCGATCGGCTTCGTGCTGTGCCTGCTGATGGGCAAGCCGGTGATGGAGGCGGTGTACCTGGCGGTGGCGCTGACCTTCTCCAGCACCATCATCATCGTCAAACTGCTGGGCGACAAGCGTGAGCTTGACAGCCTGCACGGCCGCATCGCGGTGGGTTTCCTGATCGTGCAGGACCTGGCCGTGGTGGTGGCGATGATGGCGATGAGCGCGCTGCGCGGCGCCACCGGTGGCGAGCCGGCGGCCGATGCCAGCACCCTGGCGGTGCTGGGTTCGCTGGCCTGGCGGCTGGCCGCCGCCGCACTGCTGATGGCTGTGCTGATGCGCTGGGTGCTGCCGGCGGTGGTGGCGGCGATGGCGCATTCGCAGGAGCTGTTGTTGTTGTTCGCCGTGGCCTGGGGCGTGGTGCTGGCCGCATTGGGTGAATGGGCCGGCTTCAGCAAGGAGGCCGGCGCCTTCCTGGCCGGCTTCTCGCTGGCCTCTACGCCCTACCGCGAGGCCATGAACGCCCGTCTCAGCGGGCTGCGCGATTTTCTGCTGTTCTTCTTCTTCATCGACCTCGGCGCCAAGCTCGACTTCTCCACGCTGGGCGCCGAGTTAGGGCCGGCGGCCGTGCTGTCACTGTTTGTGCTGATCGGCAACCCGCTGATCGTGATGGCCATCATGGGCGCGATGGGCTACCGCAAGCGCACCGGTTTCATGGCCGGGTTGACGGTGGCGCAGATCAGCGAGTTCTCGATCGTCTTCGTCGCGTTGGGTACCACGCTGGGCCATGTCGGTGTGCAGGCGCTGGGGCTGACCACGCTGGTCGGGCTGGTGACCATCACCGTGTCGACTTACATGATCATGAACGCGCAAGCGCTTTATGAGCGGCTGGCGCCCTGGCTGGGCGGCTTTGAGCGGCGGCAACCGTCGCGTGAACTGGCCTACGAGCGCCAGCCGCGCCAGGGTGCGCCGGCGCAGGTCATCGTGTTCGGGCTGGGCCGCTATGGCAGCCGGCTGCTGACGCAGTTGCGCGCCGACGGCATCGAGGCCATCGGCGTTGATTTCGACCCCGAGGCAGTGCGCGCGTTGCGCCGGCGCCGGCTGCCGGTGCGTTTCGGCGACGCCGAGGATCCGGGCTTCCTGGAGACGCTGCCGTTGGCGCAGCTGAACTGGGTCGTCACCACGCTACCCAGTTGGGACGCCAACCGCGCGCTGCTGCAGGCGCTGCAGACTGCGGGTTATGCCGGTGCAGTGGCCGCCGCTGCGCGCGATGCCGCACATGGCCAGGCCTTGCAGGCGGCCGGCGTGGCGCGCATCCTGAACCCTTTCGACGACGCCGCCGACCATGCCGCACGTACGCTGGCCGTCGACATCCGGCCGCCGGAGAATGTCTGATCCACCGACCTGGGCCTCACCATGAGCGATCCATCCCCGCTTGTTGCCGCCACTGACTTTTCCGCCCCGGCGCGCCATGCCGCTGAGCGCGCCGCGCTGGTGGCGCGCAGCCTGGGCGCGCCGCTGACCTTGCTGCATGTGCTGCCCGGCCGCGCGCTCGACGCGCTGCGCCAGTGGCTGGGCGGCCAGCCCAACGTCG
>JBBQJN010000294.1:0-4503 GCA_038325945.1 Burkholderiales bacterium | reverse complement strand
GCCGGGCCCGAGTGGAAGATCGGCAACGCGCCGCTGGGCGGCTTCAACGGCATACCGGGCATCCCCACGCTCAACATCCCCGGCCAGCCCGACGAGGTGCTGAGCCCGAAGGCGCTGTTCTACCTCACCGGGGTCTGCCTGCTGGTGGTCTATCTCGGGCTGCGGGTGCTGATCAGCGCCAAGATCGGCCGCGTCATCATCGCCGCCAAGGAAAACGAGCAGCGCGTGCTGCTGCTGGGCTACGACGCGCGGGCCTACAAGCTGTTTTGCTTCACGCTGGGCGGCGCCATCGCCGGGCTGGCGGGCTGCTTGTTCACCAACTGGGGCGCCTTCACCAGCCCGACGATCTTCGGCCTGGCGATGTCGGCGCAGATCATCATCTGGGTCATCGTCGGCGGCCTGGGCACACTGGTGGGGCCGGTGGTCGGCTGCATGCTGATCCAGTGGCTCAGCACCACCATAGGCACCCAGCAGACCTTCAACTCCAACCTGGTGCTGGGCGCGATCCTGGTGCTGTTTGTGCTGCTGGTGCCGCGCGGCCTGGTACCCAGCCTGGGGGATGTGATCGACATGCTGGTGCGGCGCCTGCGCAGGCGCCCGGCCGCCGCGCCGCAGGACCAGCCCGGCGCCGGCAGCGTCGCACCGCTGGCCAACACGGAAACCGGTGCATGACGCCGCTGCTCGAAACCCGTGGCCTGAACGTGCACTTTGGCGGTGTACATGCCACCCGCGATGTCAACTTCAACTTGGCCGAGGGCGAGCTGCGCTGCGTGATCGGCCCCAACGGCGCCGGCAAGAGCACCTTCTTCAAGCTGCTGACGGGGCAGACCCAGCCCAGCTCGGGTCAGATACTGTTCCGCGGCCAGGACATCTCCAACATGCAGCCGCACCAGCCGGGCCGGCTGGGCATCGGCATCAAGACCCAGGTGCCCAGCTTGTTCAACGGCCTGTCGGTATGGGAAAACGTGTGGCTGTCGGCACGGCGCATCAACAGCCGCAGCAGTGCCGACCGCATCACCCGCGAGACCCTGGAGCGGGTGGGCATGAGCGCCTATTGCGACAACATCTGCGGCCTGCTGGCCCATGGATTGCGGCAGTGGGTGGAGATCGGCATGGTGATCGCCGCCGATCCGCCGCTGATCCTGCTGGACGAACCGGCCGCCGGCATGAGCGACGGCGAGGTGGCGCGTACCGCGGAGCTGATCCTGGAGATCAACCGCCAGCATGCGCTGGTGGTGGTGGAGCACGACATGAACTTCATCCGCATGATTGCCAAGAAGGTGACGGTGCTGCACCAGGGCGCGATCGTGCGAGAGGACACACCCGACCGCATCATGAGCGACCCGCTGGTGCAGCAGATCTACCTCGGCAAAAAGCCCCACTGATTGTGCGAGACACCCCGATGCTGCAAGTCACGAACCTGAGTGCCGGCTACGGCGCGATCCCGGTGCTGCGCGACATCACGCTGGCTATTGCCGAGGGTGAATCGGTAGGCATCCTGGGCCACAACGGCATGGGCAAGACCACCTTGCTGCGCACGCTGATCGGCGCACTGCGCATCAGCGCCGGCACGGTGGCGCTGCGCGGCACCGACATCAGCCGCGCCGCGCCGCATGCGCGGGCCAAGCTGGGCATGGCCTATGTGCCGCAGGGCCGCGAGATCTTTCCCGCCCTCAGCGCGCTGGACAACCTGCGCATGGGCCTGGTCAAGACCGGCCTGCTGGGCCAGGCCGGCGGTAGCGAAACGATAGAACGCCTGCTGCAGGATTTTCCGCGCTTGAAGCCGCTGCTGGACCGGCCGGGCGGCTCGTTGTCCGGCGGTGAGCAGCAGTTGCTGGCGCTGGCGCGTGCGCTGGCCGGCCGGCCCACGCTGCTGCTGCTGGACGAGCCCACCGAGGGCATCCAGCCCTCGATCATCGAGGAGATCGCCGAGACCCTGGCCACGCTGCGCGACCGCATGAAGCTGACCATCGTGCTGGTAGAGCAGAACCTCGATTTCATCGCTGCGCTGTCGCAGCGGGTGCTGGTGATCAAGCGTGGTCAGTTGGGCGACGAGATCCCGCGTGAGCACCTGGGCGATCTGGCGATCATGAGCGAATACACCGGGGTGCACGGCTGAAGCCGGGCTGACCCGCCACCGCAGTGGCCCACAACGGAGAACATCATGGACTGGCTGAATACATCGATCATGCGCCAGCGCGGCGTGGCCCAGGGCCGCGCCCCCGACCTGCACCACCTGACCGAGGCAATGCAGGGCAAATTTCACTACACCATTGGTCCGTATTCGGACCCGGTGTTGCACGTGCAGCCGGGCGACCGCATCGTGGTCGAGACGCGCGACGCCTTCGAAGGCAAGGTCAAAACCGAGCAGGACTTGCCGTCGCGGGTCTTGAACATGCCCTTCGTCAACCCGCAGAACGGGCCGATCATGGTGGCCGGCGCCGAGAAGGGCGATGTGCTGGCGGTCTACATCGAGACCATGGCGCCACGCGGCCCCAACCCGCGCGGCACCTGCGCGATGATTCCGCAGTTCGGCGCGCTGAGCGGCACCTCGCTGACCGCGCTGCTGGCCGAAGACCTGCCCGAGATCGTGCGCAAGATCGATCTCGACGAAGACGGCGTGTACTGGAGCAAGCGCGTCACCCTGCCCTACAAGCCGCACATCGGCACGCTGAGTTGCTCACCCGAGATCGATTCGATCAACACACTGACACCGGACAGCCACGGCGGCAACATGGACCTGCCCGACATGGGCCCTGGCAGCATCACCTACCTGCCGGTGCGCAGCGCCGGTGGCCGGCTGTTCATTGGCGACGCCCATGCCTGCCAGGGCGATGGCGAGGTCTGTGGCACCGCGGTGGAATATGCCAGCACCACCACCTTCATGGTTGACCTGATCAAGGGCTGGCAGATTGAGTGGCCGCGGCTGGAGAACGAGGCGGTGATCATGGCCATCGGCAGCGCCCGGCCGCTGGAAGACGCCACCCGCATCGCCTACAAAGAGCTGATCCTGTGGCTGGAGGCCGAGTACGGCTATAACCGCTGGGATGCCTACATGATGCTGAGCCAGTGCGGCCAGGTTCGGCTGGGCAACTTTGTCGACCCCAAGTACACCGTGGGCGCGGCCATCAGCAAGAAGTACCTGGCGCCGGTTTGAGGCTGCCGGGAAGTGACCTGAACCCACACAAGGAGCAGACATGGATCTCGGACTGAAGGGCCTGAAGGCCGTTGTCACCGGCGGCACCAAAGGCATAGGCCGCTCGATTGCGCAGACCCTGGCGGCCGAGGGCGTGCACGTGGCGATCTGTGCCCGCAACGCCGACGAGGTGGCCACCGCGGTGGCCGAGCTGTCGGCCAGCGGTGTGACGGTGTTCGGCCGTGCGGTGGACGTGGCCGACGGCCCCGGTCTGGCGGCCTGGGTCAAGGATGCGGCGGCGGCGCTGGGCGGCATCGACATCGTGGTGGCCAATGTCAGCGCGCTGGCCATCGCCGCTGACGAGGCCGCCTGGCAGCGCGGCTTTGAGGTCGACATGATGGGCACGGTGCGGCTGGTCACCGCCGCCATGCCCTGGCTGGAGAGCAGCGCCAAGCCAGCGATCGTGACGATCTCCAGCGTGTCGGGACGCGAAATCGATTTCGCCAGCGGCCCCTACGGCGCCTTCAAGGCCGCGATCGTGCACTACACCCAGGGCCTGGCCTACCACCTGGCGGGCAAGGGCATCCGTGCCAACTCGGTGTCGCCCGGCAACACCTATTTCCCGGGCGGGGTATGGACCCAGATCGAACAGGGCAACCCCGAGTTCTTCAAGATGGCGCTGGGCATGAACCCCACCGGCCGCATGGGCACACCGCAAGAGATGGCCAATGCGGTGGTGTTTCTGGCCAGCCCGGCGGCCAGCTTCATCACCGGCACCAACCTGGTGGTGGACGGCGCGCTGACCAAGGGCGTGCAGCTGTAGCGCTGGCCGCGCCGGACGCGCCAAGCTGCGCAACTTGCAGCGTCAGCGCGGTGGCATCAGGTCGGCCATTGCGTCGTGCGGGACGGCCAAAATCATCGTGATGATGACGCAAGTGTTCGCGCCGGCCTTGCGCGTCCTCACAGAGTTCGGATCTCTCAGCCTCTCAGTCGGCCTTGATCCCCGCGCGCTGGATCACCACCTTCCAGTTGTCGTGTTCGTCGCGGATGACCTTGGCAAACTGCGCCGGCGTGCCGCCCGACACCTCGGCGCCCGAGCGCGCCAGCGCCGTCGCCACCTCGGGGTCTTTGACGATGGTGTTGAGCTCGCGGTTGAGCCGCGCCACGATGTCCGGCGCCGTGCCGGCCGGCGCGAAGACGCCGAACCAGTTGCTGAAGTCCATGCCCGCTACGCCGGCCTCGGCGAAGGTGGGCACGTTGGGCAGCGAGGCCGAGCGCTGCGTGCCGCTGACGGCCAACGGCCGCACGCGGCCGGCCGCGATGTGGCTCTGCGCCGAGACGATGCTGTCCATCAGGAAGCCGATCTG
>JBBQJN010000293.1:0-4601 GCA_038325945.1 Burkholderiales bacterium | reverse complement strand
TTCAACCCGGCGCTGGTCGCCGAACGGGCCTCTTCGGGCGCAGCGTGAGCAAGCGGCCGGGCTGCCGGCCAGCGCTGACCGCTGTGGCCAATTCGTGGCTCGCCGCTGGTCCGGCATGACCCGCGTCCTGATCGTCAAGACCTCGTCGATGGGTGACGTGGTGCACGCCTTGCCGGCGGTCAGCGACATGTTGCGTGCGATCCCGGGCCTGCAGGTTGACTGGCTGGTCGAGGCGCCGTTTGCCGCCATCCCGCGGTTGCATGCCGGTGTGTCGCGGGTGCTGCCGCTGGCCTGGCGCAAGTGGCGCAAGCGCCTGCTGGCGGCCGATACACGTGCGGCCATGGCCGCGCTGCGCACCGAACTGCGGCGCGAGCCCTACGACCTGGTGCTGGACCTGCAAGGCCTGCTCAAGAGCGCGCTCTGGGGCCTGCAGGCCCGCGGCCCGCTGGCCGGTTACGACCGCGCCAGCATCCGCGAGCCTGCGGCGGCCTTGTTCTACAGCCGCCGCGCCGCGGTGCCGCGCCAACAGCAGGCAGTGGCGCGCAACCGCATGCTGGCCGCTGCCATTCTGGGTTATGCGCTACCGGTCACGCCGCCTGATTTCGGCATCACGCCACCCGCCGGCGCGCTGACCGGCCGTTGGGCCACGCCGACACCCAGCGCCGCGCTGATTCCCTGCGCCAGCCGGCCTGAAAAACTGTGGCCCGAGGACCGCTGGATCGCCGTCGGCCGGCGCTTGCAGGCGGCCGGTTTGACACCGGTGATCGTCTGGGGCAATGAGGACGAGCGGCAACGTGCCGAACGCATCGCCGCCGGCTGCGGCGGTGTGCTGCCGCCGTTTTTGTCGGTGGCCGACATGGCGGCGGTGCTGGGCGCGGCGCGGCAGATCGTCGGCCTGGATACCGGCTTCTCACACCTGGCGGCGGCCTTTGGCGCGCCCACCATCGGCATCTACTGCGACCATGAGCCAGGCCTGGCCGGCCTCAGCGGGCCGGGGCCGGTGGCCAGCTTCGGCGGCCAGGGCCAGGTGCCGGCGCTGGACGAGGTGCTGGCGCAGCTTGACCGCCACCTGCTGACCTGACGGACAAGGTCGATCAAATCCGTGCGGGGCCAGGGCCGGGCCGCCATCGGCCAGAGTGCGATTGCCTCTCAGCCTCTCAGCTCGCCAAGTGGCCCCGCAAACTCCTGGGGGATGGCGGCGGTACGCCGCAGCTGCGACTCAAAGCTCTTCGATGCGCTGCGATGGAAAGGTATCCCAGCCGAGGCAGCCCGGGCATTGCCAGAAGTGGTGCTGGGCCTCGAAGCCGCAGGCGGCACAGCGGTAGCGCTGCAACGGGCGGGCGGCGCGGGCCACGGCCTCGCGCACGCTTTGCAGTGCGCTGTCGGGCCAGCTGGCGGGTGGCGTGGCCAGCAGTTCGATGGCGGCCGACAGGCTGGGCTGCTCGCGCAACAGGTCGGCCAGCGCCGGTGAGGCGCCTGGCGCGCTGCCGTCGAGCGTGGCCAGGGCGCGCAGCAGATCGATGCCCGGCGCCTGCTGAAAAAGCGTCAGCAAGGCCTGGCGCGCGGCATCGGCCTGGCCGGCGGCCAGTGCGCTGGCGGCATATTCGCCGGCCAACCGGGTGAAGACTTCGGGGCTGCGCTGACGCACGGCCTCCCAGGCTGCCAGCGCCGCCGAGTGATCGCCCTGACGCGCCAGCCGCTGCGCCCGCTGCACCAGCGGCCGTGGCGATTGCGGCGATGCCGCCTGGGCCTGCGCCAGCAACTGAGTGGCGGTATCGGCGTCACCGCGTGCATCGGCCTCGGCGGCGCGCTCGCAGTGGTAATGGGCGATGCGGTTGGCAAACGAGCCGGTGCCGATCTTTTCAAGCTGCAGCGCCAGCTCGGCCGCCACCTGCCAGTCGCGCGAGCGCTCGGCCAGCGCCAGCAGCGCGAGGCGGGCCTCGGTCTCGAAGGGTGTGCCCTCCAGTGCACGGAAGGCCTCCTCGGCACGGTCAAACAGGCCGGCTTTCATGAAATCCTGGGCCAGCGCATGCTGGGCGCGCTCGCGCTCGCTGCGGCCCAGGTCGGCGCGCTGCAGCAGGTGCTGGTGCACCCGCACCGCGCGCTCAAACTCACCACGGCGGCGGAACAAATTGCCCAGCGCAAAGTGCAGTTCGCTGGTATCGGGGTCATGCTGCACCGCCTCGATGAAGGCGTCGATGGCCTTGTCGGTCTGCTCGTTGAGCAGCAAGTTCAGGCCCTTGAAATAGGCCTTGGGTGCATCGCGGTCGGCACGGCGAAACTGCCGCAGGTCAAAGCGCGAGGCCGCCCAGCCCAGCAAAAAGGCGGCGGGCAGTGCAATCAGCAGGCTGATCAGCAGCCCTGGGCTGTCGAAATCGATCACTCAAAGACCTTCGCGCGGTGGGTGCTCGGGCCCGAACTCGCTGTTTGGCTGCGCTGCTGGCGCTTGCGCCGCACGGGCCGGCTCGGCGGGCGGCGGCGCGTGCTGGCGCGCCACGCGGCGGTGCCGCCACCAACTGGGCACCATCGCCAGCACGCCCAGCGCGGCGCCACCGGCAAACGCTATGAGCACCACGATCACCAGCGGCGCTGTCCATTGCGCGCCAAAGAACCAGTGCACAACCACCGGTTGCTCGTTGTTGAGCGCAAAGGCGAACAGCGTGAAGAAGAGGAAGGCCCGGAAGAGCCAGAGTAGGACGCGCATGGCGGCTGCATTCTACGGAGCGGGCCTGGACCGGTGCCGACCCGTGGCGGCAGCCATCAGCCGACCGGCATGAAAAAGGGCCCCGATGGAGCCCCGGAACAACAACGCAAAATCTGCGCGCGAAGACGACTTCAGGCCGGCGCCGAATCGTCGATCACCGGCAGGTGCTCGTCGACCGACTCACGCAGCGCCTTGCCCGGCTTGAAGTGCGGCACCAGCTTTTCAGGGATGGTGACCTTCTCGCCGCTGCGCGGGTTGCGGCCCAGCCGCGGCGGCCGGCGGTTGATCGAGAAGCTGCCAAAACCACGGATCTCGATGCGATGGCCACGCGACAAGGCGTCGCTCATCGCATCGAGGATGGTCTTGACCGCGAACTCGGTGTCGCGCTGCGTCAACTGCCCAAATCGCTCGGCCAGCTTGTTCACCAGATCACTACGGGTCATGTTGATGTCGGCGCAGACAGAACGGAGCGAGGTGTTCCCCCCCCGGGGACCGGTCGCCAAAGGCGACCAGGGGGAGCGGTGCTGATCGAAGCCGCCAAACCCGATCCGGGTCTCCCGGTCGGGTTTGGTCAGCCCCTAGGGGGCGGCCGCCAGGCGGCCGGGGCCAACACCTATTCTCGGTTTTCCATCTTGGCCCGCAACAACGCGCCCAGGCTGGTGGTACCGGCGTTCTCACGCTCGCTGGTCTGCGACAAACGCGTCATCTGCTCTTGCTGGTCGGCGTTGTCCTTGGCCTTGATCGACAACTGGATCGAGCGCGCCTTGCGATCAACGTTGATGATCATGACGCTGACTTCGTCGCCGTCCTTGAGCAGGTTGCGCGCGTCCTCGACACGATCGCGGCTCAGCTCAGACGCCCGCAGGTAGCCGGTGACATCGTCGTTGAGCTGGATCTCGGCGCCACGCGCGTCGACCGTCTTGACCTTGCCGGTGACCAAGGCGCCGCGGTCATTGACCGAGGTGTAGTTGGCAAACGGGTCGCCGTCGAGCTGCTTGATGCCCAGGCTGATGCGCTCGCGTTCCACATCGATGGCCAGCACCAGGGCCTCAACTTCCTGGCCCTTCTTGTAGTTGCGCACGGCGGCCTCGCCCGGCTCATGCCAGGACAGGTCCGACAAATGCACCAGGCCGTCGATGCCCGAAGCCAGGCCGACGAAGACACCGAAGTCGGTGATCGACTTGATCGGGCCGCGCACCTTGTCGCCGCGGTGCACCGTGCCCGAGAACTCTTCCCAGGGGTTGGCCTTGCACTGCTTCATGCCCAGGCTGATGCGACGCTTGTCTTCGTCGATCTCGAGCACCATCACCTCGACCTCGTCGCCCAGGGCGACGATCTTGGACGGGGCCACGTTCTTGTTGGTCCAGTCCATTTCGGAGACGTGCACCAGGCCTTCGATGCCGGGTTCGATCTCGACAAACGCGCCGTAGTCGGCGATGTTGGTGACCTTGCCGAACAGCCGGGTGTTGCTCGGGTAGCGGCGCGACACGCCCAACCAGGGGTCGTCGCCCAGTTGCTTGATGCCCAGCGAGACGCGGTTCTTCTCGGCGTCAAACTTCAGCACCTTGGCGTCCAGCTCCTGGCCGACGGTGACCACTTCGCTGGGGTGACGCACACGGCGCCAGGCCATGTCGGTGATGTGCAGCAGGCCGTCGATACCACCGAGGTCGACAAACGCGCCGTACTCGGTGATGTTCTTGACCACGCCGTGCACGATCGCGCCTTCGGTCAGGGTTTCGAGCAGCTTGGCGCGCTCTTCGCCCATGCTGGCTTCAACCACCGCGCGGCGGCTCAGCACCACGTTGTTGCGCTTGCGGTCGAGCTTGATGACCTTGAATTCCAGGGTCTTGCCTTCGTACGGGCTCAGGTCCTTGACCGGACGGGTGTCGATCAGCGA
>JBBQJN010000292.1:0-4610 GCA_038325945.1 Burkholderiales bacterium | reverse complement strand
TTTTTTTTAATACCACTCTTGTCGAGGATTGATTTCATGAACCACCACCCCTGGAGCGGCTTCGCCCGCAGTGCGCTCGGCGCCGCGGTTGCCATCGTCGTGGCCGCACCTGCGCTGGCGCAGAACACCACCAGCGCGATCGAGGGGCGCATCACCGACGGCGCCGGCCAGCCGGTGGTCGGCGCAGCGGTCAGCGTGATGCACGTCGAGACCCGCGCGACCAGCAATGCCATCACCGATGCCGGCGGCCGCTACTCGGCGCGCGGCCTGCGCGTCGGCGGCCCCTACACCATCACCATCAGCAAGGGCGGCCAGGTTGACCGGCGCGACGGCGTGTTCCTGGCGCTGGCCGAGACCCTGAGCCTGGACGCCACGCTGGGCGCTGCCCGCGTGGTCGTCACCGGCCAGGCCACCAGCCAAGTGTTCAACCGCGCCAGCATGGGCTCGGGCACCAACATCAACAGCGCCCAGCTCAATGCGCTGGCCTCGATCCAGCGCAACCTGCAGGACTACGCCCGCACCGACCCGCGCCTGGCGCAGACCGATAAGGACCGTGGCGAGATCTCCGCCGCCGGCCAGAACACGCGCTACAACTCGATCACCATCGACGGCGTCACCACCAACGACACCTTCGGCCTCGAAGCCAACAACCTGCCCACGATCAAGCAGCCGATCTCGATCGACGCGATTGCCTCGGTGCAGGTCAACCTCTCGAACTACGACGTCACGCAGAAGGGCTACACCGGCGCCAACATCAATGCGGTGACCAAGAGCGGCACCAATGAGTTCAAGGGCAGCCTCTACTACGTCTGGCGCGACGACAACCTGATCGGCGACCGCTTCAACCGCGTCACCGGCGAGTACTTCGCCGCTCCGCCGCTGAAGGAAAGCACCAAGGGATTCACCTTGGGCGGGCCGATCCTCAAGGACAAGTTGTTCTTCTTCGGCACCTACGAAGAGTTCACCAGCTCGCGCACCAGCCCCGACTTCGGGCCGCTGGGCGGCGCCAATACCAACGTGGGCATCACCCAGAGCGCCATCGACCAGGCTATCGTGATCGCCCGTGACACCTGGAAGATCGACCCCGGCACCGCTGGGGTGCCCACCGGGCTGAGCGTCAGCGTCAAGGACTTGATGCTCAAGCTTGACTGGAACATCAATGACCAGCACCGCGCCAACCTGCGCTACACCAAGACCGAGCAGAACGAGCCCAACATCGCCGGCTTCTCGAACACCGGCCTGTCGCTGAGCTCCTGGTGGTGGAACCAGGACAAGAAGGTGGAGAGCCTGGTCGGCCAGTGGTTTGCCGACTGGACCAACGACTTCAGCACCGAAGTCAAGGTCTCGCAGCGCGATTACGCCAGCCGGCCGATCCCGCTCAACGGCTTGGCCCTGCCGGCCATTGGCCTGCGTTTCTCGGGCGCGCTGCCGGCCGGTACGCCCGCTGCCGTGAGTGCCAACGACCGCTTCCTGAACCTGGGCACCGAGCTGAACCGGCACTTCAACGTGCTGGAAACCCAGACCGCCGACCTCTATGCCGGCGCCACCTGGACACGCGGCCAGCATGAGCTGAAGTTTGGCGTGGACTACGCCAAGAACGAGGTCTTCAACGCCTTCCTGACCAACGCGAACGGCAATTACACCTTTGCCTGCGAACCGGGCACCTACAGCTTTGGCACCGTCGCCAACTGCAATACGCTGACCCCGGCGCAGCGCGACCTGGCCGTGCTGGAAAACTTCAAGGCGGGCAAGCCGTCGATCTACATCGTGCAGGCACCGAAAGCCGGCCGCACGCTCAGTGACGGCGTGGCGATCTGGAGCTATGCCAATACCGGCGTGTTCCTGCAAGACAACATCAAGATCAGCCCGAAGTTCAACCTGATGCTGGGCGTACGTGTCGACCAGCAGGATGTGCCGACCAAACCCTTGTACAACGCCGCCGCCGCTACGGCGCTGGTGGCAGGCAGCTTTACCAACGCCGCCGTCACGGCGCGCAATACCGGTGGCTTCGGACTCGACAACAGCACTACGCTGGACGGCAACCAGCTGGTGCAGCCACGGCTGGGCTTTAACTGGAACCTGGGCAACAAGGACCAGCGCATGCAGTTGCGCGGCGGCATGGGCCTGTTCCAGGGCGCGGCGGCCAACGTCTGGCTGAGCAACCCGTACAGCAACACCGGCATGGCGATCAACGATCTGAGGTGCACGAGTTACGGCAACTGCAGCACCGCCAACAACGGCGGCCAGGTGCTTTTCAACACCAACCCAGCGACGCAGCCTGCACTGGCCGGCACGCCGCCGGCACCCAACCTCGACTTCATCTCCTCGAAGCTTGAGCAGCCCTCGGTGTGGAAGTTCAATCTGGCCTTCGACACCGAGTTGCCGGCGCTGCCGGTGGTCGGCAAGCTGGTGGCTGGCGCCGAGTGGATGCATACCAAGACCAAGTCGGGCATCTACTACCAGCACCTGAACCTGGGCGCACCCACCCGCACCGGCAGCGACGGTCGCGAGCTGTACTACACGCCGCAGACCTATGCCTTGGGCTGCTGGTCGGGGGGTTCTAGCTTTAACACCAACGGCGCCTGCGCCGGCTCACGCATCCGGGCGCTCAGCAACCAGAGCTACAACAACGTCTACCTGGCACGCGAGACCAGCCAGGGCGGCGGCGACGCGGTGACGCTGTCGCTGAGCCAGCCGGTCAGCGCCGGCTTTGGCTGGGGCGTGGCCTACACCCTGACCTCGGCCAAGGAGGTGAGCCCGCTGACCTCTTCAACCTCGGGCTCAAACTTCGGCAACCGCAGCATCTTCAACCCCAATGAAGAAGTGCTGCAGAACTCCAACTACCTGATCAAGGACCGTATCAGCGGCAATGTCACCTGGAGCAAGGCCTTTGTCGGTAGCTACAAGACCAGCGTCGGCATGTTCTTTGAAGGCCGCCGCGGCAAGCCCTACAGCTGGACCTTCATCAACGACCTGAACGGCGACGGCACCTCAGGCAACGACCTGATGTACATCCCCAGCGCGCCGGGATCGGGCGAAGTGGTGTTCCGCGGTGGCGCCACCGAAGAGGCCAAGTTCTGGGAGATCGTCAACGCCAACCCGGCGCTGGCCGCGGCCAAGGGCGGTGTGGTGGGCCGCAACAACACCTATGCGCCCTGGGTCAATAACGTCGACCTGCGCTTCAACCAGGAACTGCCCGGCTTCACCGCCAGCCACAAGGCCAGCTTCACGCTGGACTTCCTGAACTTAGGCAACCTGCTGAACAAGAAGTGGGGCCGCATTGACGAGGTCTCGTTCCCGTCGCGCCGCCGTTTTGTCAACTTCAACGGCCTCGACGCCAACGGCAAGTACATCTACAGCCTGGGCTCGCTGGATGACTTGTCCACCCGCCAGGCCAGCGGTGAGTCGCAGTGGGCCGTGCAGGCCACGCTGCGCTACGAGTTCTGATCCCGGCCTGAACGCGCGGCCTTGCTGGTCGCGCATCCAGAGCGCCCAGGCGCCGCATCTGCGGCGCTTTTTTTCTTGCCTGACGCAATGCGGGCAGGCGCCGGCCGTGGCTCGTTCAGCCACTGCGGTCGATGCGCAGCGCCAGCACCACCGAACTGGTGGTGCGTTGCACACCCTCGATCTCGCCGATCTCATCGAGCAGCGCATCGAGCCGAGCCGTGGTCTCGGCGCACAGCATGGCGATGTAATCGAACTCGCCGCTGACGCTGCTCAGCTGCAGCAACTCGGGGATGGCCTGCAGCCGCGCCACCACTGCAGCGCCGCGCCTGGGTTGCACGCTGATGCCGACATGGGCGCGCACCTGTGGCCGCTGCGCGTCCAGCCCCAGCCGCACCGTGTAGCCGACGATCACACCCTCGCGCTGCAGCCGGGCCAGCCGCGCCACCACGGTGGTGCGCGCCACACCCAGCTGGCGCGCCAGCTCGGCGGTGCTGGCGCGGGCGTTGGCCTGCAGCAGCGTGATCAGCGCACGGTCGAGCGAGTCTGGGGTCATGTTCGGTAGTGAGTTTGACGGTTTGTAGAAAGCTGTCGACGAATCGTCGGCATTCTCAATGGTTTCGACGAACTGCTGCTTTCAATCGTCAGCAGTCTTGAGCAAACTCAAGCCAACCCATCCGGCCCTGCCAGGCCCGCATCCCAGGAGTACTTCCGTGAAAATCGCCCTGCTCGGCGCTGGCCACATCGGCCAGACCATCGCCCGTTTGCTGCATGCCAGCGGCGACTACCAACTCACCGTGATCGACCGCGACCCAAGCGCGCTGGCTCGCCTGGCCGGCGAGGGCATCGCAACGCGTGTCGTCGACACCGAAGACAGCACCGAACTGCTGGCCGAGTCGCGGCGCGGCGGCCAGCAGACGGTGGTCAATGCGCTGCCCTACCACCTGGCAGTGGCCACCGCCAGCGTGGCGCGTGAGGCCGGCTGCCACTACTTTGACTTGACTGAGGATGTGGCCGCCACCCAGGCCATCAAGCGCCTGGCCGAGGGCGCGGCCACCGCCTTCATGCCGCAGTGCGGGCTGGCGCCGGGCTTCATCGGCATCGTCGCCCACCATCTGGCACAGGGTTTCGAGATCCTGCACGACGTCAAGATGCGGGTCGGCGCG
>JBBQJN010000291.1:0-4622 GCA_038325945.1 Burkholderiales bacterium | reverse complement strand
GCTCGAAACGAAGGCCGGCCACGTAGCGTCTGATCGTGTCGTCAGTGACCAGACCGGCGGAGAAGCGCCGTGAACGGTCCTCCGGAGACAACGCCAGCAAGTGCATTTCAATACGGGCGTGGTCTGTTGGCTGAAGAACGATGATGGGGATCTGCATGTTTGTTCTTCCTTCTTGAAAGAGCAACGTGGTTGTCGTCACCAGCGAATGCGGGTTGATCGCGGTGCCACAGAGAGGCCATGGCTTCGGTTGACCGCAGTCAGCCGCACCAACCGGTGCCTGCCATCGCACAGGTGCACACTTGATGCGCAATGCCGACAGCGACAGCGACGGCGACGGCGACGCCAGCGCCCGCTTGAGTTCAGCCATGTCCATGTCCATGCCGGGCTCCGATCCAAGCCAACAGCCAGGGCATGAGGATCGGCATCAGCAGGGCCAGCAGCAATGCATGCAAGGCCATCACCAGGCCTGCGGGCAAGCCTGCCCGCTCGCGCCTGTGCGCCGCACGCGCTGCGACCACGATGAGCGCGACGGCACCGTGGGCGATGCCGCGTGATGCGGGATCGCCCACGCCGGCGCGGTCGAGCAGGGCTGGCCAGAAGGCGTAGCCCACGATGCCGGTGAACACCTCGATGACCGCCGTCAAACCCGGCAGGCCACCGACACTCTGTGCGATCGCCATGGCGACCGGTCTCACCACCAAACTGGCGGGTTCTTCAGCGCAGGCACCCGGCGCCTGTGTGACCAGCGCCAGCGTCACAGCGCGACCACGACACGGTTGCAGTCCTGCTGGGCCAGCATGCCTGCCGCGCGAAGGGCACTGCCAGAGTCCCGAGCGAAGACCCAGCAGGTGAGATGTGCGTTGTCGCTTTGAAAGTGTCGCCAGTGGGCAGTGAGTTCCTGTGCCGCATCAATCGACTCCAGGGCGTCCATGTCCAACACGACAGTCGAAGCGTCCCGGCGCATGAGCAACGCCACATGCTCGTGACGGCGCGCGAAGTCAATAGGCGCCAAATGGCGTGGCTGCACCGGCACGACGGAATGCCCAGCCTGGTCGCGGCCAGCCGAGGGTGCCGAGTTAGCGGCTTGGATCGTGATGATGGCGCCAGTCAGAGCCGCCGTAAATGCTGCCAGTCCAGCCACCGTTCCTGCTGGCCATAACCAATGATGGGGCGCGTCACTCGTCTGCATCTGTTCCCCTGTTCCGAGCGTTGATGAGCCTGGACATTGATGAATACGCCGACGCGGCCCAATTGCGGACATTAAAAAGCCTGCCGGCGTCTGATGTACTTGGAGGTGCATCCCCCATTGGGATGAGGTGGTGCCGTTTGTGCGCTCGCCACCATGCAGCCAGCTCTGCGGCAGGTTGGCGGTAGCGTTGATCTGAAGCTCACTATGGTCGGGACTGGGCCTGCTGGTCCTTAAAGCTTCTAAAACGTCTCCTTACGAGTACTGACAGCGTCTGGCGGACGTCCCACCTCGAAAGGCCGAGCTTCACGCAGGCGCGGGAACGGCTCGTTGAGATGCCGGAAGGCTCCCCGTGGCGAAGGTTTGGAGCTGGCCGTCACGGTGCGTAGCCGAACGGCTGCTGTCCCGCGGCCTGATCTCAACGCCGACTGACGGACATCCTGCGCACTCATTGGTCCGGTGGTCGTCGATGGACAGTTGAAGTAACGGTCCAGCAGTTCATCGCCAAAGAGCGGTCACTGATGGTTCAGCCTCAAGGGCAACGAGGGCAGCACGCCAGTCCGGGGGCCGGCAAAAATGGTTCCCATCACCCCAGATCGCGCCAGGCGTCCGGCCGTTGGAGCGGCGGGTGTGGTGGAGATTTGGTGCCGCAGTGCCGGCTACACGCCAGCCTTCGATGAATGACACCTGGGCCTTGGCGATTTCGCCATGCGGCCTACCGAGCTGCCCATCGAGCTGCCCATCGAGCTGCCAACCGGGTAGCCAACCGGGCTGCCAATCGAGCTATCAATCGAGCTGCCAATCGAGCTGCCAGTCGGGCTGCCAACCGGGCTGCCAGGAGGGCTGTTGATAGAGCTGCCAGCAGCGCTGCCACGCTTTCTGCGCTGTCTTGCGTTGTGTCGATCCCGAAGTCGTCATGACGAAGAGCATGCGTGGTCTCTTCGTCTTGGCGCGCCTCGCCAACGCTTCTGTCACCGCGGCCTCTTTCTTCGTTCGAGCTCTGGGAGTGATCCATGAACGCGGACGAAGAACACGTCGAATGGCGACAGAGCATTGGCCAGTGATTCCATCCATTCCCTCGTTCCCTTGGGTTGGGCGTGCTGGCGCGGGCGGCTGCAGGGTTTGGCGACCGCGGCGCGGGGCATTCGTGGTGAGGCTGGCCCGATACCCGTCCGTCCGGCCGGCCTGCCTGCCCGGCGGGCGGGCGGGAGAGGACTGATCCCTCGGCGACAGCGAGAGGTACCGGTCTTTGGGTAGATTCCATGTCCATGACGAGCATCTGGCGTTTTGGAAAATTCGAGCTGCTGCCCGATCAACGCGCGCTGCGCGCCGATGGCGTGCTGGCGGATATCGGCGCGCGGGCGCTGGACCTGCTGATCGCACTGGTGCAGCGATCTGGCACGCTGGTGAGCAAGCACGACCTCCTTGACCTGGTCTGGCCCGACGCCGCCGTCGAAGAAGCCAACCTGCATGTGCAGGTGTTCGCCCTGCGCAAGCTGCTGGGCCGAGACGCTATCGCCACCGTGCCGGGGCGCGGCTACCAGTTCGTGCTGCCGGTCGGTCCGGGTTCGGGCCCAGGCCCAGGCCCGGGTCCGGACCCGGCATCGCCCTCGGCCGACACAGCCTTGCCGCCGTCCGCCGGTGCCCTGGCCCCGCTGCTGGGCCGCGACGACGACCTCGCGCGCGTTGCGCAGGCACTGGCCCAGCTGACGCGCGTTGGCTTCGTCACTGTCACCGGTGCCGGCGGCAGCGGCAAGACGCTTTTCGCGCGCCATCTGTCGGCGCGATTTGGCACGGTGGGCGATGTCGCGCCGGTGTGGGTCGATCTGATCGAGCTGACGGCGCCGGCCACCGTGGTGCCCGCGGTGGCCGCCGCCGCAGGCGTGTACGGGCCGCCGCGCAGCGCTGCGGCACTGGCGCAGGCGCTGGCCGAAGCGCGACTGTGGCTGGTGCTGGACAACGCCGAGCACCTGCTCGACGCGGTGGGCGACCTCGTCGACGCACTGCGCCGCGAAGCGCCGGGCGTGACGCTGCTGGTCACTAGCCAGGCACCGCTGCGCCGCGCTGACGAGGTGGTGCACATGCTGGCCGGGCTGTCGGTGCCCTCAAGCCGGTGCACGGCGGCTGAGGCGCTGCGCCACGCCGCCGTGGCGCTGTTCGTCACGCAGGCCAGGCTGGCCGACCGGCGTTTTCGCTTCGACGACGCGCAGGTCGACGACGTGGTGGCGGTGTGCGCCAGTCTGGCCGGCTCGGCGCTGGGCGTGCAGCTGGCGGCGGCGCTGCTGGGTCAGATGCCGCTGGCCGCGCTGCGCGAGCGCCTGGCGCGAAGCGATACAGGGCCCGACGTCGCGGCGGTGGACGCGTCGGCCAACGTACTGCGCTCGACGCTATCTTGGTCGCATGAACTGCTGTCGCCGGCCGCGCAGCGCGTCTTCCGCCGCCTGGCTGCGGCCCAGGGCCCGCTGCCGCTGGCGCTGGTGCGTGCGCTGGTTAGCATCGGAATTGAAGGCGTCGGCACTGAGGGCGTCGGCAATGAAGGCGTGGGCGTTGAAGGCGCACCCGACATGGACGCCGATGAGGCCGACGGGATCGACGCCGCGTTGGCCGACCTCGTCGACCGATCGCTGGTGCAATGCGAGGCCGCCGCAAACGACGTGCCGCGCTATCGTTTGCTGGAAGCGCCGCGCGCGCTGGCCCTGGAGCGGCTGCAAGAGGCTGGCGAGCATGCCAGCAGCCCGCTGTGGTTGCTGGCACAGGCACTGGGGCGGCTGGGCGACGCACTGCACACGCAGAAGTGGGCCGGCCAAAATGACCCGGCGCACGAAGCCGCCATGCGACGGCAGTTGCCCTCGATCGTCGACCTCGTCGCCACGTTCGAGACAGCGCTCGGCCAACGCAGCGCCAGCGCCGCAGCACCGACCGTGGGGCTGGTGGAAGCTGTGATGTGGGGCGGGGGGTTGATGTGCCATGTCGCCGACAGACTGCGCTGGGCCACCGCGTTGCGTGGGCTGGCTGAAGATGCGGGGCTGACGCCCGAACTGCGCGCCAGGGCGCTGGAGGGCACGGCCTCGCTGATGCGTCATTCCGACCACGCTGCCAGCCGGGTCGACCTGGAATCTGCTTCCGCCGCATGGCATGAGGCCGGCGATGCTTTCGGTGAATTCCGCGCGCTGGCGCGCGCCACCAACGCCGCCGCGCTGGCCGGCCAGCACGCTGACGCCGCAGCGCTGCTGGCCCGGGTGCGCAGGCTCGACGACCTGTCTTGGCAGCCGGGCCAGCGGCGCTGGCGCTGGTTTGCCGAAGGCGTGGTGGCGGTGAGCGCTGGCGACCTGCCGCGTGCCATCACGGCCTGGCGCCAACAGCTTGCGCTGATGCAGGGCTGGGACGACGAACGCGCGCAGGCGCTGCTGTCGCTGGCAAACGCTGAACAGATCAC
>JBBQJN010000290.1:0-4654 GCA_038325945.1 Burkholderiales bacterium | reverse complement strand
CAAAGACCCGGCCGCGCCAGTGGTGCTGGAGGTGCGCTCGCTGGCCAAGAGCTTCTGGCTGCGCCAGGGGCTGTTTGGCAAGCGCGAGTTCAAGGCCGTGCAGGGTGTCAACTTCCAGCTGCGCAAGGGCCACACGCTGGGCGTGGTGGGCGAGTCGGGCTCGGGCAAGACGACGATGGGGCTGACGCTGCTGCGGCTGCACGAGCCCACCGCCGGTGAGGTGATCTTCGACGGCAAGAACCTGCTGACGCTTTCTGACCGTGAACGCCAGCTGATGCGCCGGCGCATCCAGATCGTGTTCCAGAACCCCTATGCCAGCTTGAACCCGCGCTTCACCATCGGCCAGACCCTGGTCGAGCCGATGACGATCCACGGCATCGGCGCCAACCTGGCCGAGCGCGAGCAGCGCGCCCGCAGCCTGCTGGAGAAGGTGGGGCTCGATGGCCGCGCCTTTGCCAAGTACCCGCATGAGTTCTCGGGCGGTCAGCGCCAGCGCGTGGCGATTGCCCGCTGCCTGACGCTCAACCCCGAGGTGCTGGTGCTCGACGAGGCGGTGAGCGCGCTGGATGTGAGCGTGCAGGCCCAGGTGCTGAACCTGCTGCGCGACCTGCAGGACGAGCTGGGTTTGTCGTATGTCTTCATCAGCCACGACCTGGCGGTGGTGCGCTTCATCAGCGACGAGGTGCTGGTGATGAAGGATGGCGAGGTGGTCGAGCAAGCCAGCGCCGAGCAGATTCTGGCCGCGCCGCAACAAGACTACACCCGCAAGCTGCTCAGTGCGGTGCCGCGCGGCTGGGTGGCGCCGGCGATCACCGGGTGAGCCACGGCTACCCCTACTGATCGTGAAGGCCGCGCCGCACGGCCAGGCCGTTGGCCTCTCAGTCTCTCAGCGCTTGGGCGGCGCATAGATCGCGGTTTTGACCAATCGGTAGTGACGCTCTTGCCGCACCCGCACTTGATCGTCTTGCAACACCAACTCGAACAGCGCGATCACGTCATCGGCCAGCGATTGGGCGGCCACCGGCCGGCAGGTGAGTGCGGGAAAACGCTCAGCACAAAAACTGACGTCCTGCTGGGTCTGCACGATGCCAATCTGGTCACTGCCTACCTTGGCCTGGACCGGCACCACAAAGTGACCGCCCTCGGCGTTGAGTCCCACGTAGAGCTCGTCAATCTCGATCTGGGTGCGCCCACGCGCCGCACGGATTGAGGTGCGCAAGTGGTTTTGCAGTGAGTAGGTCGTGATACCGAGAAAGATGTCGATCAACCGGTTGTAGCGCAGCTTGGCCAGCAAAGCCTGCTCGTCGCCTGGTGCGTAGCGCAACACGATCTCGGGCGTGGCGTTTGGAATGTCGATCACGGTCAGCGCCGCCTGTGGCCTGATGCGGCTGACGTGCGCCAACGAGAAGCGGTAGGTCGAGTTGCCCGTCAGCTCGATGATCCATTCTTGCCCCGGCGTCGCCGTGTCGGTGATCGAGGGCGGCAGGCTGCGCCGAAACCGGAATGAATAGATCAGATCACCGAGGTTCTTCGGTAGCTTGACACCCAACGCAGCGGCCTCGGCTTCGATGTCGCTGCGGTGGAAATCGACTTGCGCGTTGCCTGCAATCCAGCGTTTTTGAAACACCCGCTCGATGATGGCCAAATACATCTGGCCTTTCAGCTTGGGCGCTTGCTTGGCCACTTCAGGCATCGGCCGCTACAGCGTCGAATTCAAACTGTGGCTGAACCGTCGCATCGCTGCCATCCGCAGCCGCCGCCCGGATTCGGCCGGCGATGGGGCTGGCGGCCAAACCGTAGCGCCGAACCGCTTCGGCCATCGTGTAGTTCAGCGCCGCTTCGCTGCCCAAGGCCAGCGCCACGGTCGGTTTGCAAGGCGCCAGGCCCATGGCGCTGATCAGCTGTGCCGCCACCGCGCGCGCCAGCAAAGGCGGCACTGAATTTCCAATTTGCCTGAATCCGTGCCACTTGGTGGCGTGAAAGCGAAACCAGTCCGGGTAGGAGTGCAGCCGCGCGGCCTCGCGCACGGTGATGACGCGCGCCAGCTGCGGATGTATCGGGCGCGGCGAGGTGAAAGCACCCCGGGCGCTGTCGGTGCCGGCGCGCAAGGTGTTGCAGACACCTGCGGGATCGAGCCTGAGAAAGCGGCTGATGGGCTCGGTACTGCCGGGCGCGGTGGCGCGAAAGCGTGCCCGCGACAGCTCGGTGTGCGCTGTGCGGGTGCTGGCCGTGAGCAGCCGGGGGTTCCAGCTGCGGGGGTGTGAGAAGTCACCGACATCCAAGGTTTCGCCCCGCAGCTTGCGGGCGTAGACCGAGCGCGGCCCCAGCCTGGCCGCTACATGGTCGCTGCCTAGCAAGGCGTCGAACTGGTCGGCATCGGGCAAGTCACCAATGGCCTCAAACACGGTCACCCGCGCGGCCTTGCCTGGGTAGTCCGGCAGCCCCTGGCCGTGCCGGGCGGCCAGGAGAAACAGACGTTTGCGATCTTGCGGAACACCATGATCGGCGGCGTTGAGCACCTGGTAGGGCAGCTGCACCGTGTAGCCATCGGCCGACAGGGTCTCGATGATCTCGTTCAGAAACGCTTTGTGCGCGCCCATCGTCAGGCCGCGCACGTTTTCGAACACGGCATATTTGGGCTGCAACTCCTTGACCAGGCGGCAAAAGTGCTGAACCAAATTATTGCGAGGGTCGTCCAGGGCCCGCTTGCCGATGGTTGAAAAGCCCTGACAGGGGGCGCCGCCGCAAACGGCATCAATGTCGAGGTCGCCAATGCCGGCCAGGCCGCGGATCTGCGACCCGGACATGGACACCACGCTGCGGCAAATCGCCACCGACGCTGGGAAGTTGTAGTGGTGCACCGCAGCGTGCACGGGATCAACCTCCACCGAGGCCGCTACATCAAAGCCGGCTTGCTCAAAGCCCAGGCTGAGACCGCCTGCCCCGGCAAAGAGATCAACCACAATGGGGCGGCTAGCAGCTTGGGTCATGGTCATGGGTGTTCCGGGTATTGCCGATCCGTTCCGTTGAAAACATTAGGTTCACAGCCGTTGTCATGGCCGACCCTGGCATCCTGACACACAGCGCTGAAACTGTACATAAATACAGCCCACTACCGCAAGAGCTGCGCGCCACGGTCCGCAACAGGTCGCCTGTGGCCGGCCCAACGACTCGCTTGCAAATGCGACGACAAGGTGCTACCACAAGCTACGGCCCGAATCGCGCTTGCGGCACACTACGGGTCATGGAGACAACATCGATGAACACTCAACTGACGCTTTCTCGCCGCCTCATTCTCGCCGCCCTGGCGCCGGCCTGGCTGGGCGGCTTGTCCTTGGCGCCCACAGGGGCCTACGCCCAGACCGCCTGGCCGGCCAAACCGGTACGCATCGTCGTGCCCTTTGCGGCCGGCGGCACCACCGACATCCTGGCCCGCACCATCGCGCCCGAGCTGCAACGGGTGTTCGGCCAGCCCTTCGTGGTCGACAACAAGCCCGGCGCGGGCGGCAACACCGGTGCGGCCGATGTGGCCAAATCGCCTGGCGACGGCTATCACCTGCTGATGGGCACGGTGGGCACACATGCCATCAATGCCGCGCTCTACCCCAAGATGCCCTATGACCCGGTGAAGGACTTCGTGCCCATCACCCAGGTGGCCGGCGTGCCCAACGTGCTGGTGCTCAACCCCGATTTCGCCAAGAAGTACAACATCAACACGGTGGCCGACTTCATCCGCGCGGCCAAGGCCAACCCCGGCAAGTTCAATGTGGCCAGCTCGGGCAACGGCACCTCGATCCACCTGTCGGCCGAGCTGTTCAAGAGCATGACCGGCACCTTCATGGTGCACTTTCCGTACCGCGGCTCGGGCCCAGCGCTGATCGACCTGATCGGCGGCAACATGGACCTGATGTTCGACAACCTGCCCTCGGCGCTGCCGCACATCAAGTCGGGCAAGCTCAAGGGGCTGGCGGTGACCAGCAGCAAGCGTTCGACCGCAGTCGACTTGCCGACGATGGAAGAGGCCGGCGGCGCCGCCCTCAAGGGCTATGACGCCACCTCGTGGTTCGGCCTGATGGCGCCGGCCGGCACGCCGGCCGATGTCATCAACCGCCTGCAGCAGGAAACCACCAAGGCGCTGGCCAGTCCGGTGGTCAACGAGCGGCTGCTGGCCCAGGGCGCAATCCCGGGCGGCATGAGCCCGGCCGATTTTGGCAAGTTCATCGCCGCCGAGTCCATCAAGTGGGCCCATGTGGTGAAGGTGGCCAACGCCAAGGTCGACTGACCCGACGGGCGCGGCGCGTCAGATTCATTCCTCGCCGCTGCGCGCCAGCCGCTCACTGCGCCAGTAGACATCGTCGCCGCCCAGGCCGTCGAGGTTGGCGCGATTCAGCACCCTGGCCAGCACGAACAGCAGGTCGCTCAAGCGGTTGAGGTACTGGCGCGGCGCCTCGTTGACCGCATCCGCGCCGCTGCACTGCGAGGCCAACAGCACCACCGCGCGCTCGGCGCGGCGCGCCACGCTGCGGCTGACATGGGCCAGCGCCGCGCTGCGTGTGCCGGCCGGCAAGATGAATTCGGCCAGCCGCGGCAAGGCGGCGTTGTGCTGCGCCAGCGCTTCATCCAGCCGCAGCACGGCCTCGGCCTTGAGCAACCT
>JBBQJN010000289.1:0-4702 GCA_038325945.1 Burkholderiales bacterium | reverse complement strand
GCATCACCATCACGCAACTCGGCAAACGTTTCGATCAGCAGCAAGTGCTCCTTGATCTGAGTCTGGTCATCGACGACGGCTGTTTCTTCACACTGCTGGGCCCCAGCGGCTGCGGCAAGACCACACTGTTGCGCTGCATCGCCGGCTTCAACTCGCCCGATACCGGCAGCATCCTGTTTGACGGCGACGACGTCACCGCCTTGCCTGCGCATGAACGCAACATCGGCATGGTTTTCCAGGACTACGCGCTGTTTCCCGACAAGTCGGTGTTCGACAACGTGGCCTATGGCCTGCGGGCGCGCAAGCGGCCCCGCGACGAGGTGCGCGCGCGGGTGGAGGAGGCCTTGGTGCAGGTCAGCTTGCAGGCCTTGGCCGACCGCTTTCCGGCGCAGCTGAGCGGTGGCCAGCGTCAGCGTGTGGCGCTGGCGCGGGCGCTGGTCATCAAGCCGCGGGTGCTGTTGATGGACGAGCCGCTGTCCAACCTGGACGCCAAGCTGCGGCTGGCAATGCGCGATGTCATCCTTGAGCTGCAGCGAGCCACGCGCATCACCACCCTTTTCGTCACCCACGACCAGGAGGAAGCGCTGGCGCTGTCCGACCAGATTGCGGTGATGCAGAGCGGCCGCGTGGCGCAACTGGGCAAGCCGCGCGCGCTCTACGCGCAACCGCAATCGGCCTATGTGGCCGATTTCATCGGTTCGGCCAATCTGCTGCCGGTGACGGTGGACGGGCCGGGCAGCGTCAGCCTGGGTGGCCGCGCGCTGCGGGTCGATACCGGTGCGCTGGTGCCTGCCACGTCAGCCCAGCTGGTGCTGCGGCCCGAAGCGCTGCAACTGCAGCCCAGCGCTGGCGAGGCCGAGGCCGACAACGCCCTGGCCGCGCGCGTGCTGGGCCGCCAGTACCTGGGGGCCAAGACCGTCTACCGACTGGCGCTGGCCGACGGCCAGGAATTGCGCGTCGAAGACACCGGCGAGGCGTTGTTTGAACGCGGCGATGCAGTGAGTGTGCGGGTGCCCGCCAGCAGCCGGGTGATTGCCGGGTGATTGCCGGGTGATCGCCGGATGAGCAGTCTATGAAACGCCTGTCGTCCTGGCTGGCCTGGCCCTGGGGGCTGTTGTCGCTGCTGTGCCTGGCGCTGCTGGGGCTGTTTGTGGTGTTGCCAATCGGCGTGTTGATGCTCAACAGCCTGAGGGACGCTGGCGGCGGCTATTCGCTGGCCGGCTTCGCCAAGGTGCTGGCCACGGCGGAGTACCTGCAAGCCATCGGCAATACCGTGATGCTGAGCCTGGGTGTCACTGCCTGCGCGGTGATGCTGGGTGTGCCGCTGGCCTATGTGGTGGCGCGGCATGACTTCCCGCTCAAGCGCTGGCTGGCGCTGCTGCCGCTGGCCACCATCGTGATCCCCGAGGTCATCGTCGGCCAGTCCTGGTTGATGGTGCTGGGCAACAACGGCGTGGTCAGCAACTTCCTGCGGGATCTGGGCCTGCCCGTGCCCAGCTTCTACGGCTGGACCGGGCTGGTGTTCTCGATGACGCTGATCTACTACACCTATATCTACCTCGGTGTGCTGGCGGCGCTGCGCGGCTTCGACGGCCAGCTCGAAGAAGCCAGCCTGAGCCTGGGCGCCAGCCCGGCGGCCACCCGCTGGCGTGTGCTGCTGCCCACCTTGGCGCCGGCGGTGCTGGTCAATGCGCTGGTGGTGTTCACGCTGGTGGTGGGCAACTTCGCGCTGGCCTCGATGCTGGGTGGCCCGGTGCCCTTGTTGTCGGTGCTGACCTACAGCCTGTTCGTCAGCGAGATCGGCGGCGACCCGGTACTGCAGAGCAGCCTGTCGGTGATCTCGATCGTGCTGGTGGCCACCGCGCTGCTGGTGCAGAAATGGGCGGTTGAACGGCGCCAGGTGCAGATGACGCCGGGCCGCGCCCCGGCTGCGCAGCCGCTGCGCTCCTGGCAGGGCTGGCTCTTCACGCTGGCGGTGGCCGCGCTGGTGGCGCTGTCGCTGATGCCGCTGCTGGCGGTGTTCATCGGGGCGTTTACCGAGGCCCGCGGCCCGGTCATGCACTGGGGCAGTTGGTCGACGCGCAGCATGGAGCGGGCCTTGTCGCTGGCGCCCGAACCGATCATCAATTCGCTGCGTTTTGCCGCCACCGCCACGCTGCTGGGCACCGCGCTGGCGGTGCTGGTGAGCTACCTGGTGGTGAAGAAGAAGTCGCGCCTGTCGCCCTGGCTGGATGCGGTGGTGGTGGTGCCGCTGACCATCTCGGGCACGGTGCTGGGCATTGCGCTGGTGCAGAGCTTCAACACCGGCCCGCTGGTGCTGACCGGCACCGCGGTCATCATGGTGCTGGCCTACATGGTGCGCCGCCTGCCCTTTGGTGTGCGCAATGCGTCGTCGATGCTCTATAACATCCCCACGTCGATCGAGGAGGCCTCGATCAGCCTGGGCGTGACCCCGTTCAAGACCTTTGTGAAGGTGGTGTTGCCAGTGATGAAGGGCGCGGTCTTCTCGTCGGCCATTCTGATGTGGGCAACCTCCATCTCCGAGCTGTCGGCCTCGATCGTGGTCTACAGCGCCGGCCTCGAGACCATGCCGATCGCCATCTTCCGACAAGTAGATACCGGCCGGCTCGGCTTGGCATCGGCTTATGGCGCCACCCTGGTGACCCTCATACTGATTCCCGTCGTGCTCTTGCCCAAGCTGCTCAAGATCAACCTCTTCTCGCTCAAATAGGAAGCCCTGAAAATGACTCACACCCTGCTCAAGAAATCACTGCTGGCCCTGTGCCTGACGCTGGCCGCTGCCGGCGCGATGGCACAGAACGTCGTGCTGTACTCGTCCAACAACCCCGAGGCCATCGCCAACGCCGGCGCGGCGCTTAAAAAGCAGCATGCCAAGGCCAGCGTGCAGTCGGTCACCGGCGGCACCGGCACGCTGCTCAAGCGCATCCAGGCCGAGAGCGCCAACCCCGGCGGCGACATCTTCTGGAGCGGTGGTTTCGGCACGCTGTCGGCCTTTCAGGGCGTGATGGACCCCTATGTCTCGCCCGAAGCCAAGGCCATCGACGCCAAGTTCAAGGGCCCCAACAACAGCTTCATCGGTACCAACGTGCACGTCATGGTGCTGATGGTCAATGAGCGCCAGCTCAAGGGCCTGGCCGCACCCAAGACCTGGGCCGACCTGATGAAGCCAGAGTGGAAGGGCAAGGTGGTGCTCACCGACCCGGCGCGCTCGGGCACGGCCTTCATCCAGGTCTACGGCCTGCTCAAACAGTTTGGCCGCGACGGCCTGGAGCGCATTGCGCGCAATGTGGTGGTGGTGCAGAGCTCGGGCCAGGTCTACAAGAGCGTGGGCGCCGGCGAGTACCCGGTGGGCATCACGATCGAGTCCTCGGCCTACGAGTTCGTGGCCGGTGGGCAGAAGGAGATCAAGCTGGTCTACCCGGCCGATGGCACCTACCTCGGCCCCGAGGGCATGTTCATCATCAAGGGCAGCAAGCGGCTGGCCGAAGCCCGCCAGTTCTACGACGTGCTGCTGAGCAAGCAGACCCAAGAGATGCTGCTGCAGGAGAACTTCCGCCGGCCCACGCGCAGCGACATTGCGGTGGCCAAGCTGACCTCGATGCCCGACCTGGCCACGATCAAGATCTTCCCGCTCAACCTGCAGGTGGCCACCGACGAGTACGAGCAGCTCATCGCGATGTGGAACCTGGCGCTGGCCAAGGCCAAGCAGAACTGAGCGGCCGACGGGCACGCTGCCAGCAGCGGCCGCTGAGGCTACTGCGGCGGCCGCCGCAAGCCGGCCGCCGCGCCCGCCACCAGGCCGCCGGCCGTGGCGCGCACCGCGCAGTACTTGAACTCGGGGATCTTGGCCACCGGGTCCAGCGCCGGGTTGGTAAGCTGGTTGATCGCCGCCTCGAACCAGCAGAAGGCGACAAACACCGTGCCCGGCGGTGAGCTGTCGTCGGCGCGGGCGAACAAGCTCACCTCGCCGCGGCGGCTGCTCAGCGTGATCGTTTCACCCGGTGTGATGCCCAGTGCGGCCAGATCTTGCGGGTGCAGCAGCGCCACCGGGTCGGGCTCGATGGCATCGAGCACCTCGCTGCGCCGCGTCATGCTGCCGGTGTGCCAATGCTCGAGCTGGCGGCCGGTGATCAGCACCATCGGGTAGTCGGCATCGGGGCGCTCGGCGGCCGGGATGATGTCGGCCGGCACCAAGCGGGCCTTGCCGCTGGCGGTGGGGAAGCGATCGACAAACACCACCGGCTCGCCGGGGTCACCCTCGGCCCGGCAGGGGTAGGTGACGGCGCCGTCACGCGTCAATCGATCCCAGCTGATGCCGGCGATGCTGGGCATGGAGTGGCGCATCTCGTCAAACACGCGGGCCACCACCGCTTCGCCGTCGCCCCAATCGCTCCAACCGCCAATCTCGGCAATCTCGCCAATCTCGCCTATCTCGCCAATCTCGGCTAACGCTGTAGGCCCGTAGGCTGACCAGTCCAGTCCCAGACGTTGCGCCAGCTGGATCAGGATCCAGAGGTCGGCGCGGGCTTCGCCGGGCGGCGCCAGCACCTGGCGGCCCAGTTGCACCAGCCGGTCGGTGTTGGTGAAGCTGCCGGTCTTCTCGACAAAGGCGGTGGCCGGCAGCACCACGTCGGCCAGCGCCGCGGTCTCGGTGAGAAACAGGTCTTGCACCACCAGCATG
>JBBQJN010000288.1:0-4718 GCA_038325945.1 Burkholderiales bacterium | reverse complement strand
CTGGGCGCTGAAGCGGCAAAGAAAACCGCCGCCTTGGCCGGCACTGCGCTCGCCGGTCTGGCTGGCATCGATCTGCGTGGCCAGCACCAGGTAGCCGATGTTCTGATCGGCGCGCGGGTGCTCTTTGAGCGTGAACTTGCGGCCGACCACCAGCCCCGGCGTATTGCCCTCGCCGTGGAAGCGCCCGAAGCGCGCCGTTGATTCCTCCAGCCGGATCGCTGCCAGGTTCTTGCCGGTGCCCTTGTCCAGGTAGCCGCCTGGCGAATCATAGATCTCGTGCTCAGCCTCGGCATGCTTGCGGCTGCTGCTCGGGGACTCGGTCTGAAGGTCGGTACTGGGGCGCTCGAAGTCGAAGTCGCGCAGCGTTACCTTGCCGGGCTGGATCTCGTGGCGCATGGCCCAGCGTGTGATCACCGCCATTTCGCCCAGCGCTGCTTGCTCGGAGCGGAACAGTGCGTCCTCGTAGCCGGCCATCGGCTGGTGCATGTTGGGGCTGTCGGCCAGCACCAGGTCGTGCTTGGCTTCGCTGTGGTCAAACCAGTAGAAGATGCCTTCTTCTTCCATCAACCGGCTGACGAAGTTGAAATCGCTCTCGCGGTACTGCACGCAGTAGCTGCGGGTCTGGAACGGACCCCTGGCCTTGACCGTGACGCTGCCTGCCGAGTACTCGCCCAGCACCTGCTTGATGATGTCGAGCGCCGTCTTGTCTTGAAAGATGCGCAGATCGGCCGAGCGCGTCAACAGCCACAGCCAGGGCCGCGCGACGATGCGGTAGCTGTACTGCTCGCCATCGCGGCCTTCGATGCCAAAAGCGGTGGCGATGCCGTGAAACCAGCGCTTGTGGCCGCTGCCCAGATCCACGCAGACGGCGACCGGCTTGCCCAGCACAGCATCTGCCGACAGGTTGTTACCCTTGGCAACGCCGACGATCTGGTACTCGAACAGCCGCGACACTTCTTCATGGGCTGAGATCGAGCGAAACTTCAGTTCGGCGCCGGCGCCAGAGGTCAGCGACAGCTCGATGGGCTTGGACTTGTCCGCCATGGATCCTCGATTCGGTTCAATCTGCGCCGGCGGCGCAAGCGGCTGGCGACAGGCCCTGGGCCCGGCGAGGCAGCCCGCTCAGCCGGTTCAACACCAACCGGGTGCCAGCTTCACGAAGGCACGGCATGGCGATGTGGCCGTTGGGCATCGACTTTGACTATAGCGGCCTGGCCCGTGGCTGGCGACACCGCCCGTCGAGCGCCGTGCGGCCTAAAGTAAAGGCCGAGCGTGCCCCGCAACACGGGGCCGAAGGACCAATCAGCGACGGCAGACGTACGGGTCATGCGATTCCCTGTTGCCTTGAACACCAGCCCTGACGCACACTGCCCCTGCGGCAGGCACCCCGGACGGGATCGTGCGCTGGTGTACCGCAAAGTTGTTCAGGAGCCACGGATGCCAGGACGGATGGAGTTGAACCTCAGTTTAGGGCCGACCGCCGCCCGGCGCACCCCCCATCATGGGCCTATGCGGCTGTTGGTGATGGGGGACTTCAGCGGCTTGACGGCGAGGCCGAAAGCGGCATTGGCGGCGCGGCCCACGCACCGCGTCGACGTCGACAACCTCGATACGGTGATGCAGCGCCTGGCACCCCGGCTGGAGATGCCCACCGGCGAGGCCGACTTTGAAGGCCTGGACGATTTTCATCCCGATGCGCTGCTGAACCGGCTGGATGTGTTCCAGGCCCTGCGCGAGTTGCGCCGGCGCCTGATGAATCCGGCCACCTTTGCCCAGGCTGCGGCTGAACTGCAGCAGCCAGGCGCGCCGGCCAGCCCGGCAATGCCGGCCAACCCGGCAGCCCCAGCGCCGGCCGCACCGGCGGCGCCGGGTGACGGCCTGTTGTCGCAACTGCTGGGCGGCAACCCAGTGGCCGCCGCGCCGGCGCCTTCAAGCACGCAGGTAGCAGCCAGTGGCATCGACGCGCTGATCCGCCAGATCGTCGCGCCGCACATCGTGCCCAACATCGCACCGCAGCAGGCCAACCTGCTGGCTTCGGTCGACGCCGCCATCAGCGAGCAGATGCGCACCCTGTTGCATGCGCCGGCCTTCCAGGCCATGGAAGCGGCCTGGCGCGGCGTGCAGTGGCTGATCAGCAGCCTGGAACTTGACGACGAGTTGCAGCTGCACCTGTTCGACGTGAGCCGCGACGAACTGTTGGCCGACGTGGTGGCCGCCCAGGGCCAGCTGGCGTTGACCGGCCTGCACCGGGCGCTGGCCGACCGCTGGCGCAACCAGCCCGGCGGCGAGAGCTGGACCGTGCTGGTAGGCCTGTACAGCTTTGGCCCGTCGGACACCGACATCGGCCTGCTGGCCGCGCTGGGCCTGATCGCCTCTCAGGCCGGCGGCCCGCTGCGGGCGGCCGGCGGCACCGCGCTGGCCAGCGGCGAGCCCGCCGCGCTGGCCGGCTGGCAGGCGCTGCGCGGCAGCGAAGCCGCGCCCTGGATCGGCCTGGCCGCGCCGCGCGTACTGCTGCGCCTGCCCTACGGCAAGGCCAGCGACCCGGTGGTGTCGTTCAACTTTGAGGAACTGGCTGTGGGCGAGCCGGCGCACGAGGACTTGCTGTGGGGCAACGGCGGCCTGGCGGCGGCGCTGCTGATAGGCCGCGCCTTCAGTGCCAAGGGCTGGGACTTTGAGCCCGGCGACGAGCGCCAGATCGACGACCTGCCGGCCTACACCTATTTGAAGGATTGCGAGCGCGAACTGCAGGCCTGCGCCGAGCATTACTTGGGCGAGCAGGGCGGCAACGCGCTATTGGCTGCCGGCCTGATGCCGGTGATGAGCCACCGCCATGCCAATGCGGTGACGGTGCTGCGGTTTCAGTCGGTGGCGGAGCCGGCGGCGGGGCTCTTCGATACGTCCTAATGCTCTGAATCGTTGAACTCGCTGCGCTCACTTTGCCACAGAAATCAAGTACGGCCCAGCGACATACTGCTGACCAACGACATAGATTTGGTAAGTGCCTGGCTGCAATGGCGAGCGCATCGCCGAACCGATGTCGACGCGGAATGCCACGCTCACTTCGTCGCCGGTTTTTAATAGCGTTGACGAAAAGACCGGTATCCGGACGTCGATCTGCTTCGGCACCGGTGTATCGAGCTCAGCGATCAGAATACTGATCGGCACGACCGCTACGGGTGTGGTCGGTTTAGGCTCGCTACCGATCGAGCCGATCGACGTGGTCTGTGCGACGATATTGCCCGGCGCCAACATCAGCCGGGCGGCGCCGTCGAGGAACCATCGCTGCGTCATGCCCGAGCGCTGCCCCGTCAGCTTGGCCGCGATGCCTTGTCCGCGCAGTTCGGGCGTGCCAGCGGCAGGTCCGAATACGAACGCCGGAAAGGTGGCCGCGGATTGGCGCCTGTGCGACTCCACAACTGCAAGAACTTCGGTTCTCGACAGCCCATGGCCCGAGGCCGGAACCGGTGGCGAGCCAGGCTGCGTCAGTTCGATCTCGACCGTATTGGAGCGCCTGTCGTACGACAGGACAGTGACCGCCAAACGGCCGGGCTGCCATGGCAGGTTGGCAACTTCGCGCAGATCCAGCAACTCGAATTGGGCGGTGGCGCCCGTCGGCGCGACCACATCGGCCTCGCGGCCCGCGCCCGATCGGGGCATCTGCCGATAGTCCTCTTTCTTTGGCCCGAAAAAAGCGTTATGCGCGCCGACCCGTCCCGTGGCGAGATCGGCAATCACCACGGTGCTGTTGCGTGGGCCTATCACCTTCCACGCCCGGAGGTTAGTCTCGCGCGTCGACCACAAAACCGGCAGCCGGTTTCGGGCATCTAGATCGACGATCCGGGGTGCACCGATCACGATGCCCTCGTAGCGGTTCATCACGATCAGCTGATGCTGCAGCTTGCTGTGACGGGCCGGGTCGGTTTGGAAGTAGTCCTGATCCGGGATCCTGACCATCTCAACGGCCAGGTTTCTGTCTTCTTGCATCGCAAATGCTCCTAGGGGAACCAACCCGCAAGCGGCCAGGCCCAAGCCAAGCGCCCGAATGATCATCGCGCCCATCTTGCTCATGGCTTGTTGAAGTCCTCCACCAACAGATAAGGGCTGCAGGTCTTGCAGTACTTGTGGATACCCCACTTCATGGGGCCGGAGTCGTACATGACGCAAGTGAACTTGGTCTTGTTGCCAGAGCCGCCTTTGTTCACGCGGCAGTGATTGCCCTGACCCGCGTCGGCCTGGGTAGGATGACTCGGGATTGCAGGGTTGCCCGGCTGAGCCCCTAGTCTGGGCGTCTGGTTGAAGGAATGGCCGAACTCGTGCGTGACCGTGTCGTTGTAATCGGGCACATCGTCCTTGTCGAAGACGGCCAAGGTGTGCCGCACGCCAAAGCTTTCGCCGAGAAAGTGCTTGGCGGTCTTGCACTCCGCAACGATGTAGACATTGTCCGTAGCAGTCGGCGCGGGCACGATGGCGGGAGCTTGGACCTGGATGTGACCCGGCGAGCTTCTAGGATTCGGCACTCTCACGTTGGCGGGGGCAATGGCATTCTGGACTGTCGCGTCGGAATCCCGGTACCAGTAGACGGAGGTCGTGATCGTTCCGCCATCCAGGGGCGGATCCAGCACATACATCGTCTGATGGATGTCGATGTCGATCCAAGCGCCGTTGGGGTCTTCGGTAATCGCTTCGCTGGTTCCTGTCTTGGTCGGCTTCAGGTCGCA
>JBBQJN010000287.1:0-4719 GCA_038325945.1 Burkholderiales bacterium | reverse complement strand
GCGCTGTACTTCTTCCGCCTGGCGCTGTTGCACGAAGACATGCACCATGAGGCCTCGCTGTACATGGCGCAAAGCTTGGGCGTGCCCACCGACCCGGCACGCTGGCAGCCACCCAGCCTGCCCGCGCCGCCCGCGCCGCTGAACTTTGCCGCCGCGCCCTGGCGGCTGGGCAGCAAAGCCGACGCCGGCTTTGCCTTCGACAACGAGCTGGGCGCACATGAGGTTGAGCTTGAGGGCGTGCAGATCGACGCCCAGGTGCTGCGCTGGGCCGATTACCTGCCGTTTGTAGCGGCCGGCGCCTACGGTGAGACGCGCTGGTGGAGCGAGGCCGGCCACCAGTGGCGGCTGGCGCAAGCCATGCAGGCGCCACGTTATCTGCGCGCCGAGGCCGGCGCCTGGCTGCAATGGCGCGGCGGCCAATGGCGGGCGCTGGACCTCAGCCAGCCGGCCTGCCACCTCAGCCAGCATGAGGCCCAGGCCTGGTGTAGCTGGGCCGGCCGCCGGCTGCCAACCGAGGCCGAGTGGGAGCGCGCGGCGATCAGCCGGCCACAGGATTTCCGCTGGGGCGATGTCTGGGAGTGGACGGCCAGCGCGTTTGCGCCCTACCCCGGATTCCAGCCACACCCCTACCGCGACTACTCGGCGCCCTGGTTTGACGGCCGGCCGGTGCTGCGCGGCGGCTCGTTCATGACCCAGCCGCGCATCAAGCACCCGCGTTACCGCAACTTCTTTCCGCCGCAGCGCAACGACATACCGGCGGGTTTTCGCAGCTGTGCGCTGTAGAGCGGCTGCCGCTGCGGGCTGCGATCAGCCACCCGCCAGAAAGACACCAAACCAATCCTGCTCGTCAGTCCAGACCTGAACCTGGCTGAAGCCGGCGTCGCGCAGCAGCGCAGCGAAGTCTTGCGGGGTCCACTTGTAGGAGTTCTCGGTGTGCAGCCGTTCGCCGGCGGCAAAGTGGCGCTCGCCGCCGCGCCAGCTCACGCTGGTGGCCACACGCGCCTCCAGGTGCATCTCGATGCGAGACTGGGCGGCATTGAACAGCGCCACATGGCGCCAGCCGCGCAGCTCAAAGTCAGCGCCCAGCAGCCGGTTGAGGTGGCGCAGCAGGTTCAGATTGAAGGCCGCAGTGACGCCCAACGCATCGTCGTAGGCGGCTTCCAGCAGCGCCACCGGCTTGACCAGATCAACGCCGATCAGCACAGCGCCGCCGGCCGCCAGCGCGCGGGCCTCGCGCAGCAAACGCAAGGCGTCGTCGGGCGCAAAGTTGCCGATGCTCGACCCCGGATAAAACACCAGCGCCGGGCCATCGAGCAGATGTTCTGGCACCGCCAGCCGGCTGGAGAAATCCATGCCCACACCCACCAGGTCAAGCGCCGGGTGCTCACGCTGTAGCGCCAGCAAAGCCTGGCGCAAAAAGGCCTCGGAGATGTCTACCGCCAAGTAGCGCCTGGGCTTGAGCGCCGCGAACAGCGACGCCGCTTTGGCACAGTTGCCGGCACCCAGGTCAATCAGCAATGGCGCTTCGCCGGCCAGCGCATGCGCCGCGCTGGCGATGGCGCCGCCCTGCGCGGCGAAGATCGCCGCCTCGGTGCGCGTGGGGTAGTACTCATCAAGCGCGGTGATGGCGTCAAACAAGCGCGATCCCAGCGCGTCATAAAAGAACTTGGGCGATACCGCCGCCGGCTGGCGGTGCAGCCCGGCTGCCGCCTCCTGGGCCAGAGCCTGGTCGTCGAGGTGATGCAATTGAAAAAAACGAGGGTACTTGATGGACATCGACGCAAACGCCTTGGCGGGTTGAGGGTTCACTTTCAGCAGTTCACTCTATCAGCGAGACCCGGCTAGAGTTGCGGGTGCTTGTGCCCGTCCCAGAACCCACCCACGGAGATGCCCGCCATGATCAGCCTGTCCCCTTCCCGCACCCTCAAGGCGCTGATGACCTGCGCCCTGCTGTGTTTTGGCGCTTTGAGCCATGCCCAGCAGGTGTTTCGCGTCACCGCCATCCCCGACGAATCGCCCACCGAGCTGGCCCGCAAGGCCGCGCCGCTGGTGAAGTTCCTGGAGAAGACGTTGGGCATGAAAGTCGAATTCACGCCGGTGACCGATTACGCCGCGTCGGTCGAGGTGCTGGTCAACAAGAAGGTCGACATGGCCTGGTTCGGTGGCTTCACTTTCGTGCAGGCCCATGTGCGCTCGGGCGGCAAGGTGATCCCGCTGGTGCAGCGCGAAGAGGACGAGAAATTCCGCTCGGTGTTCATCACCAGCGACGACACGATCAAGTCGCTGGCCGACCTGAAGGGCAAGGACGTCAGCTTCGGTTCGCAGAGCAGCACCTCGGGCCATCTGATGCCGCGCAGCTTTTTGCTGCAGGCCGGGCTCAACCCCGACAAAGATTTCCGCCGTGTCGCCTACAGCGGCGCGCATGACGCCACCATCGCCGCCGTGGCCTCGGGCAAGGTGCAAGCCGGCGCGCTGAATATCTCGGTGTGGGAGAAGTTTGTCGCCGACAAGAAGGTCGACGACACCAAGGTGCGCGCCTTCTACACCACACCGACCTACTTTGACTACAACTGGACGGTGCATGCCGATATGCCGGCAGCGCAACGCGAGAAGCTGACCCAGGCCTTTTTGTCGCTGAGCCGCGACACCGTCGAGGGCAGGGAGATCCTTGACCTCCAACGCGCCACGCGCTTCGTGCCGAGCAAGGTCGACAACTACAAGGGCATCGAAGCTGCAGCGCGCAGCGCCGGGTTGCTGTGAGCCTGGCGACCGCATGAAACTGGATCTGCAGGGGGTGGCCGCGCGCCACCCTGCGGCACGCGCCGACGCGCCGCCCGCTTTGTTGGGCCTGGATCTGCAGGTGCGTGCCGGCGAGCAACTGGCGGTCATTGGCCCCTCGGGCGCTGGCAAGACCAGCTTGCTGCAGGTTCTGGCCTGTGCGCTGCCGCCAAGCGTGGGCCGGCTGCAGATCGACGGCGAGGACCCCTGGACCTTGCCTCGCAGCGCGCTGCAGCGGCTGCGCGGCCGGCTGTTCCTGGCACCGCAAGTGCCGCCGCTGCCACCGCGACAACGGGTGGTGACCGCCGTGCTCGCCGGCCGACTACCAGCGATGAGCCTGGGCGCCAGCCTGCGCTCGCTGTTTTATCCCAGCGACATCCCGGCGGCGCATCGGGCGCTGGAGCGCTTCGGCCTGGCCGACAAGTTGTTCGAGCGGGTTGATCGCCTGTCGGGCGGCGAGCGCCAGCGTGTCGGCCTGGCCCGCGCGCTGTTGGCGCCGGCCGGCCTGTGGCTGGTCGATGAGCCGTTGTCGGCCTTGGACCCCACGCGCGCCGAGCAGGCCATGCTGACGCTGGTGCAGGCCGCCGCTGCCGACGGCAAGACGCTGGTCGCCTCGCTGCACCAGGTCGACATGGCGCTGGCCCACTTCCCCCGTATCGTCGGATTGCGCGACGGCGAGTTGCAGTTTGATCTGCCCGCTGACCAGGTGGGCACCGAGCGGCTGCAAGCGCTCTACGCCCAGCGCGATGATGAACTGCAGCGCCTGCCGTCGGCCGTCGACTTCGACCCGCCGTCCGCACGGGCACCCGTGGTGATGCACTGCCGCTGATCGACGATGGCCAGCCAGACCCTGCCCCCAGCGCGCCAAGATCCGGCACTGCGTGACCCGGCCTGGTGGTCGCGCATGTTCTGGATCGGCGCTGGTCTGGTGCTGCTGTGGCCGCTGATGCAGGCCACCGAGTTCAGGCCCTGGATCCTCTTCGAGCCGCGCAACCTCGAAGTTACCGGCAACTTCCTCGCCACTTTTCTGCCGCCGGCCCATGGCGCCGACTTTCTGGCCCTGGTGGCGCGCGAATCCTGGCGCACGGTGGCCATCGCCACTGCCGGCATGACGCTGGCGCTGTTGGTGGCCGTGCCGCTGACGCTGCTGTCGGTGCGCGTGCTGTCGCTGTCGGCCTTGTCGGGCCGCATGGCGCCTTTGCCGGCTGTGCTGCGCCAGGGCGTGCGCTGGCTGCTGATCGTGCTGCGCAGCGTGCCCGAGCTGGTCTGGGCGTTGATCTTCGTGCGCGTCGTCGGGCTGGGGCCGACCGCCGGCGTGCTGGCCATCGCGCTGACCTACGGCGGCATGCTGGGCAAGGTCTACGCCGAGATCCTGGAGTCTGGCGAGGCCCATGCCACGCAGACGCTGCTGCGCAACGGCGGCTCAAGACTGCAGGCGCTGTGCTACGGCCTGCTGCCGCAAAACGCCAACGAGCTGACCAGCTACACCGTCTACCGCTGGGAGTGCGCGATCCGCAGCTCGGTGGTGCTGGGCTTTGTCGGCGGCGGCGGGCTGGGCCAGCAGATGGACAACTCGATGAAGATGTTCAACGGCGGCGAGGTGCTGACCATGCTGGCGGTGTTTGTGCTGCTGGTGGCGCTGGCCGACCAGGTGAGCGCGCTGCTGCGACGCTCGCTGGGGTGACGCGCATCGACACACCCACCGCCAACCGACACCCGTTGCCGCCGCCGCTGTTCGATGCGCGCTGCCGCGCCTGCTGGCTGCTGCTGGCCGGCGTGCTGCTGCTGGTGATCGCCAGCTTCTGGACGCTGGATCTGCAGTGGGCGCAGTTTTTGTCGATGGAGGCGGCGCGCAGCATGGGCCGCTTCATCGGCGAATTCTTCCCGCCCGACAACTCGCCGGATTTCCTGCGCAAGGTGGCGCTGGGCACCTGGGAAACC
>JBBQJN010000286.1:0-4730 GCA_038325945.1 Burkholderiales bacterium | reverse complement strand
GCAGGCTTGAATCTGCGCCGGCGTGGGCATCTCGGCGGCCACGGTCTCGGCCATGCCTTGATGCAGGTCCATCACGTAATAGTTGGGCAGGCGCGCCAGTTGCTCGGCGCTCCAACCGGCCAGCGGGGCCGGCTGGTTGTGTGGCCAATCAGCGCTCTTGTGGTGGTAGTAGGCGCGCAGCAGATCGTGCAAGCCCTGCTGCGCCTGCCAAAGGTCGGCATTGGCCTCGCGCTGGCTGTAAAACCACTGGTAGTGCTTGCGCGGCCGAGGCAAGGCGGCCAGCGCCTGATCGAGTGCAGGCGCTGCTGCGGGCGCGGGCGCCACGGCGGCCTCGCCCTCGGCGGCGCCGCGCTTTGGCAGCGGCGGCGGCCCGCCAAAGGGTGCACTCAACAACACCAGCCGCGTGAACACATCGGGCCGCAGCAGCGCGCACCAGGCCGCCAGCGGCGCACCGAAGTCATGGCCGACCACGGCGGCGACCTGGCGCCGGCCCAGCGCGGCCACCAGACCCAGCGCGTCGCGCGCCAGGTTGAGCATGCCAAAGCCGGCGTAGTCGGCGTCGTAGTCAGCCTGCCAGCCGGTGGTGCGGCCATAGCCGCGTTGGTCGGCCGCGACGGCATGAAAGCCCGCCGCCGCCAGCGCCGGTAGCACATGGCGCCAGCTGTAGGCCAGTTCGGGGAAGCCGTGCAGCAGCAGCACCAGCGGCCGGTCGGGTACCTCATGACCGGCTTCGAGCAGGTGCACCCGCAGGCCGTTGATGCCGGCCACAAAGCGGCTGCGTACGCCCGGTGGCAACACCTCAGGGTCGAGCGGGGGCAACAGCGTCTCTGACATCGGCAACAGTCTCCTCGGTGTCGGATTGTGGACGGGCAGCGGGCATAGCATGGTCGCTTGCCGGACCGCCCCGTCAACTTCACCAGGCCCATGCCCATGCCGCTCACCGATGTAGAAACGTCCCTGATCGCCCAGGCCGCCGCGTTGGCGCGCGACACCGTGGCGCCCCATGCCGCGCAGTGGGAGCGCGAGCGCCGCATCGGCCACGAGGGCCTGGCCGCCGCCGCCGCGCTGGGGTTGTTGCGGCTACAGGTGCCGCTGGCCGCCGGCGGGCTGGGCCTGTCGTTTGGCTGCAAGGCACGGGTCACCGAGGTGCTGGCAGCGGCCGACTTCGGTTTTGCGATGTCACTTGTGAACACTCACAACGTGGCGGCCAACCTGGCGCGCAACGCGTCGCAGGCGGTCGCGGCACGCTATGTGCCCGCGCTGATGGCCGGCACCCGGCTGGGCTGCACCGCGCTCAGCGAGCCCGGCGTGGGTTCGGACTTCGCCGCCATCAGCACCAGCGCGACGCGGCGCGACGGTGGCTGGCGCATCAACGGCACCAAGGCCTGGATCACCAACGCCGCCGAGGCCGACGTGGTGGTGCTGTATGCCCAGACCGAGCCCGGCAGCGGCGGGCGCGGCATCGCCGGCTTCGTGGTCGACGGCCGCCGCGCCGGCTTTGTCCGCGAGCCGGCGTTTGCGCTCGGCGGCCAGCACAGCATTGGCACCGGCGGCTTTCGGCTCGACGGCTATCTGGCCAGTGACGAGGAACTGCTGTTCCCGCCCGGCCAGGCCTTCAAGGCCGCGCTGGGTTCGATCAACGGCGCGCGCACCTACATCGCGGCGATGTGCAACGGCATGGTTGGCGAGGCGCTGCGGGTAGTACAGGCCTACGGCGAGCAGCGCCAGACCTTCGGCCGGCCGCTGGCCGATCACCAGGGCTGGCGCTGGCGGCTGGCCGAGGCTGCGACCGAGCTGGCCGCCAGCCGGCTGATGGTGGACCGGGCCGCGGCACTGATCGACGCCGACGAGGACGCGCAACTCGCCGCCGCCCAGGCCAAGCTGCTGGCCACGCGGCTGGCCGACCGCCAGTTGCCGGTGCTGGCGCAAGCGATGGGCGCCGAGGGCCTGCGCGAGCACCACCCCTTCGCCCGCCACCTGATAGGCGCTCGAGTGGCCGGTTTTGTCGACGGCTCGACCGAGATGCTGCTTGAGCGCATCTGTGTGGTGATGGCGAGGTGATGTTGCGCAGCGCGGTGCGGTGTTCAGCAGCCCCCCCGCGCCCGCGCTGGCATGTACGGGCATGATGGCGGCCCGTGGGCCATACCGGCACCCCTGTCGGGGCAGACGGCAGCCGTCGGCAGGCGGATCTGCGCCACGCCGTGACGATTTTTTGCCGATTCGCGGCCTTTCAATCGGACAATCGACCCCCATCTGTGCCCCAGACGCGCGCGGTCATCAACGCGCTGATGCGCCTGGCGCAACAAGGCCGTCTCTGTTCAAGCGCCTGTTGCATGCCCGTCGCGCCCAGTCCCAGCCGGTGGCCGTCTTGCCGGTCGCCCCAACTTTCCAGGCCCCCTCATGAGCACCAAGACCCCGAAATCCACAGCCGCACTGCCGTCAGACCCGCCAGCGCCGAAGCGGGCGGCGGCGTCCCAAGCCAAGACAGCGCCGACCGCAGCGGCCAAGCCGACTGCAAAGCCTGCCGCCAAGGCCGCTGCCAAGCCGGCAGCCAAGGCCGTGGCCAAACCGGCCGCCAAACCGGCCGCCAAACCGGCCGCTAAAACTGCCGCCAAGCCCGCCGCCAAGAGCACTGCCAAGCCGGCAGTTGCCGCCCAGCCCGCAGCCAAGGCCGCTGCCCCCGCCAAGCCAGTGGCTGCCAAGCCGGTGCCGGCAGCAGCAGCCCCCGCCGTCGCATCCGCCCCCGCTCCCGCCCCCGCAGTGGAGGCCGATGGCAGCGCGGCATTGCCCAAGGCCAAGCCGCTGCGGGTCAAGGTGCCCAAATCCAAAGAGCGCGCGCTGATCCGCGAGTTTGGCCTGGATGTCACCACGCTGACCGAAGAGCAGGCCGCGCGCCGCCGCGAAGAGCTGACCACGCTGGTCAAGATGGGCAAGACGCGTGGCTTCCTGACCCAGCACGAGATCAACGACCACCTGCCCGAGAAGCTGGTTGACCCCGAGGCCATCGAGGCCGTGGTCAAGATGCTCAACGACATGGGCATCGCGGTCTACGAACAAACGCCCGACGCCGCCACGCTGCTGGTAGCCGGCGGCACCGGTACCGCCTCGTCCGACGAGGAGGCCGAGGAAGCCGCTGACGCCGCGCTGTCCACGGTGGATTCCGAATTTGGCCGCACCACCGACCCGGTGCGCCTGTACATGCGCGAGATGGGCTTGTTTGAGCTGCTCACGCGCGAGGGCGAGATCGAGATCGCCAAGCGCATCGAAGCCGGCTTGCAGGCCATGATGATGGCGATCTCGGCCTCGCCCGCAGTGATGGCCGACATCCTGGTGCTGGGCGACCGTGTCGCCAGCGGCGCGCTCAGCATCTCGGACGTGGTCGACGGCTTTGTCGTCGCCGACGAGGCCGACGACTATGTGGCCGAAGAAGACGTCGACTCCTTTGATGTTGACGACGAAGAGGACGAAGAAGACGAGGCCGGTGGCAACCGCGCCATGACGCTGCGCCTGGAAGAAATGCGCCAGGACGCGCTGGATCGTTTTGCCGCCATGCGGGTGTCGTTCGACAAGCTGCGCCATGCTTACCAGAAGAGCGGCCATGGCTCACCGGGCTACATCAAGGCGCAGGCCGCGCTCAGCGAGCAGCTGATGACCATGCGCTTCACGGTCAAGACCATCGACACGCTGTGCCAGTCGATGCGCGGTCAGGTTGACGAGGTGCGCCGCCACGAGCGCGAGATTCGCCGCCTGGCGGTTGATCGCTGCGGCATGCCGCAACAGCACTTCATCACGCACTTCCCGCCCAACGCGCTGGACCTGACCTGGGCCGAGCAAGAGGCCGCCGCACGTAAGCCCTACAGCGCGATGCTGGGCCGCAACCTGCCGGCGATCCAGGAACGCCAGGCTCGGCTGGCCGAGATCCAGACCCGCAGCGTGGTGCCGCTCGACGAGCTCAAGGCCATCCACCAGCGCATGAACGAGGGCGAACGCAGCTCACGCGATGCCAAGCAGGAGATGATCGAGGCCAACTTGCGGCTGGTGATCTCTATTGCCAAGAAGTACACCAACCGGGGTTTGCAGTTTCTTGATCTGATCCAGGAAGGCAACGTCGGCCTGATGAAGGCGGTGGAGAAGTTTGAATACCGCCGTGGCTTCAAGTTCTCGACCTACGCCACCTGGTGGATTCGCCAGGCCATCACACGCTCGATCGCCGACCAGGCGCGCACCATCCGCGTGCCGGTGCACATGATCGAGTCGATCAACAAGATGAACCGCTTCAGCCGGGCGCACCTGCAGGAATTCGGCTTCGAGCCCGATGCCGCGACGCTGGCACTCAAGCTGGAGATGCCCGAGACCAAGGTGCGTCAGATCATGAAGATCGCCAAGGAGCCGATCTCGATGGAGCTGGCGGTGGGCGACGATGGCGACGCCACGCTGGGCGACTTCATCGAGGACACGCACAACGTGGCGCCGATGGAGGCCGCGATGCAGTCAGGCCTGCGCGAGGTGGTGAGCGAACTGCTCGACGGCCTGACGCCGCGCGAGGCCAAAGTGATGCGCATGCGCTTTGGCATCGACATGAGCAGCGACCACACGCTCGAAGAAGTGGGCAAGCAGTTTGACGTCACGCGTGAGCGCATCCGTCAGATCGAGGCCAAGGCGCTGCGCAAGCTCAAGCACCCCAGCCGCTCGGAGAAGCTGCGCAGCTTCGCCGAATCGATGTAAGTTGA
>JBBQJN010000285.1:0-4739 GCA_038325945.1 Burkholderiales bacterium | reverse complement strand
ACAGTCAGCGCCGCGCTGATCGAGCAACTGCCGGCGCTGGAGATCATCTCGGTGATGGGCGTGGGCTACGACGGCGTCGACGTGGCCGCAGCCAAGGCGCGTGGCGTGATGGTCACGCACACGCCCGACGTGCTCAACGACGATGTTGCCGACCTGGCGCTGGGCCTGATGCTCAGCGCGGCGCGCCAGTTGCCGGCCGCCGACCGCTGGGTGCGCGAGGGCCGCTGGCTCAGCGGCGGCAACATGCCGCTGGCACGCAAGATGTCGGGCGCGCGGCTGGGCATCGTCGGCATGGGCCGCATCGGCCAGGCCATCGCCCAGCGCGCGCTGGCATTTGGCATGACCATCGCCTATACCGCACGCAGCGCCAAGCCCGGCTTGCCCTACCGTTACCTGCCCAGCGCCGAAGCGCTGGCCGCCGAGAGCGATTTTCTGGTGCTGATCACGCCCGGCGGCGCCGGCACCCGCCACATGATCGACGCCAAGGTACTGGCCGCACTGGGCAGCAGCTCGCCGCAGAAGGGCATCTTGATCAACGTGGCGCGTGGCTCGGTGGTCGATGAAGCGGCGTTGATCGACGCGCTGGAGCGCGGCGTCATCGCTGGCGCCGCGCTTGATGTCTTCGAGGCCGAGCCCAAGGTGCCCGAGCGCCTGCTGGCACTGCCACATGTGGTGCTAAGCCCGCACATCGGCAGCGCCACCGCCGACACCCGGCAGGCGATGGCCGACTTGGCCTTTGACAACCTGCGCCGGCAACTGGCTGGCCAGCCGGTGCGCACGCCCGTGCCGGAGTGCGCGGCGCCGCGCTGAGGCGGATTGCGGCCGCGCCAAGCGCGCTTGGCCCAGCGCCAGGTGGCGTCTGTCGGTTTTCTTTACAGCCGATGGATGGCCCCAAAGTCGTTCAGCGTGATGCACTGCGCACCCCGCTGAAAAGCGTTGAAGAACGCACGTCGGCGTTATTGACATTGCGGCGCAACATACTTCGAGGGTCTTGTAAGCTGTTGAATTGATTGATGTTTTTAGGCGAAATCAAGCTGGCACGGATTTCGCTACTGATGTTGACATGCACGGCACCCCCCAGGTTGTCGCCGCCCGCCCAACGTCTGAAAGCACCGATCATGAAACTGGCTCTCCCCTTGCTTACCACCCTGGCCGCTGCGCTGTTGTCAGTGGGCCCTGCGCAGGCCAGCTTGGCCAGCATCAGCTACAACGCCAGCTACGGCCCCGAGGGCACTGATTGGTCGGCGCCGGGCCAAACGTTGACGTTGCAAAAGTTCAACCCACTGCTGGGCACACTGAGCGCCATCACCTTCAACTGGCATGGCAGCCTGGGCTCGGGCTTCTCGGCCGAGAACGCCGGCGGCGATGCCAGCCTGGTCGACTACACGGCGTCCGGCTCGATGCAGTTCAGCTTCCCGCTGTTCGGCATGGCCGACATCGTGTTCGGGCCGCAGCACGGGCAGATGAATGTGGCCGCGGACGACATCGCCAGCTGGTCAATCGACCTGACGGGTGGCGGCAGCGCTAGCTACGCCCATCTGGCGGGTTTCCTTGGCGCCGGCAGCTTCGACGTGATGGTGCTCGCCACCAGCGACTCAACGATGTCAGAGAACTCAGGCAACGTCGACTTTCGCATTCGCACCCTGGCTTCGGCCAACGCCCAGGTAACTTACGACTACACCGCCCGCGCCGTCCCGGAGCCGGGTTCACTGGCGCTGCTGGGCTTGGCGCTGGCCGCAGCAAGCATCGCCTCGCGTCGCCGCACTTGAACTGGCTCGGCCACCCGACCTACTCCTCCTGGACACCGCACCATGAACTTCATTCGCCCATTCGCCCTCGCCACCCTCACGCTCTGCAGCCTGGGCAGCGCCCAGGCACTGACGGTCAACCACCAGATCAGCCTGACTTCGAACGTCGCGCCGCTCAAGAGCACGCTCTGGTCAGTGGACGCGCTGCTGCCCCAATTCGACACCAACCTGGGCAGCTTGGATTCAGTCACGCTGACGCTGTTCGGTCACCTGGAGGGCAGCGCCAAAGCCGAGAGCAACAACCTCGGCGCCCGCGATGTCACGCTGAACCTGGGCGCCACGCTCAAGCTGGTGGATCCGGTGTCGGGCAGCACGCTGGTGCAGACCACGCCGCTGGTCAGCACCACCTTCAACGCCAGCAGCTTTGACGGCACCGCCGATTTCGGTGGCGCCTCCGGTCGCAGTTACCTCGGCTTGGTGGCCGACAACAGCACAGCGCGTACCTTCACCGACGGCGCGACGCTGGCCATGTTCACTGGTGCCGGCACGGTCTTGACCCGGCTATCGGCGCAGGGCGCCTCCAGCTACCTCAGCTCGGGCAGCATCGATACCCAGTTCAGGACCAAGGCCAGCGGCTACGCCAGCGTGACCTACAACTACCACACCACCGCCGTGCCCGAACCCGGCACCTGGGCGTTGATGTTCGCCGGCCTGGGCGTGATCGGGCGGCTGGCATCGCGCCGTCGCGTTTGAGCTAACGCGCGGCCCGGCCGCGCGACCTTTGCGCAAAAAGCCGCCCGTGGGCGGCTTTTGCCGTTGTGGCAAGCTCCGCGCGATGGCGCAGCGCCGATAGATCCAGCGGCCGCGCGCATCGGCTGGCAGACCGTCTCGGTACGGGAAACCCCGCAAATGGCTTGCCAACAATCATCATACGATTGAGCTCGGGTGCTGATCCGGTTTGCCTTCACGCCCTTCCACCCCCCTCCAGGAGACAAAGACGATGCAACGCAAGACTTGGCTCACCGCCACATTGGTCACCGCCGGCCTGCTGGCCAGCGGCCCTTCGTTCGCTCAGGCGCAAGAAAAGCTCACCGTCTGGTGGGTCAAGGGCTTCTACAAGGCCGAAGACGACGCACTGTTCGAGGCCATCAAGAAGTTTGAGGCCAAGCACAAGAACATCAAGGTCGAGCTGTCGCAGTACCCGATCCAGGACACCGTGCCCAAGACGGTGGCCGCGCTTGATTCCGGTGCGCCGCCCGACGTGGCCTATTCGGACGTGTTCGACTTCCAGGTCACCGCCAAATGGGCCTTCGAGGGCCGGCTTGAGGATCTGTCCAAAGTGATCGACCCGATCCGCGCCAAGTTCGAGCCGGCTGCGCTGTCAACCACCTTTCTCTACAACAACGCTGCACAGACACGGGCCTATTACGCCTTCCCGATCAAGCAGCAGACCATGCACATCCAGTACTGGAAGGACATGCTGGCTGAATCGGGCTTCAAGGAAACCGACATCCCCAAGGACTGGAAGGGCTACTGGGATTTCTGGTGCAGCAAGGTGCAGGACGGCTACCGCAAGGCCAGCGGCAAGCGCGGCTTCGGCACCGGCTTCCCGATGGGCGTGGAATCGAGCGACTCGTTCTACTCGTTCCTCACCTTCATGGACGCCTACAACGTCAAGCTGGTCAACGACTCGGGCAAGCTGCTGGTCGATGACCCGGCGGTGCGCCAGGGCCTGATCAACGCCATGACCGACTACACCTCGGTCTATGCCAAGGGCTGCACGCCGCCTTCGGCCACCAGTTGGAAGGACCCGGACAACAACGTCGCCTTCCACAACAAGACGACGGTGATGACGCACAACGCGACCATCTCGATCGCCGCCAAGTGGCTGGACGACATGAACAACGCCACGCTGACGCCCGATCAGCGCGCACTGGCCAAGAAGAACTACACCGAGCTGATCGCCACCGCCGGCTTCCCCAACAAGCCCGACGGCAGCAAGATGGTCTACCGTGCGGCGGTCAAGACCGGGGTGATCTTCAAGGACGCCAAGAACAAGGAAGGCGCCAAGAAGTTCGTTGCCTTCATACTCGACGAGGCCAACCTGACGCCTTACGTCGAGGGCTCGCTCGGCCGCTGGTTCCCGGTCACCAAGACTGCGCAGCAAAGCCCGTTCTGGAAGGGTGATCCGCACCGCCTGGCGGTCTACAACCAGTTCATGAATGGCACCACGCCCTTCGAGTTCACCAAGAACTACAAGTTCACGGTGCTGAACAACGAGAACGTCTGGGCCAAGGCGATGAACCGGGTGCTCAACGAGAAGGTGCCGGTCGACAAGGCCATCGACGAGATGATCGCCCGCATCAAGGTGGTCGCCGGCGGGTAACTCCCCCACCCCCGAAGCGGGGGATCCCCCACCCCCGTAGCGGCCAAGGCCGCTCCCCCTCAAGGGGGCGACGCCAGCGGCCCGGCTAAGCCGGTTCCGCGGCGTCCACTTGATGTAAGTCCCTGCCCCGGCGGGCCTGCCGTGGGCACGCCGGGGCAGTGTTATGACCGAGCCCGCCGCAGAACACGTCACCATGAGCAACGCCTCCCTTACCGCACCCACCACGGCCCCGCCCCGCAAGGCGCTGACCAGCTACGCGCTGTGGGGTCGCATGTTGGTCGTGCCCTACCTGCTGATTTTCGTGGTGTTTGTGGTCTACCCGGTGGGTTACGGCCTGTGGCTGGCGCGCCACCCCGAAAGCTATGTCGCGCTGTTCGATGACCCGATCTTCTTCCGCACCGCGATCAACACGGTGATCTTTCTGCTGGTGGCCATCAATGTGAAGATGGCCGCGGCGCTGCTGCTGTCGGGCTTCTTCATCCAGACCCGTTGGTGGATCAAGATCTTGTCGGTGATCTTCATCCTGCCCTGGGCACTGCCGTCGATCCCCACCATCCTGAGCGTGCGCTTCATGCTCAACCCCGAGTGGGGTGTCATCAACAGCA
>JBBQJN010000284.1:0-4756 GCA_038325945.1 Burkholderiales bacterium | reverse complement strand
TGGTCAATGCCTTGTCGGTGCGCGGCATCACACTGGCTGCCGGCATGACCGTGTCGACCGGCACCTGTATGGCGCCGCTGGCGATCGCGCCGGGCGACCGGGTCAGCGCCGACTACGGCCCGTTCGGCCAGATCGAGTTGCGGTTCACGGCATGATCGGCGGTGATCATTCGCCGCCGGCCCTGCCCGGCCATCGACACTGACGTTGCCAAGGAGTCCCCATGACCCGAGCGAAGCCGCCCCACCTCACGCCCCACCTCACGCCCCACGGTGCGCTGCGCGTCGCGCTCTGTGCGGCGGCGCTGGCGCTGGTGTTGCCGGCCGCCGCCCAACGGGTGGGCGAGGTCGACACGGTGTTCAAGCTGATCGGCCCCGACCACAAGATCGTTGTCGATGCCTATGACGATCCCAAGGTGCGCGGCGTCACCTGCTATGTGTCGCGGGCCAAGACCGGCGGCATCAAGGGCGGGCTCGGCTTGGCCGAGGACAAGGCCGAGGCCTCGATCGCCTGCCGCCAGACCGGGCCGATCAGCTTTCCGAAACCGATCCCCAAGCAGGACGAGATGTACAGCGAGCGCATCTCGCTGGTCTTCAAGAAGTTGCGCGTGGTGCGCATGGTCGACGCGCCGCGCAACACGCTGATCTACCTGACCTATTCGGACCGTGTCATCGAAGGCTCGCCACAGAACAGCATCACCGCGGTGGCGGTGGACCGGGGCACGCCGATTCCACTCGCGCCCTGAGCGGGGCGCCAAAGCCAAGGCCGCAACCCGGCGCGCCAAGCCCGACGGCATTGCCGATACTTGACGCCTCTGAAAGCCCCGCATGCTGACGACCGATACACCCGCCACTGCCGCCACTGCCGCCACCCCCCACCCCGTGCCCGACCAGCATGGCGTCAACCTGTTTGACGCTGACCCGGTGCTGGCGCAGCTGCTGGCGCTGTACCTGCCGGCCGATCTGCTGGCGCATCTGCTGCCGCACCTGCAGCGCCTGGGCGGCCTGGCCGGTGGTCTGCTCGATACGCTGGCCTACAGCGCCGACAAACATCCGCCCACGCTGGAACACCGCACACGCAGCGGTATCGATGCCCAGCGCATCAACAAGCACCCCGACTATGTGGCGCTGGAGCGGGTGGCCTTCAGTGACTACGGGCTGGCGGCGATGTCGCACCGCGCTGGCGTGCTGGGTTGGCCGCAGGCGATGCCGGCGGCGGCCAAGTACGCGCTGAGCTATCTGTTGGTGCAGGCCGAGTTCGGCCTTTGCTGTCCGCTGTCGATGACCGATTCGCTGGCCCGCACGCTGCGCAAGTTTGGCGATGCCGCGTTGATTGAGCGTTACCTGCCGGCGCTGATCACGCAAGATTTTGATGAGCTGCAGCAGGGCGCGATGTTCATGACCGAGCAGGGCGCGGGCAGCGACGTGGCCGCCACCGCCACCCGCGCCGAGCCGGCGGCCTCGCCTTGGGGCGATGCCTACCGGCTGCACGGCGACAAGTGGTTCTGCTCCAACCCCGACGCCGGGCTGGCGATGGTGCTGGCGCGCATCGACGGCGCACCGGCCGGTCTGGCCGGGGTGTCGCTGTTTCTGCTGCCGCGCACGCTGCCCGACGGATCGGCCAACGCCTACCGCATGCTGCGGCTGAAAGACAAGCTGGGTTCGCGCTCGATGGCCAGCGGCGAGATCCGGCTCGAAGGCGCGCTGGCCTGGTTGATCGGCGAGCCGGGGCGCGGCTTTCAGCAGATGGCCGACATGGTCAACAACTCGCGGCTGAGCAATGGCATGCGCGCCGCTGGGCTGATGCGCCGGGCGTTGACCGAGGCACTGTTTGTCGCCCGCGAGCGCCAGGCCTTTGGCAAACGGCTGATCGAGTTGCCGCTGATGCGCCGCCAGCTGCTCAAGCTGATGCTGGCCACCGAGCAGGCGCGCACCATGCTGTTCCAGACCGCCGAGGCGCTGCGCCGCGCGGATGCTGAGGCGGCCGGCGGCGGCAGGGCGGGTGATCGTGGTGATCGTGGTGGTGGCGATGGTGGCGATGGCGGCGACAACAGCGCCCGTGCGCTGGCCCGCATCCTGACGCCGCTGATCAAGTTTCGCGCCTGCCGCGATGCACGCAAGGTCACCGGCGATGCGATGGAGGTGCGCGGCGGCTGCGGCTACATCGAAGACTGGGCCGATGCGCGGCTGCTGCGCGACGCCCACCTGGGCTCGATCTGGGAGGGCACCAGCAACATCGTGGCGCTGGATGTGATGCGCGCCATCCGCCGCGACGCTGCGCTGCCGGTGCTGATGCATCACCTGGCCGGGCTGCTGGCCGACAGCGCGATGCACCCGGCCGCGCGGGCGGTGTTCGAGGCCACGCTGGGCCGGGTGGTCGCGCGCGCCGAGCAGGTGGCGATGGCCGGCGCGGCTGGGGAGCATGCGGCGAGGCAGGCCGCCTCGGCGCTGTACCACGCCAGCACCGCGGTGGCCATGGCCTGGGAGGCTGGCCGCATTGGCTGTACCCGCCGCATGCGCTTGGCGCAGACGGTGTTGCGGCTGCGCCTGCTGCCGCAAGATCCGCTGGCCGCCGATGACGAGCCGGCCTGGCTGGCCGACCTGTTGGCGCCTGGCGCCACGCCGCCGGTCGAGGCGGTGGACCAGGTGCAGTTGTTCTGAGCGCCACTCAGCCGGCCTTGCCGCGCGCCGGCTGGCGCGGCTTGCCGGTTTCGCGGCGGCCCGGTTTGGCGGCTGCCGACGCAGCCACGGTGTCGGCCTGATCCAGCCACAGCAGCGCTTCGATCTGCGACACGAAGCGCTCCAGGTAGTCGGGCGAGATCGTTTGCAGCTGCTGCAGCGCACGCAGCACCAGCCCCTGCGAGTTAAGCGGCCCGGCGTTTTCGGGCAGCTGCCGCTTTGAGCGCTGCAGTTGCTGCGCCACGTCGAGCCGGGCCCAGCTTTGCCTGAACTGGCTCAGCGCCTTCAGTTCGGCCGGTGGGCTGGCCGGCGCCATCGCGGCGCCCTCACCGGCCAGGGCAGGCGGCAGCGCCGCGCCCGACGGCTGCAAGCGGGCCAGCAGCTCGGCCAGTGGCCTGGGCGCGGCCTGTGCAGCCAGCGCGTCAGCCAGCTGGCGCAGCCCGCTCAGACCGCGCGTACCGGTTTCGGCGCGGCAGCCTTGGATCTGCGCGCTGGATTGGGGAAATCGCTGTGCCAGGGCGGCGGCCAGTTGATCAGCCTCGGCGCCGGCCTGCTCCACCTGCGCGCCATAAGCCTGCAGCAGCTCGCCCAGCCGGCGCTGCAAGCGCTGGCCAATCGCACCGCGCCAGCCGCTGGCACGCCGCGCCAGCGCTTCGATCACGGCAAAGCGCAGGGGGTCGATGTGCTGCGCGTCGTTGGCCCGCAGCCCGGCGATGGCGGCCTCGGCAAGCAACGCCAGGGCCTCGACCTCGGCCTGGCCGGCGTCAGCGTCAACGCCAACGTCTTGGCTGTTCGGGCGCATGGGCTGACCTGGGTACCGGCGCCATCTCGACGCGGCGGTTGCGCGTGCGGCCGTCGGCATCGGCATTCGAGGCCACCGGCTGCTCGGGGCCAAAGGCGGCGGCAAACACCGTGGACGACGGCAGGCCGGCGTCGATCAGCGCCCGGGTCACGGTCAGCGCGCGCTGCGCTGACAGCTCCAGGTTGTCGGCAAACTGGGGGTTGCTGTCGCGCACCGCGCGGTTGTCGGTGAAGCCGCTGACCATCAGCAGCTCATCGCGGCTGCCCAGGTAGGCTGTCAGCGGTGGCGCCAGGCTTTTGAGCAACTGCCGGCCTTCGGGCTGCAGCTGGTCGGAGTTGAGCGAAAACAGCACGCTGCCGCTGATGCCGATGCGGCCGTTGTTCAGCGTCACACGCCCGCTGGCCAGCGGCACCGCCAAGGCCTGCTCCAGCGCCTGGCGGCGCTTTTCCTCGAGCTGGCGCTTCTGCACCTCGCTCTGCAGGCTGTTGGCCAGCTCAAGCTGCACGCCGAGCACGATCACCAGCAGCAGCACAAAGGCGCCCAGCAGGCCCGACATCAGGTCGCCAAACACCGCCCAGACCGGCGCGGTCTGGCCTGTGCCGCCGTCGTCAGCCTCGTGCATCAGGCCGCCACGCTGGCCAGCGGCTGTTGGCGGATCGCCAGCCGTTGCAGGTCTTCAACAATCAGCCGCTGGGACGAGATGCTGAGGTCGACGATCTCGCGCGCCTGCGCCACGTAGTAGGCCAGCTGCTCGTCACTGCGCGTGCTGGACTTGGCCAGCGCGCCCTCGATACGCTGCAGCTGGCCGACCAGGGCCTCGCTTGAGTTGCCAAACAGCTGCACCGCCACGCCAAAGGCCTCGCCCAGGCTGGCCACCTCCACCGCGCTGCCACCCAGCTGTTCGGCGGCGTCGCTCAGCCGGGCCGACTCGGCGCTCAGCCGCTGCTCAAACTGGCTGCCGGCCGCCTGCAGCATGGCCGACGACGAGGCCACCAGTGCGTCGATCGCGCCGCGCTGCTCGGTAGCGGCCAGGTTCACGCTGTCGAGCAGGCTGGCCAGCGTGGCCATGATGCGGCTGCGCTCTTGCAGCATGCCGGTGTCCTGCGCCAGGCTGGCCGAGTGTTGCTGGCGCAGCTGCGCCACCAGCTCGGCGGCGGCGCGTGGCGCTTGCGAGGCGGCGTCGATCAGGCGCGACATCTCGGCGATGGTGTCGCGGCCCTGGATCTCGGCCTGGGCCTGCAGGCCGCCGGCGGTGTGCTCCAGCGTCTGGCAGATCTGC
>JBBQJN010000283.1:0-4760 GCA_038325945.1 Burkholderiales bacterium | reverse complement strand
CCACCGCCGCGCGTTACCTGGCCGAGGGCGGCTACTTCTGGAACGCTGGCATGTTTGTGCTCAAGGCCAGCGTCTGGCTGGCGGCCTTGCAGCAATTCAGGCCCGACATCCTGGCCGCCAGCAGCAAAGCCTGGGCCGCCCGCAGCACCGATGCCAAGTTTGTGCGCCCCGGCAAGGCCGAGTTTGCCGCCGTGCCCAGCGAGTCGGTCGACTACGCGGTGATGGAGCGCTGCCCCGGCAGCACCTTCGACATCCGCATGGTGGCGCTGGACGCCGGCTGGAACGACCTGGGCGCCTGGGAGGCCGTCTGGCAGGTCGCGCCCAAAGACGCGCAAGGCAATGCCAGCGTCGGCGACGCCATCATCAAGGATTCATCCAACACCCTGGTGCATGCCACCAACCGGCTGGTCAGCGTGGTGGGCCTGAGCGACGTGGTGGTGGTGGAAACCGCCGACGCGGTGCTGGTCACCAGCCGCGAACGCAGCCAGGACGTGAAGCTGATCGTCAACCAGTTGCAGGCCGAGGCCCGCGGTGAGCAGACGCTGCATCGCAAGGTGCACCGGCCCTGGGGCTGGTACGACAGCCTGGACAGCGGCCCGCGCCACCAGGTCAAGCGCATCATGGTCAAACCCGGCGCCACGCTCAGCTTGCAGATGCATCACCACCGCGCCGAACACTGGATCGTTGTCAGCGGCACGGCCGAAGTGACCAATGGCGACAAGGTGATCCTGCTGACCGAAAACCAGAGTACCTACATCCCGCTGGGCCAGACCCACCGCCTGGCCAACCCCGGCAAGCTGCCGCTGGAAATCATCGAGGTGCAGTCGGGCAGTTACCTGGGCGAAGACGACATCGTGCGCTTTGAAGACACCTACGGAAGATCTTGACCCACCCCCGAAGCGCCTGCGGCGCTCCCCCTCAAGGGGGCGGCCGCCGATGGCCCGGCGAAGCCGGATCCATGGCGGCTGCTTAACGGCGACCCCTGCTACCTGGACATTGAAATGACCCTCCTCGTCACCGGCGGCGCCGGCTTTATCGGCAGCAACTTTGTGCTCGACTGGTTCAAGACCAGCGACGAGCCCATCGTCAACCTCGACGCCCTCACCTACGCCGGCAATCTGGCCAACCTGGCGGCCTTGCAGGGTGATACGCGCCACACCTTCGTGCACGGCGACATCGGCGACCGGCCCTTGCTCGACCAGTTGCTGGCCACGCACCAGCCGCGCGCCATCGTGCACTTTGCGGCCGAGAGCCATGTTGACCGCAGCATCCACGGCCCCGGCGCGTTCATGAAGACCAACGTCGACGGCAGCTTCACGCTGCTGGAGGCCGCGCGCGGTTACTGGAGCAGCCTGCAAGGTGAAGCCAAGGCCGGCTTCCGCTTCCATCATGTAAGCACCGACGAGGTCTACGGCAGCCTGGCCCCCGACGCACCGGCCTTCACCGAAACCCACCCCTACGAGCCCAACAGCCCCTACTCCGCCAGCAAGGCCGCCAGCGACCACCTGGTGCGCGCCTGGCACCACACCTACGGCCTGCCGGTGCTCACCACCAACTGCAGCAACAACTACGGGCCGCTTCACTTTCCGGAAAAACTGATCCCGCTGATGATCGTCAACGCCCTGGCCGGCAAACCGCTGCCGGTGTACGGCGACGGCCAGCAGATCCGCGACTGGCTCTACGTCGGCGACCACTGCAGCGGCATCCGCGCGGTGCTGGCCGGTGGCCGGCTCGGCGAGGTCTACAACATCGGTGGCTGGAACGAGCAGGCCAACATCGACATCGTCAACATCGTCTGCGCCCTGCTTGATGAGTTGCGGCCCGATCCTGCCGGCCCCTATGCCCGGCTGATCACCTACGTCACCGACCGCCCCGGGCACGACCGCCGCTACGCCATCGACGCCCGCAAGATCGAGCGAGAACTGGGCTGGCGCCCGGCCGAAACCTTTGCCAGCGGCATCCGCAAGACGGTGGCCTGGTATCTGGACAACGCCGACTGGGTGGCCGATGTGCAAAGCGGCGCCTACCGCGACTGGCTGAGCCAGCACTACGGCAGCGCAACAGTATGAAGATACTGCTGCTGGGCAAAAACGGCCAGGTGGGCTGGGAACTGCAACGCGCCCTGGCGCCGCTGGGTGAACTGGTGGCACTGGATTTCGACAGCACCGACTACAGCGCCGATTTCAGCCGCCCCGATACCCTGGCCGCCACGGTGCGAGCGGTGCAGCCGCAAATCATCGTCAACTCTGCCGCACACACCGCAGTGGACAAGGCCGAGTCAGAGCCCGACTTGGCACGCAAGCTCAACGCCACCTCAGCCGGCGTGATCGCCCGCGAGGCCGCGGCCATCGGTGCAACGCTGCTGCACTACAGCACTGACTATGTGTTCGACGGCTCAGGCAGCGCGCCGCGCGACGAGCAAGCAGCCACCGGCCCGCTCAGTGTCTACGGCCGCACCAAGCTCGAGGGCGAAGAACTGATCCGCGCCAGCGGCTGCCGCCACCTGATCCTGCGCAGCAGTTGGGTGTATGCCTCGCGCGGCGGCAACTTTGCCCGCACCATGCTCAAGCTGGCCGCCGAGCGCGAAACGCTGGCGGTGATCAACGACCAGTTTGGTGCGCCCACCGGCGCTGACCTGCTGGCCGATGTCAGCGCCCATGCCTTGCGCGCGCTGGCCCACAAGCCCGAGCTGGCCGGCACCTACCACTGCGTGGCCGGCGGCGAGACACAGTGGCATGCCTACGCGCAATTTGTCATCGAGTGGGCACGCGCGCGCGGCCATGCCATCCGCGTGCCGGCCGATGCCATCAGCGCCGTGCCGACCAGCGCCTACCCCACGCCGGCGCGGCGGCCGCTGAACTCTCGGCTTGACACCCGCAAGCTGCAATCAGCCTTCGGCCTGCAACTGCCGCACTGGCAGCCCGGCGTGGCCCGCATGCTGACCGAGATCCTGCCCAACTGACCCCACTGACCCCAGCCCGAGACACCCCATGCAACGCAAAGGCATCATCCTGGCCGGCGGCTCCGGCAGCCGACTGCACCCGGCCACGCTGGCCATCAGCAAGCAGCTGCTGCCGGTGTACGACAAACCGATGGTCTATTACCCGCTGAGCACGCTGATGCTGGCCGGCATCCGCGACATCCTGATCATCAGCACACCGCAAGACACACCGCGCTTCGAAGCCCTGCTGGGCGACGGCAGCCGCTGGGGCCTGAACCTCAGCTACTGCGTGCAGCCCAGCCCCGACGGCCTGGCGCAGGCCTTCATCCTGGGCCGCCGCTTTGTGGGCAACCAGCCCAGCGCGCTGGTGCTGGGCGACAACATCTACTATGGCCACAACTTTGCCAGCCTGCTCAAGCGCGCCGATGGCCGCAGCAGCGGCGCCAGCGTGTTTGCCTACCATGTCGTCGACCCCGAGCGCTACGGTGTGGTCGAGTTTGACGCCAACAAGCGCGCGCTGAGCATCGAAGAAAAACCCCAGGCGCCCAAGAGCAACTACGCCGTCACCGGCCTGTACTTCTACGACAACCAGGTCTGTGACATCGCGGCCTCGATCAAGCCCAGTGCGCGTGGCGAACTAGAGATCACCACGGTCAACGCCACCTACCTGCAGCAAGGCCAGCTGGATGTGGAGATCATGGGCCGCGGTTATGCCTGGCTCGACACCGGCACCCACGACAGCCTGCTCGAAGCCAGCCAGTTCATCGCCACGCTGGAAAAGCGCCAAGGCCTGAAGGTGGCCTGCCCCGAAGAAATCGCCTACCGCGCCGGCTGGATCACCGCCGATCAACTCGAAGCCCAGGCCCAGCCGATGCTGAAAAACGGCTACGGCAAGTACCTGATGCAGGTGCTGCGCGAAAGGGCCCATTGATCTGACCTGATCGCGCGCCAGCCCAGCGGGCACGCCGCGCTGGCGCACAGGCTCAGAGACTGAGAGGCAATCGGATGCACCCGCGCCGGGGTGACCAAGGGCTCTGAGCAAGGCGCAGTGCGCAGCCCGGACTGACGTCCGGGCAAGCGATGCAACGCCGCGCAGGGTCCTTGGCCACCCCGGCCCTACGGGTAAGCCCCCAAAACAGGCCCACTCGTCGTTGCAAATGCTCGCCGGGGCCCCACCCCGGCTGTGCTTTGCGCCTAGTTTGGACCTGTTGTGGGGGCTTACGCGGGTGCATCCGATTGCCTCTCAGTCTCTCAGTCGCTGCGGCCGCCCGGCTTGGCATAGCCGGCGGCGATCCAGGCAATGGCGCTGGCCCGGTTGAGTTTGAAGCCAGGCGACACACCCACTTCGGCCAGCGGCTCACCCGACTCGTCACTCGCGCTCAAACGGGCCTGTGGTGCGTCGTCGTCGGGCACGATATCCAGCGCCACGGTGACGCGCACGCCGCCGGCGTCCACCGTGATGTCCTGGTGCAGTTGCGCGTGCAGCGCCTGCTCATGCCGGCGCAACACCTCGGCGGCGGTCTTCACCAAGGTATTGAAGGCTGCGGTATCCAGTGGCTTGGGGTTCTTCTTGTCGCGGCCCATGGTCCAGGGCCCCACCAGCGCCGGCTCGGGCTCGCCGTCCTTGATCATGGCCACCGCCCAGCCGTCATCGTTGTCGTTGTTGATGACCTGGGCGGTCCAGCCGTTGTCGCGCCAGAGGCGGGGCTCGTGGAGGGGAGGGTTGTCGAAAGCGTCGTCCATGGCGGCAGTTTAGGCTGAAGCTCCTACCCTGCATCGCCGCTGCGCGCCAGCTTAAGCGCCTGTCGTAATTGACCAG
>JBBQJN010000282.1:0-4815 GCA_038325945.1 Burkholderiales bacterium | reverse complement strand
CGTTGAACGCACAACAGAAGGTTCTGTCTCTGTGCCCTACGAGTCAGTGCAAATACTGGTTCCGTTGGCGCAGAAAGTTGCCTAAAACCGCGACGCCAGCCAGCTCGACCAAATCCCGCACCGTTCTGCGTTGATGCCTGGCTTGCCAAACTGCCGCCAGACCCGGGGGGTCACAAACCGGCTGAGCTGCCTTCAGCGCCCTGACATGCGCTGCACTGCCGCGAGCAGGTGCGGGTAGATGTGTCTTGCGGGCGGTTGAGCACATAGGCGCAAGCGCCCTTCGCGACGATGCTGCCGGCCACGGCCCGCATCACCGCGAGTCGGTCGGCGATGTACTCGACCACCGCGGCAACTCTCGATTCTCCGGGGTCACGGCGCATGCCGGCGCTGCCGATCAGCGCCGCTTGCGGCGGGCCGGCCGCTTGGGGCGCGCCGGCGCGCCAACAATATCCGCCATCGCCTCCATCATCAGCATCATCTCGAACGGGTCGGGCTCGTCGTCCAGATCATCCAGCGCGATCCGGCCGATGGCGGCCTTGCGCGTGCTGGGGTCAGCCAGCTGCGCGGTGTCGTGCTGGATGTCGGCCAGGCAGCGCCGCAGCGCAGCGATGTCTTGCGTCAAGGCGTTGTCCACCGCGGCCGGGCCTGGCTGGCGCTGCCAGGGCGACATCGCCAGCATCATCTGGTAAGGCTGCGCCTGGTCGGCCACCTCTTGCTGCAACGCCGCCAACTGCTCACGCAGCACCTGGTTGTAGTGCACCAGCCGATCATCGGGCAGGCCGGCCAGGTGCTGCTCGTCGATCTGCTCCAGATCAAGCTGCATCGACAGCAAGGTCAGCAAGTCATTGCGCTCGTAGGCCTGGTTGGCCTGCTGCATCAGCTGGGTCTTGTGCAGGCGCCGGGCGGCGTCGGGCTCGCGGTCGGGGTGCAGCGCGCTGGCCAGTTTGCGGAAGATCTCGCGCACCGATTGGCTGGCCTGCTGCGCCGCTGCCTCTTTGCGCTGCTGCGCCGCATCGGCCTGGCGGCCCTTGCCGGTGTCTTGAGCTCGGGCCTGGCGGGCGTCCCGGGCCTGCTGCTCGGCCTGTTGTTGGGCCTGTTGCTCGGCCTGGGCCTGGTCGAACAAGCGCTGGGCGGCGTGGCGCATCATGTCGTCAACCGATTGCCCCTGGTGGCCCTGCACCGCGTCGTCACCCAGCATCTCACCGAAGATGGCCTCGGCCTCGGCCAGTTCCGCCTGGCGCAGGTCGGCATGCGAGACATCGCTGTGCTTGTCGAAGAGGGCTTCGATCTCGGCGTCTGGCCCGTCTTCCAGCAGCATTCGCGCCAACGGCGGCAGCAAGGCCTTGATCTTGCGGCGCTGCGCCTTGGTCAGCGCGGGCCCGGCCGCCTCGCCGTCCAGCAACTGGTCCAGCAGCTTGAGCAAGGCCAGCCGGGCTGCATGCACTTGCGTCTGCAAGGGGTGCAACTCGCTGGCCAGACGCTGGTTATGGCGCAAATCGTAGGCCTGCCACTGGGCCAACACCTCGCGCTGAGCCCGTATCTGCCCGATCAGGCGGTTGAAGGCCCGCTGGGCCTTGCTCTGCGCAGTTGCGGGCGTCTGGATCGCCACCAGCGCGTCTTTGGACGCGGCCGTAGCGCTGGACGGCAGGCCTTGCGGGTCGTCATCGAACAGACCGGGCTGGGCACCGGCTGGAGCTTTGGCATCAGAAGCGTGGCGCTTGGGCATGGTGGTGGTGAAATTTTTCACGGGTGTGGCGGATCTGGCGCGCAATTGTGCCCGGCGGCGCGGCGGCATTGACCAGATCCTGGGAGCCTGTCGGGCATGGGGCGTCGATAGCGAGAATTGGCCCCAGCGAGGACAGATCGGTAGGTTGGAGTGAACAGAGTGAACTCCAACGCCGCTTTCTCATTCGCGGTGGCGCGTTTTGGCATGACCGGACCGCGGCACACCAATGTTGGAGTTGCCACTCCAAGCTACCAAGCTTGGCGGCCGGTCAGCCGGTCGATTGAGCCGGCCTCACCGCGCTGCCAAACGCGGCACCGCCGCCAGCAGCGCACGCGTGTAGTCGTGCACCGGCTGGTGCAGCACATCGGCGCTGCTGCCCTGCTCAACAATGCGGCCTTCGCGCATCACCGCCACGCTGTCGGCGATGTACTCGACCACCGCGATGTTGTGGGTGATGAACAGCAGGCTCAGGCCCAGCTCGCGCTGCAGCTCGCGCAGCAGGTTGAGGATCTGCGCCTGCACGCTGACGTCGAGCGCCGAGGTTGGCTCGTCGCAGATGATCAGCTGCGGCTGCACCGCCAGCGCGCGGGCGATGGCGATGCGCTGGCGCTGGCCGCCCGAGAACTCATGCGGCCAGCGCTGCAGCGCATCACGGCGCAGGCCCACTTGCTCGACGATGGTTTCGATGCGGTTGCGCCGCTCATCGGCGGTGGTCTGCGGCTGCAGCGCGGCCAGACCTTCGTCGAGGATCTGCGCCACCCGCATGCGCGGGTTGAGCGAAGCAAACGGGTCCTGGAAGATGATCTGCACCGCGCGCCGCGCCTCGCGCAGCGCGTTGCCTTGCAGCGCAAACAGGTCGACGCCTGCCAGCAGCGCTTCCCCTTCGATCAGCGCCTGGCCGCGCAGCAGTTGCACAACGGCCTTGCCGATGGTGGTCTTGCCGCAGCCCGACTCGCCGACCAGCGCCAAAGTTTGCCCCGCCGCCACTTGGAACGAGACACCCTTGACGGCGTCGAACTGCGTCGCCTTGCCGCCCAGCCAGGGTTTGCGCAGCACAAAGCTGACGCTCAGGCCATTGACGCGCAGCAGCGGTGTTGCGGTTGGCGGCAGCGGCGCCGCGCCCGGCAGACCGGCTGCTGCCAGCGATGCCGGGGCCACCGCGTCTGCCCGGCCAGCCGCAGCAGTGCCCGCTGCAGCGGTGTGGGCCACGGGCTCAACCAGCCCTGGCCCGCCAGGCGCCAGCAGCAAACAGCGCACCAGCCGATCAGCCTCACCCAGCAGCGCCGGTTGCTGGGTGTGGCACTGCGGCTGCGCAAAGCTGCAACGTGGCGCAAAGCGGCAGCCAACAAAATCCTGTGTCAGCGGTGGCACGGTGCCGGCAATCGCCGCCAGCGCCTGGCCGCGCCGCCCGGCGTCGGGCAAGGCGTTCAGCAAGGCGCGGGCATAGGGGTGCTGCGGCCGGCTGAAAAAGGCCTCGGCCGGAGCCAGCTCAATGATCTGGCCGGCGTACATCAGCGCCACCTCGTCGGCCATGCCGGCCACCACCGCCAGGTCATGGGTGATCAGCAGCAGGCCCATGCCTTGCTCGCGCTGCAAGTCTTTCAGCAGATCGAGGATCTGGCGCTGGATCGTCACGTCCAGCGCGGTGGTCGGCTCGTCGGCGATCAGGTAGTCGGGCTCGGCGGCCAGCGTCATGGCGATCATCACGCGCTGTTTCTGGCCGCCGCTCATGCGGAACGGGTAGTCGTCAAAGCGCCGCGCGGGCTCAGGGATGCCCACGCGGCGCAGCCAGTCGATGGCCTTGGCACGCGCCGCAGCACCGCGCAGCGCGGTATGGTTGACGATGGCCTCCACCATCTGCGTGCCCACCGTCAGCACCGGGTTCAGGCTGGTGCCCGGCTCCTGAAAGATCATGCCGATGCGTCCGCCGCGCACCGCGCGCATGGCTGATTCGGGCAAGCTCAGCAAGTCACTGCCGTCGAGCTTGACCTCGCCGCCGGTCACCGCGCCGCTGTCGGGCAGCAGGCGCATCATGGCCAGCGCCGTCATGCTCTTGCCACAGCCCGATTCACCGACCAACGCAAAGGTCTGGCCGCGCTGCAGCGTCAGGCTGAGCTGGTCAATGGCGCGCACGATGCCGGCCTCGGCATCGAGCTCCACCTGAAGGTCTTGGATGTCGAGCATGCTCAAGCGCCCTCCACCTGGGCACGGCGCAGCATGCGCGGCCGCAGCGCACGCGAGCGCGGATCGAAGGCGTCGCGCACACCGTCGGCAAACAAGTTGGCCGCCAGCACCAGCGCCACCATGAAGCCGAAGGCGGCGGCAAAGCTCCACCACACCACCGGATCACGGCTCATCTCGCTGCGCGCCAGGTTGATCATGCCGCCAAAGCTGCTGGTGCTGGGGTCAACGCCCACGCCCACATAGGTGAGCACGGCTTCGTAGAGGATCAGGTCGCTGAAGTTCAGCACCGTGGTGATCAGCACCAGGTGCAGCACGTTGGGCAGGATATGGCGGGCCATGATGCGCAGCTGCGGCACACCAAAAGCGGTGGCGGCTTGCACAAATTCCAGCTCGCGCAGCTTCAGCGTCTCGGCGCGCACCAGCCGGCACAGCGTGGCCCAGCCGGTGACCCCGAGGATCACGCAGAGCAGAAAAACCTTCAGGTCGGCGCGCTCGGCACCGGTCTCGAACCACTCGGGATGCTTGTCCAGCGCCACCTGCACCATCAGCACACAGGCGGCGATCAGCAGCACATTGGGCACGCTCGACAGCGTGGTGTAGAGGTACTGCACAACCTCGTCAACCCAGCCGCGAAACCAGCCCGCCAGGATGCCCAGCACCACCGCCAGCGGCAGCGTGGCCAGCGTGCTGAGCAGGCCGATGACAAAGGCGGTGCGTATGCTCTTGATCGTTTGCACCAGCACGTCGTTGCCGGTGCGGTCGGTGCCAAAGACATGGTAGTGGCCCATCAACGCGATCACCGCGCCGCCGGCCAGGCAAAGGGCGGTCAAACACAGCAGCAGCGCACGCAAAGGGTAGTCGGTACGGTCGGCCAACAGGTCGCGCCAGGCCGCACGCCAGCCGCC
>JBBQJN010000281.1:0-4850 GCA_038325945.1 Burkholderiales bacterium | reverse complement strand
AGGGGCAACAGGGGTGGTGGCATGGCGGGCGCTGCCTTGCCGCGTGGCTGGCGCTGCGCCAGGGCTTGCGGTTCGGCAGGATCGGTTGGATACTGTGTATATGTACAGTATCCGGCTCCGCCGTGCAATGCCATGTCCATGTTTTCTGATCCTCCCCCTGTGCGCTTGCTTGACCAGCTTCGCAGTCATGTCCGCTATCTTCACTACAGCATAAGGACGGAGCAGGCCTACGTCCATTGGGTGCGCGCCTATGTGCGCTTTCACGGCCTGCGCCACCCGGCCGAGTTGGGCGGTGCCGATGTCGAGGCTTTCCTGGGCTGGCTGGCGGTCGAGCGGCAGGTCTCGGTGTCCACCCACAAGCAGGCCCTTTCGGCGCTGTTGTTTCTCTACCAGAAGGTGCTGGGCATGGCTGTGCCCTGGTTGGATCACATCAACCGGCCGCAGCGCCCGCCGCGCTTGCCGGTGGTGCTGTCGCATGACGAGGTAGCGCGTCTGCTGGCAGCGCTGCCTGTTGAGCATCGGCTGTTCGGCCAGCTGCTTTACGGCACCGGCCTGCGCCTGCTGGAGGGGCTGCGTCTGCGCAGCAAGGACATCGAGTTTGATCGCCGCGCCATCATCGTGCGTGAGGGCAAGGGTGGCAAAGACCGGGTGGTGATGCTGCCGGCCTCGCTCGACCAGGCCTTGCGTGGCCAGCTCGCTGCGGCCCATCAGGTCTGGGCCGATGACCGGGCGGCCGGCGTGGCCGGTGTGCAGCTGCCCAATGCGCTGCACCGCAAGTACCCACGCGCGGGTCTGTCCTGGGCCTGGTGCTGGGTCTTTCCACACGCCAACCTGTCCGAAGACCCGCGTGGCGCCGGTGTGCGCCGCCATCACCAGCAAGAGCAGCCCTTCCAGCGCGCCTTCAAGCGCGCGCTGGCGCAGGCCGGCATCGACAAGCTGGCCACGCCGCACACGCTGCGCCACTCGTTTGCCACCCATTTACTGCTGGCCGGCTATGACATCCGCACCGTGCAAGAGCTGCTGGGTCACTCGGATGTGGCCACCACAATGATCTACACCCATGTGCTCAAGCTCGGCGGCGGTGCGGTGCGCAGCCCGGTTGACAGTCTCTTCGGCATGACGGCGATGGCCGGGCCGGCGGTGCCGCCGCCACCACCACCACCACCACCACCACCACCGCGGTCGCCGTCGCCGTCGCCGTCGCCGGCCCTGCGGCCGACGGCGGTCGTGCCGTCACCGCCTTGGTCGCCAGCACCACCACCACCACCGCCAGCCCGCCGTCCGCCGCGCCTGCGTGAGCCCACCGCCGCCTACACCGTCAGCCCGTCATGCCTCCTGCCCACGCCAGCCTGCCCGGCTATGCCGAGCTGCACTGCCGCAGCAATTTCAGCTTTTTGACAGGCGCCTCGCAGCCCGAGGAACTGGTCGCCGAGGCCCACCGGCGGGCCTATGCCGCGCTGGCCATCACTGATGAATGCTCGCTCTCCGGCGTAGTGCGCGCACACGCTGCGGCACGCGATCTGGGCCTGCACCTGATCATCGGCGCGCTGATGCAGCTGTCGCCGGCACGCGCCGGCGAGGCCGGCGCGGTGCTGGGTGGCCATGCGCCGCCGCGGCTGTTGCTGCTGGCGCAAACGCGCCGCGGCTACGGCAACCTGTCGCAGTGGATCAGCGTGGCGCGTCGCCGCGCCGCCAAGGGCCAGTACCAGGCGCTGGCCGCTGATCTTGAGGGTCGCGTGCCGCACGCGCCTTACCTGGCTGGCCTGCCGGGCTGCTTTGCCCTCCTGCTGCCGGCGCCGGGGCAGAGTTTCGAGACCGTGTTCGCCCATGCGATGTGGCTCAAGACCTGGTTTGGCGGCGGTTTTGGCGTGGCGGGCGATGTGGCTGACAACCCGGCCGACGCCGCTGCCGGTGATGCTGCCGGTGATGCGAATGGAGATGCCGCCGCCGCGCCCACTGGCCGCTGCGCCATCGCCATCGAGCTGCTCAACCGTGCCCACGATGCCCAGCGGCTTGACGTGCTGCCGCGGGTGGCCGCGCTCACCGGCCTGCCGCTGGTGGCCAGCGGCGCGGTGCTGATGCATGCCCGCTCTCGCAAGCCGCTGCAGGATGCGCTGGTGGCCACCCGGCTGGCGCGGCCGGTGGCCGAGTGCGGCTTTGCTTTGGAGCCCAATGCCGAGGCCCATCTGCGCTCGCGCCAGCGGCTGGCTGCGTTGTATGCGCCAGATTGGCTGGCACGTACGCTGGCCATCGCCGCCGGCTGCGCTTTTTCGCTCGACGAGCTGCGCTACGAATACCCCGAAGAGATCGTGCCCGCCGGCCACACGCCCGCCAGCTGGCTGCGTGCGCTCACCGAGCAGGGCGCGCTGCGGCGCTTTCCCGCCGGCCTGCCGGCGGCGGTGCGCCAGACCCTCGAGCATGAGCTGGCGCTGATCCATCAGCTCGGCTTCGAGCCCTATTTCCTCACCGTGGCCGACATCGTGCGCTGGGCCCGCGACGAGCAGGGCATCCTGTGCCAGGGCCGCGGCAGTGCGGCCAACTCGGCGGTCTGCTACTGCCTGGGCATCACCGAGGTTGACCCGGCGCGCACCAGCCTGCTGTTCGAGCGTTTCATATCGGCCGAGCGCAATGAGCCGCCCGACATCGACATCGATTTCGAGCACCAGCGCCGCGAAGAGGTGATTCAGTACATCTACCGCAAGTACGGCCGCCACCGCGCAGCGCTCACCGGCGTGGTCATCAGCTACCGGCCGCGCTCGGCGCTGCGCGATGTCGGCCGCGCGCTGGGCATTGACCTTGACCGCATCAGCGCCGTGTCCAAGGGCCAGCAGTGGTGGGATGGCCGCAGCATCGAGCCCGATCGGCTGCGCGAGCAGGGGCTCGATCCCGATGCGCTGGTCTGCCGGCAGTGGATGGCGCTCACAAGGCAGCTGATCGGCTTTCCGCGCCACCTCAGCCAGCATCCGGGCGGCTTTGTCATCGCCCGCGACGACATCTCGCGCCTGGTGCCGGTAGAAAACGCCGCCATGGCCGGCCGCACGGTGATCCAGTGGGACAAGGATGACCTTGACGCGCTGGGCCTGATCAAGGTCGACATCCTGGCGCTGGGCATGCTCAGCGCCATCCGCCGCGCGCTGGCCATGGTGGGCGACAAGCTGGGCTGGCCGGCCAGTGCGGCGCGCCCGGCGCCGGGTCTGCCCCAGCCGGCAGCGCCCGCCTTGGGCGACGCCACGGCGCTCCAGCGGCTGCCATTCTCGATGCAAGATGTGCCGGCCGAGGACGCGGCGGTCTACGACATGCTGTGCCGCGGCGACAGCGTGGGCACCTTCCAGGTGGAAAGCCGGGCCCAGATGAGCATGCTGCCACGCCTCAAGCCGCGCTGCTTCTACGATCTGGTGATCGAGGTCGCCATCGTGCGGCCCGGCCCGATCCAGGGCGGCATGGTGCACCCCTACCTGCGCCGCCGCTCGGGCGAAGAGGCGGTGGACTATCCCAAGCCCGAGGTCGAGCAGGCGCTGGGCCGCACGCTGGGCGTGCCGATCTTTCAAGAGCAGGTGATGCAGCTGGCGATCCTGGCCGCCGATTTCACGCCCGGCGAGGCCGATAGCCTGCGCCGCGCGATGGCCGCCTGGAAGCGCAAGGGCGGCCTGGCGCCGTTCCACGAGCGGCTGGTCGGCCGCATGGTGGCCAAGGGTTACGAGGCGGAATTTGCCGAGCGCATCTTCAAGCAGATCGAGGGCTTCGGTGAGTACGGCTTCCCCGAGAGCCATGCCGCCAGCTTTGCGCTGCTGGTCTATGTCAGCGCCTGGCTCAAGTGCCACCACCCGGATGCCTTCCTGGCCGCGCTGCTCAACAGCCAGCCGATGGGCTTTTACGCCCCGGCGCAACTGGTGCGCGATGCGCGTGAGCATGGCGTGCAGGTGCTGCCGGTCGACGTGCTGCACAGCGATTGGCTGTCAGTGCTGGAGGGCGATGACGATGGCGCTGGCTCGGGCCCGGGCCAAGACGTTCCAGCAGGCCTGCGGCCGGTGCGCCTGGGCCTGAACCGCTTGATCGGCCTGGCCGAGGCCGACGCCCGCCGGCTGTTGGCCGCGCGCGCCGCGCTGGCGCCGGGTGAATGTTTTGCCAGCGTCGAAGACCTGGCCCGCCGCGCCGGGCTGAATGCCCATGCGCTGCAGCTGCTGGGCCAGGGCGATGCACTGCGTTCGCTGGCGGCTCACCGCCACCAGGCGGCCTGGGCGGTGCGCGGCATCGATACCCGCGCCACGCCGCTGCTGCGCGATACCCGCACCTACGAGGCAGCGGCCCAACTGGCCGCGCCCGGCGCCGGTGAGGCGCTGCTGGCCGATTACCGCAGCACCGGCTTGTCGTTGGACAGCCATCCGCTGGCCTTGCTGCGGGCTGATCTGGCCGCCTTCCGCGTGCAGCCGGCAGCGGTGCTGGCGCTGTGCCGCGACGGCCAACTGGCCCGTGCCTCGGGCCTGGTCACCCACCGCCAGCGGCCCGAGACGGCCAAGGGCGTGGTCTTCGTCACGCTGGAAGATGAAACCGGCGCGGTCAACGTCATCGTCTGGCCCACGGTGGCGCAGGCCCAGCGCAAGCCGCTGCTGGCGGCCACGCTGCTCACCGTCTACGGCGTCTGGCAGCGCCAGGGCGAGGTGCGGCACCTGATCGCCCAGCGCCTGGTTGACCATTCGGCGCTGCTGCAGGGCCTGGTCAGCAAGAGCCGCGATTTCCATTGAAGCCGTTCTGCGCCTATGACGCACCCGTGCCGCGCCTGCGCCGCCGGCCGACAATACCGCCATGACCGAGCCCACCGCCCTCCTGCTGCCCGACACCTTGCAATGGCT
>JBBQJN010000280.1:0-4864 GCA_038325945.1 Burkholderiales bacterium | reverse complement strand
GAGCTGCGCACACGCGACCGCGAGCGCAAGCTGCTGAAGAAGATCTCGCAATCGATCGTGCGCATCGATGCCAGCGACTACGGCTATTGCGACGAGACCGGCGAGCCGATCGGTCTGGGCCGGCTGCTGGCACGGCCCACCGCCACGCTGTCGCTTGAGGCGCAGCAGCGTCGCGAGCTCAAGCAGAAGATGTTCGGAGACTGACACGGTGCTGATGCGCGGGCCCGTTACCAAAGCCCAGGCCCGCTCTCAGCCGCAAACGGATTGATCGAGATGGCCGAACCCAAGGACGGCGAGAGCTTCTTCCGCAAGGTGGTGCGCTTTGTGGCCAACCCGGCTACCGAGTGGTCCGAAGCGGCCCCGCGCCAGGACGACTCGCATCAGCTTGAACGCTCCGAGCTCAAGGCCATGGTCGAGCGCAAGCGGCGCAACGACTTTGTGCGCAAGCGCGAGTTCGACACCCTGCGCAAACTTCGCCGCGAAGGCCTGTCTCCCGAGCAGCTGGCGGCCTTGGGCGGCGCTGTGGGCGCCGAGGATTCCGAGGCCCGGCTGGCCGAAGGCGGCGCCCGCATGGAAGCCGGCGTGAAGGCCAAGATCGACCAGATCGAGCTGCAGATGGAAGATGAACACGGCGGCGACAGCCCGCCGCCGCGCCGCCGCACCGCGGCGCCCCGTTCCGCGCCTGCGGCGCCCCAGCATCCGACCGACTTCTATACCGCGCCAACCGCGCCGGTGTCTTTCGAGAGTGGCCGCCAGGCAAAGCCCTCGCCGCTGACGGGCGCACCGGTCTCGCCGCACCCCAGGCTGGACGACCTGCCGGCGCTGCCGCCGCTGCGCGACAGCAGCTTCCCGCCCGATGCGCTTGAGCCCGAGACGGCGGCCGCCGCGCTGCGGCCTGCCAGCGGGCTGCCGCAGTTTGATGCCGGCCTGGATGGCAGCGGTCGACTGGCGGTCGAGGTCAGCGAGATGGTGCACGATCCCGATCTCGACGAACCGGTGATCGCCTTCGCCAACGCCGATTTCAACCAGAGTGAGCAGGCCCTGGTCAGGCTATGCCGTCCGCAGGGCGCGCGCTCAGATCATGCTGAGACCTGGTTGGTGCTGTTTGACCTCTACCGCGCCACCGGCCAGCAGCAGAACTTTGAAGCGCTGTCGCTCGAGTTTGCCGACCGTTTTGGCAAATCCTCGCCGCAGTGGTACTCGCTGCCGCGTCGGGTTGCCGATGCTGCGGCCGCCGCCGAGGTGCGTCCCGATACACGCGGCGCCCGGCCCGCAGTGGGCTGGATCAGTCCGCCGACGCTGGATCCGGACGCCGTGGCCAAGCTGCGCTCGTCGATGCTGCAGCTGCCGCTGCCCTGGGTGCTGGACTGGAGCCCGCTGCAGCAGGTGGAAGTCGAGGCCGCCGCGCAGCTCAGCGTGCTGTTCCGCCAATGGGCGCCACAGCCGATCGACATGCGCTGGCTGGCCGCCGATCGCTTGCTCACCGCGCTGCAGGTGGCCGCGCCCACCGGCGTGCGTGACGGCGACCCGGCGTTCTGGATGGCCAGGCTGGAGGCGCTGCGGTTGAGCAACCGGCCCGACCAGTTTGACGAGACGGCGATCGACTACTGCGTCACCTTTGAGGTCTCGCCGCCGTCCTGGGAGCCCGCGCGCTGCCAGGTGCGCGCCGGCTCGGCGATGCAAAACAGCAGCGTGCCGTCGATGTCGATGGTCAGCGAGGTCTCGTCGAGCTTTCTCGAGTCCGTCCTGCAGGACGACGGCCGCGCCGGCCCGCAGGTGGCCAGCGTCGAGCTGTCGGGCCAGTTGATCGGCGACATCAGCGCCACCCTCAAGCAGATCGACCGCAGCCTGGGCATGGCCACGCTGGTGCATGTGTCGTGTGCGCGGCTGATCCGCGTCGATTTCATCGCCGCAGGCGACCTGTTGAACTGGGTGCTGGCCAAGCAAGGCGAGAACCGCAGCATCAGCTTTTTCGACGCGCACCGGCTGGTGGCGCTGTTCTTCGGCGCCATGGGCATCAACGAGCATGCCCGGGTGCTGGTGCCGCGCGACTAGCGCCATTAGCGCAACTTGCACGACTAGCGCAACTTGCACGACAAGCGCGAGCGCGCTTTGCCGCCGCAACTGGCGCGCGGGCACCTGATTTCAATTCACAGAGCGAGCAATGGAAACCTTCCACGGCACCACCATCCTCAGCGTTCGCCGCCAGACCCCACAGGGCTGGCAGGTGGCGCTGGGCGGCGACGGCCAGGTCACGCTGGGCACCATCGTCGTCAAGGCCAGCGCGCGCAAGGTGCGCAGGCTGCACCGCGACACCGTGCTGGCCGGCTTTGCCGGCGCCACCGCCGACGCCTTCACGCTGTTTGAGCGCTTTGAGGCCAAGCTCGAAAAGCACCAGGGACACCTGGTGCGCTCAGCGATCGAGCTGACCAAGGACTGGCGCACCGACCGCGTGCTGCGCCGGCTAGAGGCCATGCTGGCGGTGGCCGACCGCGAGGCCAGCCTGATCATCACCGGCAACGGCGATGTGCTCGAGCCCGAGCTGGGCATCGTGTCGATCGGCTCGGGCGGCGCCTATGCCCAGGCGGCGGCGCGCGCGCTGCTGCAGCACACCGAGCTGAGCGCGCAAGACATCGTCAAGCAAAGCCTGATGATCGCCGGCGATCTCTGCATCTACACCAACCAGAACCACACCATCGAGGTGCTCGAATGAGTGCGATGCCAACGGCGCGGCGGGCCGAGCGCCGGTCCGCCCCAAGCCGGCCCGCTATCCCCCCGGGAGATCGGCCGGCGTACCCGTCGGACGAGGAGCAAGCATGTCCATGACCCCTCAAGAGATCGTCTCCGAGCTAGACCACCACATCGTCGGCCAAAAGGCGGCCAAGCGCGCGGTGGCGATTGCGCTGCGCAACCGCTGGCGGCGGCAGCAGGTGGATGAGGCGCTGCGCGCCGAGATAACGCCCAAGAACATCCTGATGATCGGCCCCACCGGCGTCGGCAAGACCGAGATCGCGCGCCGGCTGGCCAAGCTGGCCGATGCACCCTTCATCAAGGTCGAGGCTACCAAGTTCACCGAGGTGGGTTATGTGGGCAAGGACGTCGACAGCATCATCCGCGACCTGGTCGACATGGCCATCAAGCAAGAGCGCGAGGCGGCGATCACCCGCCAGCGCGCACGCGCCGAGGACGCCGCCGAAGAGCGCATCCTCGACGTGCTGGTGCCGCCGCCGCGCCATGAGGTCGGCTTCGGCGGCGGTGGCGGTGGCGGTAGTGAGGCCAAGGACAGCACCGCGCGCCAGGTGATGCGCAAGCGCTTGCGCGAGGGCACGTTGGCCGACAAGGAGATCGAGCTCGACCTGGCCGAACCGCGTGGCAACGTCGACATCATGACGCCGCCCGGCATGGAGGAGATGGCCGAGCAGCTCAAGGGCCTGTTCTCGCAGATGGGCCAGGGCAAGACCAAGATACGCAAGCTCAAGATCGCTGAGGCACACAAGCTGCTGATCGAAGAAGAAGCGGCCAAGCTGGTCAACGACGAGGAGATCAAGGCCCGCGCGCTGGCCAATGCCGAGAACAACGGCATCGTCTTCATCGACGAGATCGACAAGGTCTGTTCGCGCCATGAGCAAGGCGGCGCCGAGGTCTCGCGCCAGGGCGTGCAACGTGATCTGCTGCCGCTGGTCGAGGGCACCACCGTGACCACCAAGCACGGCATGGTGAAAACCGACCACATCCTGTTCATCGCCTCAGGCGCCTTTCACCTGGCCAAGCCCAGCGACCTGATCCCCGAGCTGCAAGGCCGATTCCCGATCCGGGTGGAGTTGCAGGCGCTGTCGGTAGACGATTTCGAGGCCATCCTCGTCAGCACCGACGCCAGCCTGATCAAGCAATACCAGGCCCTGCTGGCCACCGAGGGTGTGACGCTGGAAGTCACCACGGAGGGCATCCGCCGGCTGGCGCAGATCGCCTATGACGTCAACGAGCGGACTGAGAACATCGGCGCCCGCCGGCTGGCCACCGTGATGGAGCGGCTGCTGGACGAGGTGAGTTTTGATGCGCCCAACCGCGGCGGGCAAACGGTGCGCATCGACGGCGCGGCGGTGGATGCCAAGCTGGCGGAACTGGCGCGGAACGAGGATTTGTCGCGGTATATCTTGTAGGGCGGGGCAGGCGCAATGCCTCAATGGGCAACACCAACCCTCAGCCCGCCGGCATTCCCCATAGATCAACATTGATCTATCATGCGGCGGTGAACAGCAAAGCCGTCATCGCCAAGCTGAAAGCTGCTGGTTGGTCGCTCAATCTGGTCGCTCAATCGAATTCACGGCAGCCATCACATCTTCACCAAAGACGGAGAGGCAGTACCGATTCCGGTACATGGCTCTCGCGATATTGGTGTCGGATTGTTAGCCGCAATCCAAAGGCAAACTGGCGTGAAGCTGAAATGAGGCCCAATCATGGAAATCCGATACCCCGCCACAGTTACTGAACAAGCAGACGGTAGTTTTCTTGTGTCCTTCCTCGATCTACCCGACACCTTCACCGAAGGCAAGACCAGGGAAGAGGCGGTATTCAATGCCTCAGAAGTTCTCTCTGGCATGCTGGCGTGGCGGTTGGATGAGGCCAAGGATGTTCCCGCCCCCAGTCTCAAGGCAAAGGGTGCGCAATACATCGCACCTGATGCCAAGACCCAAGCTGCCATGCTTTTGCGCTTCGCACGCGGTGAACGCAGCCTGTCTGAGCTGGCGAGGGCGCTTGAAACATCCTGGCCTGCTGCAAAGCGATTGGAAAACCCGTCCCACTGGCCGTCGCTGAAAACTTTGGATCGAGCTGCTGCTGCGCTGGGAAAGCGCCTGGTTCTGGT
>JBBQJN010000279.1:0-4882 GCA_038325945.1 Burkholderiales bacterium | reverse complement strand
CAGGGTCTGCTTCGGCAGATGTGGTGGGTGCCGGGCAGCCGGGTGTCCCGGTCAGCGACGCGGTTGAAGCCCTGCCGCCATCGCGCACCGCGCCGGTGCCGACCGCTGAGCCCGCCGCCGCGCCTGCAACTGCACACCAGGGACCCGTGGCGCCAGCTGTTGCGCCGGCCCCCGCGCCAATCCCGCCGGTGGAGCCCGCCGGCCGGCAAAGCTGGATCGACAAGCTGCGCAACGGCCTGCGCAAGACCGGCAGCAGCATCGCCACGGTATTCACCGGCACGCAGATCGATGACGCGCTGTACGAGGAGCTGGAGAGCGCGCTGCTGATGGCCGATGCCGGCGTCAAGGCCACCGAGTTCTTGCTGCAGGACCTGAAACGCCGCGTCAAGGAGGCCAAGGTCAGCGATCCGGCGCGCGTCAAGGGCTTGCTCGGCGACGCGCTGACCGAGTTGCTGAGGCCGCTGGAAAAGGCGCTGGTGGTGGGCGAGTTCACGCCGACGGTGATGATGGTGGTGGGTGTCAACGGTGCCGGCAAGACCACCAGCATCGGCAAACTCACACGTCATCTGGCCGAGGCCGAGCAGACCGTGTTGCTGGCCGCCGCCGACACCTTTCGCGCCGCAGCGCGCGAGCAGCTGGCGGTGTGGGCCGACCGCAACCGGGTCGAGATCATCAGCCAGGAGGGCGGCGATCCGGCGGCCGTGGCCTTTGACGCCGTCAACGCCGGCAAGGCCCGCAAGCGTGATGTGGTGATCGCCGACACGGCCGGCCGCCTGCCAACGCAGCTGCACCTGATGGAAGAGCTGAAGAAGATCAAGCGCGTGATCGCCAAGGCCGACGCCGGCGCGCCGCACCAGGTGCTGCTGGTGGTCGACGGCAATACCGGCCAGAACGCGCTGAGCCAGGTCAAGGCCTTTGACGACGCGCTGGGCCTGACCGGGCTGATCGTCACCAAGCTCGACGGCACCGCCAAGGGCGGCGTGCTGGCGGCGATTGCGCGAGAGCGGCCGCTGCCGGTCTACTTCATCGGTGTCGGCGAAAAGCTGGAGGACCTGCAAACCTTCAGCGCGCGTGAATTTGCCCAGGCCTTGCTGAGTTAAGCCAGGGCGCAGCCAGGCGCGCGGCTTCACCAACTCTCAGCGCGGCCCCAATCGGCAGGCCATCAAGGTGACATAGCCCTGTACCTCGCCGATGCCGGCATGGCTGACGCGGCCATCGAGCAGGTTGCGGTCATGTCCGGGCGAGGCCTGCCAGCCGGCGAGCAAGTCTTCCTCGCGGCGAAAGCCGACCGCCAGGTTTTCAACGCAGACGCGGCCGCCGGTTTGCCGGAAGCGTTGATCAAAGCCGTCATGGCTGAGCCGCCGCAACTGCAGCATGCGTCCGCTGTTGGCCTCTGCAATCACTTGCAGTGAGGCGTCATGCTGCAATGGCAGCAGGCTGCGGCTGGCGCGGTAGGTGTTGACCAGTTCCAGCAGCCGCCCGGTTTCGACGGCAGCAGGCGCGGACGCAGCAGCCGTAGCCGTAGCCTTAGCCGTAGCCGTAGCCGTAGCGGACGCAGGGGACGTTGCAGCAGCGTCAGCGTCCTCGGCACCGGCTCGCGCCTGCCAACTCAGGCTCAGCCAGGCGGCCAGGCACAGCAGCGCGAGCCGGGGGCGAAGCAAGGGGCGGTGGCGTGGTTTGAACAAACTGGGCGGCGCCTGGGTGACCTGCGCATGGGGGCAGGCCGGCTGCGGGTAGGACGGCCTGTGGCCGCATTCTCGGTGTCCGGACTTCATAAAGTTGAAGGGCGGCCGATAGACCAGGCAGCGAGACCGTCGCGCAGCTTGCCCAGGGGCTTGGCAGCGCAAGTCACGCATCCACTTGCCCGAGCTGTCGTGAATCCTGCTGCCCTTCGCTCACCTGCTGCGCCTTGCCCTGTTTGTGCTGGGCTGCTGCGCCGCGTCCAGCGTCGCCCTGAGGATCATCAGGGTGCTACGGCGGGCAGCCGCGCGCGCCGCTTTCAGTGCTGCAGCCCGGGCTGTGACTGGCAGGGCTTGTTGTTGCGCCCGCGACGGCGCAGCCTGACGCAACGGGCTGGCGCCGCTGCCGGCGTGGCGCAGCAAGCAGCGCGGCAAGCGGCCGGGCGCCTGGTGGGCCCAGGGCGCCAACTGATGCTGGGCGTACTGGTAGCGCTGGCCTTCGGCATACCCGCCGCAGTCTTGCTGCTGGCGGCCTTGGGCAACCAAGTAGGCAGCCAGGCGGCATTGGGTGTGCCCGCTGGCCAGAATCATGAGGGTGTGGCGCTGCGGGCGGCCGGTCTGCAGCGCGTGGCCGGGTCCACCGATGCTTCAGATCGCCCACCCGGCACTGCGGCGGCCGGTGGGGCGCAGCTTGCGTCAGCCGGCGGCCTGATCTTGCGCCGTGGCTGCGCCTGGGGTGACCCTGGCCGCGACCCCTACCGCGGCACCACCGAGCAGGCTCTGCAGGCCGCCGGCCTGCCCGCCGAGGTGGTGCGGGCAATCGCCGCGCAGCGGGCGGCGGGCAAGCCCGGCGACCGGCTTCGCATCAGCCGTGAGGGCATCCAGTCCTTGGCCGGCGCGCACAGCTTTGATCCGCGCCGCATCGACCTGAGCTTTGGCATGAGCTTGTGCCGCGCTTCTCGCGTCAACTTCTCGCCCGGCCATGTCGAAATGGCTGATCTGTACGAAGCCACTGACGCCCGTGGCCGCCGCCATGCGGTGATGGTGCCCGATGTCTGCGGCAACGTTTCGGTGTTGCACGCCAAGGGCGCTGGCGGCGTTGTAGCCGGTGCTGCGGGCAGCCTGGAAGACCGCGCGCTTGCGCTGGCCAGTCTGGCCGAAGCCTTGAGCGAACCGGCTGACGAGCAGGTGCAGGCTGCTGAGGACGACGACGCGGCCCAGACCGGCGGCGCGGGCGCTGCAGATGGCCGGCCCACTGGCCCCGGTTTCAGCGGCGGCGCCGGCCAACCGGGTGTGGGATCGACGGCAGGCCAAGGCACGACGCGGCCGACAGGTCATGCAACGGCCGAGGGCGGCGGCTTTGCCGGCGCACGGCTGCCGCCTTCCCTGGGCGCGCCGACCTGGCCGCGTGCGCTGGCGGCGTCGGTAGTGAGCCAATTGGCCGATGGCCTGAGCGAAGGCGGCACGGTGTTGCGCAAGTTGGGTGGTGGTTCGACCGGCGAGCCGCCCGGTGGCGGCATCGGCGGCGGCCCTGAGGGCGATGGCCCCAGTGATGGCCCAGGCGGTGGCGGTGGCGGTGGTGGTGGTAAACCAGGCTTTCCGCCGGTGCCGGTGCCGGTGCCTGTGCCTGTTCCGGTAGCCAGCCTCACACCGCGCCAGGTGCCAGAGCCCGGCACACTGGTCAATGCGCTGCTGGCCCTGGGCCTGGCGGCTGCGGTGAGGCGCTGGCGGCGCCGGCGGCGCCGGCAGTCTGCGCTCTGAGCTGATCTGCAGCGCCTTCGCGCTGCCTCAGCCCATCATGCCTTTCATGCCGCCCATGCGTTTCATCATCTTCATCATGCCGCCGCCCTTCATTTTTTTCATCATGTCCTGCATTTGCTCGAATTCCTTGAGCATGCGGTTCACGTCCTGAACCTGTACGCCGGAGCCGGCGGCGATGCGGCGCTTGCGCGTGGCCTTGATGAGTTCGGGCTTGCGACGCTCCAGCGGCGTCATACTCTGGATGATGCCTTCCTTGCGGCGGATGTCTTTTTCGGCCTTGTTCATATCGACCTGGCCGGCCTTGGCGGCCATTTGCGCGGGCAGCTTGTCCAGCAGGCTGGACAGGCCGCCCATGCTTTTCATTTGCTGCAGCTGGCTCAAAAAGTCATTGAGGTCAAAGCCGCTGCCGGACTTCATCTTGGCGGCGAGTTTTTGCGCCGCCTCCATGTCCACGCCAGCGGTGACTTGCTCGACCAGCGCGACGATGTCGCCCATGCCGAGGATGCGTCCCGCATGGCGCTGGGCGTCAAACACTTCCAGTCCGTCAATTTTTTCGCTGGTGCCCGAGAATTTGATCGGCGCGCCAGTGATCTGCCGCACGCTGAGCGCCGCGCCGCCGCGCGAGTCGCCGTCGGTCTTGTTCAGGTTGATGCCGGTCAGTGGCAGCGCTTCCTTGAAAGCCTTCGCGGTGTTGATGGCGTCCTGGCCCTGCATGGCATCGACGACGAACAGGGTTTCCACCGGCTTGAGCGCGGCATGGAGCTCCTTGATTTCGTTCATCAAGAGTTCGTCGATGGCCAGGCGCCCGGCGGTGTCCACCAGCAGCACGTCAAAGTAGTGCTTTTTGGCGTAGTCGAGCGCGGCCAGGGCGATATCGAGCGGTTTTTGCTCGGGCGTGCTCGGGAACCATTCGGCGCCGGCCTGCCTGGTCACCATCTTGAGCTGCTCGATGGCGGCGGGGCGGTACACGTCGCCCGACACCGTCAGCACCTTCTTTTTGCGCTTTTCAATCAGGTGTTTGGCCAGCTTGGCGGTGGTGGTGGTCTTGCCCGCGCCCTGCAAGCCGGCCATCAGGATGACGGCGGGCGGCTGCGCGGCCAGGTTCAGGTCGGACACGCCCTCGCCCATGGTGGCGGCCAGTTCGCGGTTGACGATGGAGACCAGCATCTGGCCGGGCTTGAGCGAGCCCAGCACCTCTTCGCCCAGTGCCTTTTCTTTGACGCGGGCGACGAAGTCGCGCACCACGGGCAAGGCGACGTCAGCTTCCAGCAGGGCCATCCGCACTTCGCGCAGCATGTCCTGTACGTTGGTTTCGGTGATGCGGGCCTGGCCACGCATGGTCTTTACCAGGCGGCTCAGGCGATCGGTCAGGGTGGAGGCCATGATGGGAACTCGGCAATGCTTCTGGGTGAGCGCGAAAGTACACTCGTCGCATGAGTTTA
>JBBQJN010000278.1:0-4885 GCA_038325945.1 Burkholderiales bacterium | reverse complement strand
GCGCTGGCAAGGCGCGACGACGCTGCGGGCTCATGCCCGCGAGAAGGAGCAACGCCGCCAGCGTGCGCCAGTGCGGCTCAATCGGGTGCGTAGCGCTGTCACCCAAGAGGTGAAGGTGGTTGTGGATACGAAAGCCAGAATTCATGCGGTGTAGCCAGCGGAGAGAAGCGGTCAACTGCGGTTTCTAGGATCAACTGCTGGGCATGGCCATCACCGCACTGACGGTGGCCGCTTTGCCCGCCCAGGCCGCCAATGTGGCTGTGGGTGTTTCCATCGGCATCAGCCAGCCGGGGGTTTACGGCCGCATCGACATCGGCCGCTTTGCGCAACCGCAGGTGGTCGTGCAGCGGCCGGTGGTCATCACCCGCCAGGCCCGAGCGCCGGACCCGGTGTACCTGTGGGCGCCGCCCGGCCACCAGCAACACTGGCGCCAGCATTGCGGCCAGTACCAGGCCTGCGGCATGCCGGTGTACTTTGTGCAAGAGCGTTGGTACCAGGACCATGTGATGCAGCCGGTGCGCAGAGATCGCTACGACCGCGCTGGTGACCGCCGTGAAGATTGGCGCGACGACCGCCGCGACGACCGACGCGGTGATCGCGGTCAAGGCAAGGGCCACGGCGGTCGCGATTGAGCGTGTGAGAGGCGGCACTTGCGGCGCGCGCGCTGCCGCAAGCGGGTGAAATGCAGGTGAGAATGGCGCGATGAACACCCCATCCGCCCCTTCCCTGGCCGGGCTCGATGCCTGGATCGGCCGCAGCGAGACGTTGACCGACCGCGTCACGCCCATGCCGGTGACAGCACTCAACGCCACGCTGGATCATCCGGCCGCAGCGGTGCCCGCCGGTCTGCCGCTGCCCTATCTCTGGCACTGGCTGTACTTTCTGCCGATGCACCGGCAGGGCGAGATCGGCCCCGACGGCCATGCCCGGCGCGGCGGCTTCTTGCCACCGGTGCCGCTGCCGCGGCGCATGTGGGCCGGCAGCCAGCTTGAGTTTCGTGCGCCGGTACGGGTGGGTGATGCGGTGCAGCGCCAGTCCACCATCGCCGACGTAACGGTGAAAGAGGGCCGCAGCGGCCGGCTGGTGTTTGTCAAGGTACGGCACGAACTGCATTGCAACGACGCGGCTGAGGCCGCGATCATCGAGCTCCACGACATCGTCTACCGCGATGCCCGCCAGCCCGGCGACGCCGAGCCGACGCCCACGCCCGCGCCCAGCGGCGCAGCCTGGCAGCGCGAGATCCTGCCCGAAGAGGTGCTGCTGTTCCGCTACAGCGCGCTCACCTTCAACGGCCACCGCATCCACTACGACCGGCGCTATGTCACCCAGGTTGAGGGCTACCCTGGCCTGGTGGTGCACGGCCCGCTGATCGCCACCTTGCTGATGGACTTGCTGCGCCGCGAGATGCCGGCGGCCGACGTGGCGGCGTTCCGCTTCAAGGCGGTGCGGCCCACTTACGACGGCCAGCCGATGCGCGTCAACGGGCAAATGCAGGCCGATGGCAAGACGGTCACGCTGTGGGCCCAGGACCATGAGGGTTGGCTGACGATGGATGCGGTGGCGACGCTGCGCTGAGGCGCCGGCGCACCGCCGCCGATCATCCGCTTCGGCGCAGCGCCACGACCAGGTTGGGTGCTATCGCGTCGGCGTCCCAGTGGTAGGCAAAGGCCAGCGTGCGCTCCACCAGCGCGGCCAGCGCCGCTCGCAGCAAGCGCTTGGGGTTGCGTGCGCTCAGGTACCAAGGCCGCTCGCCGTGGCAGAGCACCGCCAAGCCGCTGCTTGCTGCCAGCTGGCGAAACTTTGACAGCCCCAAGGTGCTGACATGGGTGAGGTCGCCATGCTGGAACACCCGGCCCAGCGGTGACTCACCGTTGGGCACGCGGAACAACAGCACGCCTTGCGGCGCCAGATGACCCGCCAGCCGCTGCAACAGGGCCGGCAGTGCGGCCTGTTCGATGTGCTCCAGCACATCGAAGGCCACGATCAGGTCGAAACGGCGGTCGGGCGCCAGCGCGTCAAGCGCGTCATAGCTTTCGATGCCGGCGGCACGGGCGCGTTCTCGTAGTGTGGCTTGGGTCTCGATGCCGACACAGGTCATGCCGCGATCGCGCGCAAATCCAAGGAAGTTGCCGTTGCCAAAGCCGATTTCGAGCACCGTGCTTGGCGTGGCCGGATGGCAACGCGCCACGTGCCAGCTGAAATAGCGCGCGTCGCCGCGCGTGCAGCGGCCGAACTGCTCGTCATGCCACTGCTTCCAGCCGGTGTAACCGCTGAGGGTAGGGTCGTCGGTGGTCATGGGTTGTGTGCGTTGGCTGTGAAAGCAGCCGATGCTTGGGTTTGGGGTGTCGATTCGGCGCCGTCGTCGATGGCCGCACGAATGCGATCAATTATGGTCGGCCAGCTGTAGTGATCGGCCACGTAGCGCCGGCCGCGCGATGCCCAGTTGTTGCGCTGCGCCGCATCCAGACTCAGCACCTGCCTCACTGCGGCATCCCACTCGGCGCTGTCCCGGTAGCTGGCGCCGACACCGCTGCGTTGCACATGCTCGACCAGCACCTCGCTGTGGCTGTTGACGATCACTGGACAGCCAGCGGCCAGGGCCTCAAGCAGCACCAGCGACAGGCTCTCATGCCGCGAAGGCACCACCAAGGCCGCAGCTTGCGCCAGCAGCGCGTCGCGCAACTCGTCGTTGATGAAACCCAGGCTCAGCAGATCCGGGTGATCGGGCTGCGGCATCGACCACTGGCCGCAGACCACCAGTTGCAGCGGGGTCACCATGCTCCGGCGCAAAGCGCTGAACTGCGCGAAGAGCTCGGCGCAACCCTTGCTGCGGTCAACACGGCCGACATACAGCAGGAAGGGCCCACGCACCGTCGCCGGCAAGGGCGGCGGCGGTACAGCCGGTGAGCTTCGAATGCCCACACCGCATAAACGGCCGGGTGCCAGATCGTCGCCATACAGGCGCCGCGCCACCGCTTGTTCAGCCTCGGTGTTGTAGAGAATGGCGCGCGGCGCGCGGAACACCCGGTGGTAGTGCGGCAGGTACATGCCCTTTTCGTCATGCAGTGTCGGTACCAGCAGGCTGCGCTGCGGATGGATCAGCACGCCGAGCGCGGCGGGGTGGAAGAAGGCGGTGAAGAAGATCAGTGCCGCGTACTCGCCGCCATGGGCCTGCAGGTAGGCCATCAGCGTGTCCATGGACGGGCCCTTGCCGCGCAGGTAGGTGATGCCGTCGTTAGTCTCGTCGCCGTTTGGTCGCGCCACCAGCGGGTAGCCCAGGCGCGCCAGCAAACGCCTTAGCTGGTAGCGCAACTTGTGCCGCAGCGGCAGATGCACCTTGCGCTTCGCCGGATGGCCGAAGCGCAGTAGCCGGCAGCCATCCTGCCAGCTCTCGCCGGGAGGGAATTGCTGCGTCCAGCTGTGGTAATCCAGCGCACAGGAGGTCAGCACATCCACCTGGTAGTGTGACTTCAGCGCCTGAGCCCATTGCCGGGCATGCAGCTCGGCGCCGCCATTGATCTGCTCGCCGTAGCGCTGCACGATGATGGCGATGCGGCGTTTGGTCACGCCGCCTACGTCTGCTGCATCCATTCTCACGCCAGCATGCGCCGGTACAGCGCCAGGTACTCGTCGGCACAGCGTGCCCAACTGAAGCCACGCGCATGGCGGGCAATCGCCGCGGCGCGGCCGGGCCGGTCATGCTCGGCCAGGCCGGCTTGCACCACGGCGCGCATCGCCGCGCCGTCAAAGCTGTCGAAGTAGCTGGCAGCATCGCCGCCCACCTCGGGCAGCGAGGTCAGCCGCGACAGGAACACCGGCTTGCCGAAGTGCATGGCCTCGATCGGCGGTAGGCCGAAGCCCTCGGCCAGCGAGGGAAAGACAAAGCCCAGGCAATGGGCGTAGAGCCAGGCCTTCTGCGGCTCGCTCAGGTCGAGGCGCAGCAGCACGTTGGTCAGGCCGCGCTGGGCTACCTGGCGCTGCACCTCGTCGCTGTAGGCGCTGGCGGCGCCGGCCAGCACCAGCCGCTGTTCGGGCCAGGCGGCAGCCAGGTTCAGCAGCGCGGCGATGTTCTTGCTCGGCGCCATGCGGCTGATGTGCAGCAGGTAGGGCTGCGCCGCGCCGCCGTGGGCGTCGGCCACACCGTCCACCGGCTGGCGCGCTGCGGCGCTGAGGTCGGTGGCGCCGTTGTGGATCACGCGCACCGGCGTGTGCAGCGGCGCCAGCTCGCGCTGCAGGTCCTTGGCCACATGGTGGGTGATCGCCACCGCCTGCTCGCGCTGCGCCAGCCGGCGCCGCATTTGCTGGCGATAGCGTTCGATCTTGGCCGGGCTCTTGGCATGCAGGAAGTTGAGGTCGTGCACCGTTTCCAGCTGGTGCAGCGTGCCCAGCGGTGCGCGCAGCCGGTTGTGCTGGTGCAGCACATGCCACATGTCAAAACGTGCGCGCCGCAGGTGCAGCCAGCGTTGGCTGGTGTGGGTGGCCAGGTAGCCGACCTGGTTGCCGAACACGCCGTGATGGCGCGCCGGCAGATGAAAGTGCAGCCGCCAGCCCAACTCGTCCTGCAAACGTGGCGCCTGAGCGGCCAGTGCCAGACCGAGCTGACGCGAGAACTCGCCCAGGCCATCGTGCCAGTGCGCGATGCGGCCCAGGCTCAAGCCGATGTGCAGCGGCGCCGTCATGCGGCGCTTCAGCCCGGCGGCGCGGCGGCCAGCCTGGCCTCGGCCAGCCGCGCCTCGGTCAGTTGCATCGCCTCGTCCACCGTCGGCCAGCGCGGCCAATGCCGCAATACCTGCACCTGCGGCCCCCAGGGCGCCCATTGCTCGGGTTTGGTCGGGCCCAGCACGCTGAGCACCGGCGTGCCCACCGCAGCTGCCAGGTGGGCCGG
>JBBQJN010000277.1:0-4928 GCA_038325945.1 Burkholderiales bacterium | reverse complement strand
GGCCGGTGATTGCAGCACCTCTTGCAGCCAGTGGCCGATGGCGTCGGGCACGCCGGCGCGGGTGATCAGAAAGGCAAACAAGCCGGCATTGGCGATGATGAACATGATCACCGCGCTCGACATCACCGACTTGCGCAGGATGTGGGCCAGGTCGCTGAATTTGATTTCGCGGTAGATCACCCCACCGACGATCAGCGCATAGAACACCGCCACTGCCGAGGCTTCGGTGGGCGTGAACACGCCGCCGTAGATACCACCCAGGATGATCACCGGCATCAGCAACGCCCAGCCGGCCTGCCAGGTGGCGCGGCCCACGCCGAGCCGGCCGTCGCCGTCGTTCTTGCCCCAGCCCTTGATCTTGCAGTAGACCCAGACGAACAGCATCAAGGCGCAGCCGATCAACAAGCCGGGGCCGAAGCCGGCGATGAACAACTCGCCGATCGAGACTTCGGCGCTGACGCCGTAAAGGATCAGCGGGATCGACGGCGGGATGACCACGCCGAGTTCGGCGCTGGTGGCCTGCAGCGCGGCGGCAAAAGGCCGTGGATAACCATGCTGCAGCAGCGCCGGGATCAGGATCGCGCCGATGGCAAAAGTGGTGGCCACCGACGAGCCCGACACTGCGGCGAAGATCATGCAGGTCAGCACGCAGGTCATCGGCAGGCCGCCCTGCACGCCGCCGACCAGGCTCTTGGCAAATTCAACCAGCCGGCGCGAGATGCCGCCGGTTTCCATCAGGTTGCCGGCGAGGATGAAAAAGGGGATCGCGGCCAGCGGAAACCTGTTGATCGAGGAAAACATCTCCTTAACCGAGATCAGCATGTTCAGGTTGCCGATCTGGATGCCCAGGATCGCCGACAGGCCGATCGACACCGCGACCGAGACGGTGAGTGCAAAGCACAACACCATTGTCAGCAGCATCACCGCGCTCACTGGACAAGCCTCCGCGCTTCGCGCTGCGGCATTCGCGCTTGGGAGCGGCCCGGCGCGCTCATACTGCGGTCTCCAGTTCCAGCCGCTGCGGATCGGCCAGGTTGCCCGCGATGGCGATGGCGCTGAAGACGCCGCCCACCGGCATCGCCAGGTAGGCCCAGAACATGGTCACGCCCTCCAGGCCGATCATGCTCTGCACCTTGCCGCGGTTGGCATAGTCCCAGCCCCACCAGACGATGACGAAGATCAGCAGCAGTGCCGCGCCGGCCACCACCCAGTCGAGCAGCCGCTTGATGCGCGGCGGGCTCCAGCGGTAGAGCACGTCCACGCTGACCATCGCGCCCTGGCGAAACGCCATCGGCACGCCGAGGAACACCATCCAGATCAGGCTGAAGCGGATCAGCACCTCGGTCCACTCGGCCGGACGCTCGAGCACGAAGCGGGTGATGATCTGGAACATGCCCAGCGAACTGGCCACCACCAGCATGGCGCAGGCCAGCGCCATGGCCAAGCCGGTGGTGACCCGTTCAACTTTGAGGAAGGTCTGCTTCATGGCCCGGCGCGGCGCGCAGGCTTACTTGACGTTGCGGATGGCGTCGATGTTGGGCTTGCCGAACTGCTTGTCGAACTCGGCATACACCGGCGCCAGCGCGGCCACAAACTTGGCCTTGTCTACGTTCTCGACCACCGTCATGCCCTTGCTGCGCAACTCGGCCACGCCCTTGGCATCGTCTTCGTCGACACGCGCGCGGTTGACCTTGACACCCTCCTTGGCGGACTCGATGAAGGCCTGCTTGTCGGCGGCGCTGAGCTTGTCGAAGTTGGCCTTGTTCATCAGGAAGATGGCCGGCGAGTAGACATGGCCGGTCAGCGTCAAGTGCTTCTGCACCTGGTCGAACTTGGCCGCCATGATCACCGACAGCGGGTTCTCCTGGCCATCGACCGTGCCCTGCTGCAGCGCGGTGAAGACCTCCGGAAAGGCCATCGGCGTGGTGACGATGCCGAAGCCCTTGTAGGCCGCCACGTGCACCGGGTTCTCCATGGTGCGCATCTTCAGACCCTTCAGGTCTTCGGGCGCATTCACCGAGCGCTTGCTGTTGGTCATGTGGCGCACGCCGTTTTCGCCCCAGGCCAGCGCCTTGAAGCCCTTGCTGTCGAACTTGGTCAGCATCTCCTGGCCGATCGGGCCGTCGAGCACGGCGCGGGCGTGGGCCTTGTCCCGGAACAGGAAGGGGATGTCCAGGATGCGGGCGTCGGGCACGAAGTTGGGCACCGGGCCGCTGGAGCTGAAGGTCAGCTCCTGGGTGCCGAGCTGCACCGCCTCGATCGACTCACGCTCGCCGCCCAATGAACCCGAGTAGAAGGCCTGCACCTTGTAGCGGCCATTGGTGCGGCGCTCCACTTCCTTGGCAAAGGTGTCGATCGCCACGCCCTGGTGCGAGTTCTGGCCCACCGAGATGTTGATCTTCATGTTGGTCTGGGCCAGCGCGGGCAGCGCCAGTGCCAGTGACAGACCGCAGGCCAGGGCGGCAGCGGTGAGAGTGCGGATCGGGTTCATGGGTCTTGTCTCCAGGATGAAAGACCGGCCGCAAAACAGCCGGCCAGGAAAGGGGCAGCGGAGTCTAAGGCAACGCCAGGCCAGAAGCGCTGTGGTCAGTGTCGGGGAATTCAAGCGGGCGGGCCGGCGGGCAGCAGGGCCCCAACCACAACCGGCGACACCGGCGGTGCCCGCTCGGCCAGCGTGATCGCTGCCAAAACGGCCTGGCTGGCGGCGTGCGCAGCGTCGGCCGTGGCCGCATGCACGCGCAGCAACGGCTCGCCGGCGCGCAGCACCGTGCCCAAGGGCCGCAGCTCGCTGAAGCCGACGCGGGCATCGACCCTGTCGCTGGCCCGGCGCCGGCCGCCGCCGAGCGACACCACCGCCAAGTCGATGGCGCGGGTGTCCATCGCCGCGAGCACGCCGTCGCGCGGCGCCGGCAGATCGATCACCACCGGCGCCTCGGCAAGTTGGGCATCGGTCAGCACATCGGGCGGGCCGCCCAGGCCAGCCACCATGCGGGCGAAGTGTTCCGCGGCGCGGCCATCGGTGAGCGCGGCCTCGGCCAGCGCCAGCCCGGCCGCCACGCTGTCGGCCAGGCCGGCGCCGTGCAGCATCTGCGCGGCCAGTGCCAGCGTCAGCTCGCGCAGCCTGGGCTCTTGCTGCTTGCCGGTCAGGACGTTGATGCTCTCGGCCACCTCCAGCGCATTGCCGGCGGTGAGGCCCAGCACCTGGTTCATGTCGGTGATAAGCGCTCGACAAGGCAGGCCGGCGCCGGCGGCCACCGCCACCAGGCTGTCGGCCAAAGTGCGGGCCTGCGCCAGGTCTTGCATGAAGGCACCATTGCCCAGTTTGACATCCATCACCAGGCTGCCCAGGCCGGCCGCCAGCTTCTTGCTGAGGATGCTGGCGGTGATCAGCGGCACCGATTCGACGGTGGCGGTGACATCGCGGATGGCATAAAGCCGCCGGTCGGCCGGCGCCAAGTCGGCGCTGGCGCCGATGATGGCGCAGCCGGCGCGGCGCAGCACTTGCAGCAAGCGATCCTGCGCCGGCGCCACGTCGTAACCCGGCAGCGCCTGCATCTTGTCCAGCGTGCCGCCGGTATGGCCCAGGCCGCGGCCACTGACCATCGGCACCACACCGCCGCAGGCGGCGACGATGGGCGCCAGCAGCAGGCTGACCTTGTCGCCGACGCCGCCGGTCGAATGCTTATCGACCACCGGCCCGGCCAGCCCGGCATCGTCCCATCGCAGCACCTGGCCCGAGTGCATCATCGCCCGCGTCAGCGCCACGCACTCGGCGCGGTCCATGCCATTGAGCAACACCGCCATCGCCAGCGCGGCCACCTGGCCTTCGCTCCAGGACTCATCGACCAGGCCGCGCACAAAGGCCTGGATCTGCGTCTCGGCCAGTGGCTGGCGATCACGCTTGGCGCGGATGATTTCGGCGGGCAGCATCATGGCGTCTCGATCCAGCGAAGGCGGCGGCCAAGGGGCGCGGTGGTGCGGGTGGCTCCGGCTTCGCAGCGCCAGCTCAGCGCCGCGTCACCGCGTCGCCAGGTGCAAAGTCGGCCGCCTTCAGCGGGCTGCGGCGGCTGATGAAGGCACGCAGCACATCGGCATCGTTGAAACCGCTGTCGACATAGCCCGGATGGTTGTTCAGCTTGGGATAACCATCGCCGCCGCCCGCCGTGAAGTTGCTGATCGACAGCCGGTAGCGCCGCTGAGATTCGATCGGCAGGCCGCCGATGCGCGCCTCCTTGATCACGCCACGCTCGATCTCCAGCTCGATGCCCGCGGTCTGCGGAAAGGCACCCGAGCCCGGCGTCATCTTGGCCGCGGCGCGCAGGTAGTCCATCAACTCGACGCCGCTGAGCGTGACCACCGCCACGGTGTTGGCGAAGGGTTGCACCTTGAGCACGTCGCGGTAAGTGATCTGGCCGGCCGGCAGCGAGTCGCGCACGCCGCCCGAGTTGAGCAGCGCGAGGTCGGCACCCACACGCTCCATCATGGCGCGGGCGATCAGCTGGCCCAGGTTGGTGGGCTGCTGGCGCACGCGCACGCGGTCGCCGTCAAAGATACCGTCAGCGCTGCCCACCGGCACCGACAGCTTGCCCTGGCCCTGGTCCTGGAACGGCTGCAAAAAGCTGCGCAGCGCGGCATCCTCGGCGATCACTTCGCCGGCCGGCGTCTTCTTGCCGTCGGCGGCGCGCAGCTTCATGTTCACCGGCAGCAGCTGGTAGCGCTTGAGCTCAACCTTGCCACCGTCGATGACAAAGTCAGCGCGGCCGACGTACTTGCCCCACTCATGGGCTTGCACGATCCAGGCGCCGTTCTGGCGGTCGGGCGCGCAGGGCTGGCCGGGCAGGTAGACGTTGTTGCGGATGTTCTCGGCCACCATGCACACCGGGTTCTGGCTGTGGCCGCCGACGATCAGGTCCAGCCCCGGCACCGCG
>JBBQJN010000276.1:0-4934 GCA_038325945.1 Burkholderiales bacterium | reverse complement strand
GTAGTACATGGGGATCTCGCCGGCCGCTTACTAACGCCCCCCTAACGCCCGCCGACTACAACCGTCACCAACGGCGCCACCTGCAGTGCGCCTTGTGCTGACAGGAGCCTCAAATGACCAGAACCTCAAGCTTGTTCGCCGCCGCGCTTGCCGCGGCCATGACTGCGGTCATGACCGCGCCGGCACTCGCCGGCACCGCCACGCTCAACCTCCGGGAGTCGATCAGCCACATCAAGTTCTTCGGCGGCCATGGGCCGACCGCGGTTGAATTTTCCGACGGCAGCCTGCTGCCGATCACCGACCTGCACACCGGCTTGATCGAGGTGAAAGGCGCCGATTCCGGATCCGACCAGTTCAGCGTCTTCTCAGTGACCTTCGGCGCCGACTGGGATCAGCGCCAGGACTTCAACTTCCGCACCCTGGGCAGCGATGCGGTGCTGCAGGCGTCGGGCGCGCTGGATGTGAGCATGCAATCGACCTGGGTCACCTCCACCATCCCCATCAGTGGATCGCCGGCTTCCCAGAGCTACACCTCGAAGAACTGGCAGACCTTCGAGTTCACGCTTGACGCTGACACCCCGTACAGCTTTACAGGCGAGACCTTTGGCGGTCAGAGTCTGCAGATGTCTCGCTGGGCGGGTGCCGACTGGGTTGCTGCGGCGGCCGTCATCAGCCCTGGCCAAGGTATCGGCATCAGCAACAGCGGTGTGCTGGTCGCCGGGCTCTACCGGTTGCGCAACACGCCCAATGACATCTTCCGTACCCAGACCGCGGTCACCGGCAACGCCTGGGACTACACCCTGACCCTGCACAACACCGTCGCCGCGGTGCCCGAGCCCGCCACGCTGGCGTCGATGCTGGCCGGGTTGGCCGCGATCGGGCTGTGGCTGCGCCGCCGCCCCCGAGTCTGAGCGACTCATAACGGGCGGCTGCCGCTGATGGGCGATCATCTGGGGCATGCCCCGGATCCGAGACGGCCAGCCAGACACCCTCCACCTGCAGTTGCTGGGCGCACCGCGCTGGCAGCGGCCCGGTGCCGAGCCGCGCCCGTTGGCCGCCCGTGACGCTGCCCTGCTGGCATTGTTGGCGTTGGAAGGCCCGCAATCACGCGAGCGCATCGGCGCCTGGCTTTGGCCGGCCGCCTCGGCCCGCCAGCTCGGCCTGAGCCTGCGTCAGCGGCTGTTTCAGCTGCGCCGCAGCACCGGGCATGTGACGGTCGAATCCGGCGCCATGCTGCAACTGGCCGGCGGTGTCACGGTCGATCTGCTGGCCGATCCGCTGCTGGCCGAAGGCGAATTGCTGGCAGGTTGCGACCTGGGTCCACTCGACGAGATCGACCGCTGGCTGCAGCAGGCGCGCGAGCGCATCGCCCAACGCCAGGTCCAGGGCTGGGCCAGCCAAGCCGCACTGCTGGAGACCCGGGGCGACTTGTCGCAAGCGATCGCGCTGTGTGCGCAAATCGTCGCCCTGTGTTCGTTGACCGAGCATGCCTGGCGGCGCTTGATGCGGCTGCACTGGCTGCAGGGCGACCGGGCTGCGGCCATCGCGGCGTTTGAGCGCTTCGAGCAGCAGGTGTGCCGTGAACATGGGCTGCGCCCTAGCGCCGAGACCCTTGCCTGGCTTGACACCGTGGAGCGCGCCGAGCCTGCGCCGGCGGCAGCGACAACAACGCCGACGCTGCCCACCGCCCTGCTGCGGCCACCGCGCCTGATTGGCCGCGAGCGACTGCTGGCCAGTGCGCGCGCCGCCTGGGGCGCTGGCCGGCCGGTGCTGCTGCTGGGCGACGGCGGCCAGGGCAAGAGCCGGCTGTTGGAGGCCCTGCTGCAAGACCACGGCGCTGCGCTGGTGACGCGGGCCCGCTCGGGTGACGCGGCCCAGCCTTACAGCACGATCAGCAACTGGCTGGGCCAGGCGCTGGACCGATTTGCGCCACCGCTGGCGCCGGCCGTGCGCGGCGAGCTGGCGCGTTTGCTGCCCGGTCTGGGCCTGGCTGCGGCTGGCGAGGCCGACCAGCGCCAGCTCTGGCAGGCCGTTGAGACGGCGGTAGTCGGCTGTGTAGCGCAAGGCCTGCGCGTCTGGGCGCTGGACGATCTGCACCTGGCCGACACCGCCAGCCTGGAGCTGCTGCGCTGGCTGCTGGGCAGCGAGCAACTGGCCGGGCTGCGCGGCGTGTTTGCCGCGCGCCCGGCCGCGCCGGGCACGGCCGATCTGGCGGCCTGGCTGGGTGACTCGCAGCGCGCCGAGCGGCTTTGGCTGCCGGCACTGACGCTGGACGAGGTGCATCAACTGCTGCACAGCCTGCAGCTGCCAGGCTGGTCGGCGCTGCCCGAGCTGTTTGTGCAGAGCCTGGTGCGGCACACCGGCGGCCAGCCCTTTTTGCTGCTGGAGACGCTGAAGAGCCTGCTGCTGTCGGGTGAGCCAGTCGGTGAAGGCCCGCTGCCGCTGCCGCCGGCCGTCGATACCTTGATCGGTCACCGACTGGCCACGTTGCCGGCGGTGGCCCAGGCCTTGCTGCAACTGCTGGCGGTGGCCGGCGGCAGCCTGCGGCTGGCGCTGGCCGCCCAGGCGCTGCAGCAGCCCTTGCCGGCACTGGCCGAAGCCTGGTCGAAGCTGGCAGCGGCGCAGCTGGTGCAGCCCAGCGGCGAGATCGCCCACGATCTGCTGCGCGAATGTGTGCTGCGCACAACGCCGGCCACGGCGCAGCAGGCCTGGCATCTGGCTTTGGCGCGCGCCATGCGTGACGAGCCCGGCGTTGAGCCGGCCGTGGCCGCCGCACATTGGCAGGCGGCCCGACAGTGGCCCGAGGCGGCCCAGGCCTGGCGCCGTGCGGCCCTGGCGGCGTCGCGCGCCGGGCGCTTGGCCGAATGGGAATCGCTGCTGTTGCAGGCCGCCGCAGCGCATGCGCAGGCTGGGGCTGCAGACGCTGCACTCGACGACACCATCGACGCGCTGACCGCGCGCTCGCTGCGCTTGGGCCCGGCCGCGGTGGCACCCGAACTGGAGCGCCTGTTGGTCGAGGGCCACCACGGCCCAGCGCGCGCGCGGTTGCTGATGCTGCAAGGCACGCTGGCGTTCAACCAGCTGCGCTATGGCGACGTGATGCAGCTGGCCGAGGCTGCCATCACGCAAGCCGGCGATGGCACGCGCACCCATCAGCAGGCGCGGCTGCTGTACGGCCGGGCGGCAGCGATGACGGGGCAGCACGCGCAGGCGCTGCTGTCGCTGCGCGAGGCCTGCGACAGCGCCCTGGCGCTGGCCCAGCCGGAGCCGCAGCTCGAAGCCCTGGGCACGCTGGCCCACGCCTTGCACGGCGCCGGGCGCCGTGCCGAGGCGGTGGCCGTGCAGCGTCAGGCGCTGCAGGTGGCGCGGCAGTATGCGGGGGGTTTTCACCGTGCCGAATGCGCCGCCAACTTGGCGGTGTTGTGCCAGACGGCGGGCCAGGTGGACGCCGCGCTGGCGGCCGCCGACGAGGCGCTGGTCAGCTTTGCCGCGATGGCCATCAGCGATGCGCCATCAGCGGTGATGGCGCTGTCGATGCGCGCCCGGGCCTGGGCCCACCAAGGCCGGCTGGCGCAGGCGTTGCAGGCCATGGCGCCGTTGGCCACGCCGGGCACCGCCGGCGTGGCCGGCGCCATGGCCCGCACCGGGCTGGCCCAGCTGCACCTGTGGCTGGGCTGGCCGCGCAAGGCGCTGGCGGTGCTGGATGCTGACGATCCGGCGTGGCCGATGGCCCTGCGTGTGCAGACGGCGCTGGCGCGTGCCGCCGCCGGCGCCGCAGGTGCGCAGGCCGCCTTGGCGGACCTGGGCCGGGTGCAGCCGGCCCTGCGCGAGGACGCCCAGCTCTACCGCGAGTGGAGCCGCTGGGATCCGCCCGCCGAGGCCGCTGAGCGGCTGGACCGGCTGACCGCCGTGGAGTTGGCCGCCGGTGCGCCGGCCACCGCACGCAGCCTGGCGCTGCGGGCGGTGGCCTGCCGGCTGAGCTTGGACCCGGCGCGCGCAGCCGCCGAGGCGCGGGCCCTGATGCCCAGCATCAGCGAAGGCCTGCAGGCTGGCAGCCACCCGGCCGAGGTCTGGTACACGCTGGCTGCGGCGCTGCGCGGCCACGACCGGGCACTGGCGGCCCAGGCGACCTCACGCGCCCAGGCCTGGCTGGCCGCCGCCAGCTGGCCGCGCGGCGCCCGCCGCACAGCGATCGGGCCGTTGACAGACGGCTGAGCACTGCGGCATGGCGCGCCCGCCGGAGAACCGTCCTCGGCGCCGCCCTACCAGTGGTTCCAACGCGGCCACACTTGCTTACCGCCGTCGGCGTCCAGCGCGTGGTAATGGCCAAACTGCGCCGCCGTGGCGCAGGCGTGGTTGGGCATTACGCGCAGCAGGGTGCCGACGGGGAAGTCGCGCTCGATGTTGCCCAGCGTGCCGGCCGCAGCGGCGGCTTCGTTGGACAGGATGCCGTGTTCCTGGTTGGCGCCGCTCATGATCCAGCCGGCCAGCGGGCGCGCCTCGGCGTCGCAGACCTGGCCGTAGCCATAGTCGTGCGTCTGGGCCTGGGTGCCACGGTCGCGGCTCATCGCCATCCAGCCGGCGTCTACCAGCACCCAGCCCTTGTCGAGCTGGTGGCCGATCACCGTGGCCAGCACGCTCAGCGCCACGTCGTCGGTGCTGCAGACGCCGATGTTGCACATCACCAGGTCCATGAAGACGTAGACGCCGGCGCGCACCTCGGTGACGCCGTCAAGCCGCTGCGCCGACAAGGCGGTGGGCGTGGACCCAACGCTGACCACCGGGCAAGGCAGGCCGGCTTCGCGTACACGTTCTGCGGCGCGCACGCACAGCGCCCGCTCCTGCTCGGCGATGGCGGCCAGCGTCTCGGGTGTGCTGCACTGGTAGCTGGCGCCGGCATGGGTGAGCACGCCGGTGAGCCGCTGGCCGCCGTC